>CP065590.1:2767908-3075453 GCA_016025055.1 Chryseobacterium indologenes
TATCACAGGAAGCAAAGACCTTTAACAGATTTTGCTGAGCGTCTATCATCTCTCTACCAGCTCTTTCACCGGTTCTCCGTAGTAATCAATCTCTGTTGTTTTGATTTGAAGAAGCTGGTACCATTTTCTGAAAGCTCCTATGAAAACAATCAGCATCAGGACCATGGCCGTTACGGCTAAGGCAGCTAATAAATACTGTTCTTTCGGAATATAAATGCTGGTCACCTGAATATATCCGGCCCAGAAAGTAATTATTGCCATAAAAACACCGGGAATAGCCGAGCATAATGCATACTTTCCTCTGTTCATCCTAATCAGCATCGTAGTACAGACAATCAAACCACAGGCAGCCAGCAGCTGGTTACTAATGCCAAATAATGGCCAGATGCTGCTTACATTTCCGGTGTATACCAGATAGCCCCAGGCGAAAGTAAATAGCAAACTGCTGATGATAATTCCGGGAACCCAGTTTTTATCATTGAATTTTGGAACAACAGAACCCAGCATTTCCTGTAGAAAGAAACGTCCCACTCTGGTTCCTGCATCAATAGCCGTAAGGATGAATACTGCTTCAAACATGATGGCAAAATTATACCAGTACGCTGTCAGTTGATCCATATAAGGGATTTTGTTGAAAATGTGAGCCATTCCCACAGCCAGCGAAACAGCACCACCGGTTCTTCCGTAAAGGTCAATACCAATTTTTTGAGAATAGTAATCAATATCAACTCCATGTAATGTAGGATGTGCAGCCAGAAATGAATCATAAGCATCTTTCGGAGTGTTGATGGCAAAATAATCACCGGGCATCAAGGTACATGCAGCGATCAGAGCCATAAGGGCTACAAAGCCTTCTACCAGCATAGCACCGTATCCTACGAAAAGAATTTCTTTTTCTTTATTGAGCATCTTGGGAGTGGTTCCCGTGGCGATTACCGCATGAAATCCGGAAATGGCTCCACAGGCAATTACAATAAAGATGAAGGGAAGTACCGGGCCGCCGATCACAGGACCGCCTCCATTTACAAATGCAGTAATAGCCGGCATCTGTACAGTAGGGTGGATGACAATGACGCCAATGGCCAGCATAATGATTGTCCCGATCTTAAGGTAGGTAGAAAGGTAGTCCCTTGGAACTAAAAGCAACCAAACCGGTAATACGGATGCCAGAAAACCATAAAGGGGGATGGCTATAGAGATGGTTTTAATATCCCAGGAGAATAAATTATTCATCGTAGGGTTCTGCATAAGACCATGTCCGCCGATAATGCCGGCAATTAACAGGATTCCTCCCAGAATACTGGCAAAGAGAACGCTGTTTTTTTTGTAACGCATGATCAATCCCATGATGATAGCGATGGGCATTGTGATGACTACTGTAAAGAGTGACCATGAGGCTTCATGCATCGCATTGATACAGGCAAGGGATAACCCCGCAAGTGTAAGAATTAATATAAACAGGATCGCAAAGCCGGCTACGGTTCCCGTAGTTTTACCGATTTCTTTTGAAGCAATAGTGGCGAGACTTTGCCCTTTATGCCGTACAGAAGCAAACAATACAACCATATCATGCACCCCGCCACCCAGCACGCAGCCTATCAGGATCCACAATGCACCGGGAAGATATCCGAATTGGGCGGCGAGAACAGGTCCTACCAAGGGCCCGGCAGCAGCAATGGCTGCAAAGTGATGCCCGAAAAGTACGTTTTTATTTGTTGCTACATAATCTTTACCGTCGGCAAATTCCACGGCAGGGGTCGTATGTTGATCATTAAGCCGCAAGACTTTGTTTGCAATAAAAATACCGTAAAAACGGTAGGCAATAACAAAAATAAGTACAGATACGAATATAAGGGTTAGAGCATTGATATTGTCCAAGAAATCCATATTCTTCAGGTTTTAAAGTAAATAATTTAAAGTATTGTCTTTTTTGTTGAGAATAAATTAAATATTAGCCAAGGTAATTATTTTTTAAATAAAAACTAACGATATGTATATCAATCTAGCAAATTTTTTGCTCCGTTTTTATCTGTACTTTTATTTATGGATGTTTAAACAATTTTAACAGATCTAAAGTATAGTTTTATTTTTTCTGCGAAACAATAAAATCTACTGTCTGATCTGTCATTTTATCAAGAGCGGTTTTATCTGTTGTGGAAAAACTGTGCACTCCGTTGTCAATAATAATTAAGGAAGTTTCTACTTTGGCTCTTTTAAGTCTTCTGTACAATTTCTTAGACTGGCTTAAAGGAACGATCTTATCTTTGTTTCCCTGGACAATTAAGGTCGGAACTCCTGTTTCAGTATATGTTGAAGGAGATATTGTTTTGAGATAATCGATGGCTCTGTCCTGATCTTTTTGCAGATCGTATCCTGAGATTCCTTTTACCAGACCTTGCTGTAAGCTTACAATCTTTTTGAAATCATTCCTACCATAGCTACCGGAATAGTCCCCAGTCTGGTATGGAAAAGCTTGTTCAGATCTACCGGTCCGTAATGATCGACAACATAATTCACTTTTGCAGAATATGGTGAAAGGTCAGGGCTTCCTTTAAATGTATCATCGGGAGTGTAGGCTGCTACGAGAGACAGATGCGCACCGGCTGATGCCCCGAAAAGGCCAATATTGTTGGTGTCGAAATTATATTTTTCAGCATTTTTCCTTACCCATCGCACCGCGTCCTTGGTGTCTTGCAATGGGAGAGGGAAGTGGGTGCTGTCATTGAGAAGGGTGTAGTTGATACTGATAACGGCATATTGTTTTGCCATCAGTTTGGCGATCGTGTTTTCCAGGTAATTATCTGCATATACGGCTTTGCTGCCTTCTATCCATCCGCCGCCGTGAACATAAATCAATACCGGAAGTTTGCCTGAGATATTTTTCGGAGTGTAAAGATCCAGAGCCAGGGAATCTCCTTTTTTACCGGTTTTATAACCAATATTTTCAGAAATTGTAGCTATTTCAGGGAGGAGTGTACTTTTTGCCCTTTTCACTTTTTCAGGTGACTGAGAAAATGATTGAGCAAAAGTAAGGGAAGACGAATTTAAAAATAAAATAAAAAACAGGCTTGCAAGAAACCTGTTAATCGATATGTAGTTAAATAATTTCATACTGTTTTTTTGAGAGAATCTTATTTTACTAACTCCTCAAAAAGTTTACCAAAAGTGGCTTCAAGGTCCATAGATTTTCCGGGATGAGGTCTTGAAGTTTGAACGACCGCACTTCGCACGGCAGTTAACCAGCGGAAACGCTCCGGAATATCAAGCTGGGCAATCGGCCCTCCTTCTTTATCGCCATTGGCAATTTTCTGAAAACTTGTCAGATTCTGAATAATATCATCATAATCCAGCTTGCTGTGCATCAGTTTAAATTTATCCGGACACAAATAGAATTCTACTTTGATGAATTTTTCTTTTTTGAAAACATCACTAATCCGATATTGAAAAATTCTTCTCTTTCAACTTTGGGTACCAGGCGTATTACCGCATATTCATATATTTTATCCTCTTGCATTTTTAGCTTCGTTTACAAAGATTTGAGAATTTTCTAATCTGGTTTTCATAAACTGAAAATAAATCTCGCGAATTTCATCGGGAGTTTCATCAGCATCATTCCAGTGCAGCCAGTCTTCAGGAATAGAATTGACAATATCTCTGAAAAGATCGTCATTCAGTACTTCATGAGCAAATCTGTCTGCTTCATCAAGCATTTTAGCTTTAGGCAGCAGTACGTGGTCTTTCACATATTTGAAAGGTGTTTTTGCCGCAGCATCAAAATTCTGCCATGAATGATGAAAGTAGAACGAAGCACCATTATCAATAATCCAAAGTTCTTTATGCCACATCAGCATATTGGTATTTCTAAAAGTACGGTCGATATTGGTAATAAATGCATCCAGCCACACTATTTTTGATGCCAACAGCGGATCGACACTCACACCCGGATCATAGGTAATGGAGCCGGAAAGATAATGTAGTCCAAGGTTCAGACCTTCTGAAAATTTCAACAGATCCTGTATTTCTTCGTCTGCCTCGGTTCTGCCAAAATCAGCATCAAGATGGATAAAAACAAGCTCAGGAATCTTTAATCCCAATGCTTCCGTAATCTTTCCTCCTAAAAGTTCAGAGATCAGCATCTTCACCCCATGGCCGGCACCACGGAATTTTAACACATATTTGAAATCATCATCAGCCTCTGCCAGAGCCGGAAGTGAACCTCCTTCTCTCAGTGGCAGAATGTAACGCTTCACGGTTACAGTTCTTAAATTCTGCATGACACAAAAATAAGCTTATTTTTTTATAGTTTTTTTCATAAATTTCGATTAAAATTAATTGTATTTGTCGTATGAATCTGACTATTAAGAAAAATATAAGGCTGGAAAATCCGGAAACAAGAAGCTTTCTTGCGGATAGCTTCTATACTGAAGGACGTGAAAAACAACCTTTGATCATCTTTGTTCATGGCTATAAAGGCTATAAAGACTGGGGTGCCTGGGATCTGATGGCAAAAAAGTTTGCGGAAGCAGGTTTTTTCTTTGTAAAGTTCAATTTTTCACATAACGGAACAACGGTAGAGGATCCTCTTAATTTTGCAGATCTTGAAGCATTTGGAAATAATAATTACTCAAAGGAATTATCTGATCTTGGTTTAGTGATTGACCATTTTATTGCAAATCCCCAAGTGGATGAGGAAAAAGTCATTCTGATCGGTCATAGCAGGGGTGGCGGAATTTCTATCATTAAGACCTTTGAAGATGAAAGAATCAACGGATTGATTACGTTGGCAAGCGTTGATACGCTGGAGCGGTTTCCGACAGGAGAACTTCTTGAGAACTGGAGAAACAAAGGGGTGTATTTTGCTCTTAATGGCAGAACCAAGCAGGAGATGCCCCATTATTACCAGTTTTATGAAAATTATAAACAAAACGAGCATCGTTTTGATGTAGAACGCGCTGCTGAAATGGCTAAAGCCCATATGCTGATTGTTCATGGAACGGATGATGAAGCGGTAGAGGTGAAGCAGGCAGAGCATCTCCATATTCTTCATCCCAATTCGGAATTATTCCTTATTGAAAATGCCAATCATACGTTTGGAGCTAAAGAACCCTGGACAGAAGACGAACTCCCTAAAGACCTGAATACTTTGACAGAAAAATGTATTGATTTTATCAACAAGAAGATGTTTTGAAAAAAGGTTTTTAAAATAAAGTAATTTGAAATACGTTATACTATTAAATCACCATATTAAATTAATTATGAAAAAGGTTATTGCAGGCGCATTGGCGCTATCATTATGTACAGCTGTAGTTTCTTGTAAGAAAGAAACGCAAACTCAATCTTCTGTAAGCACAGATACACTGGCTACCGTACTTCCAAAGGATTCCGGAGCTGCGCCAAAGACTGATTCGGTATCGTCAGCACCTTCAGCACCCGCCGGCATAGAGTCTATTACTAAGAATGACGGAAAGTATCCGCATGAAGTGAAGCTGTTTGAAGATAAAGCTTTTACAGACAGGCTGAAAAAAATCTTAGGAAAAGAATATGACGGAATGGTAACAGCGTTCAGCGTAGAAAGCCCTATAGTATCTGAAAACGGGATTTATAAACTGCACGGATGCAAGCAGCATGACTGTCCGGGGTATGCCACATCTATCTATTATGATTCTAAAAATGACAACCTGAATGTCTCTATTGATAAAAACGGAAAGATTTCAGATTTTACAGAAAACGGAAAGATTCCGGTTTCAGAATCTTTGAAATCTAAATAGAATAAAATATTACAATGTAACGAAAAAAGGAGTGAAACTGTCACTCCTTTTCTATTGAATATCGTCTGTTTTTACGGCGTTCTTTTTACCGATTTTAAAAGAGCTCTGAAGTTTTTCATGGTCATCATTTCTGTTGACGGATCGAAGACGGTGGCCTTTTGATCTTTCTCTACAGAAACTTCTGAAGATGCTTTGAGGGAATATATTTTTTTCATGGTGCCAATGTCATACACCTCCATCATGGCAAATGTTTCATTCTTTTTATATTCATACTGAAGGCCAATGGAATTATCCAGGCTATTTCGCACCTTTAAGGTATAAATATTGACCAGAAAATTATAATCAGAATTGTTTTTCAACACTTCAAGATCTTCAATTTCGGGTTCAAACGGTATGCTGTTTTGAATGATATTTTCCGCTTTTGCTGTTTTTAAATCAGAGGCTTTACCATTGCTTAATTTCTGAAATAGTTCCAGGACTTCTTTGCTCATCATTTCTCTGTGGTGAGCGCTTACACCGGTTCGGATATCATTGATCAGCCATTTTTTGTCTTTTGAAAAGACGAGCGATTTACTATAGATCCCGTAATCTTTTCTTACCGGATAATAACAGGATTGCAGTGCTATCAACAGCAAAAATAAGAAGATAAGCTTTTTCATGGCCGTCCCGAATTATTTAATTAAAACCTTCCAGGCTTCTTCGATTTTACTTTCAAGTAATAATTTCTGTGCATCCTGATGAACATTTTCATCCGCATGGTATTCTCCTGACGGCAATACTTCAACGTTGGCCAGCATTCCCAGGTCATTTCCTGTAAAGATCGTACTGTATTTGATGGCATCCGGTAATAGATCAAAGCCGATTCCTTTTGTTACCAAAGGCTTGGGAACTTCGAAAAGGCTGTTTTCATTACTTCTCGAATACCAGTTGCTGCCTAACCGTGCCACCATATCCAGTTTTTGCTGATCAAGGTTTCCGGCCTCATTCAGGTATTCCTCTCTGATATGAATCTTCTGCACTTCACAAATAACCAGATTTCCGGCACCTCCCAGGTCACCCAGAGATTTTATTTCTAAAACTTTACATTCAAAATTAACCGGACATTCTTCAATGAGTTTAGGTTTCACCAGATCAGCATCTTTCATCGTCAGGCCAGACTTGATAAATTCGTTTACTCCTGTTTCATATTCTGTTGACGCCAAAGAAATCTGTTGTACAATGGGAAAATTAACAGTTCCAATCACAACTTCCGGAACTTCGAGAACATTCTCAAGAGTATGTTTGGTCGTATTATCCCGTACTCTCCTTGAGGGTGAAAAGATCAGGATCGGAGGAACGGTACTGAACATGTTGAAAAAGCTGAACGGAGATAAGTTATGATTACCATTTTTATCCACTGTAGAAGCCAATGCAATCGGACGCGGTGACACGGCTGTCTGCATGATGGTTTGTAGCTGTACGGAGGTTATTTCAGAGGGGATTACTGTTTTCATATTTATAGCTATAAAAAAATCATATAACCACAAAAGTCACAAAAGTCTTTAGGCAAATATTGTTAATCATTAAAGCTCAAAAAAGCATATCATAATATTTGTTGACAAAAGTTTCTTGTCCATCATGATAAAGATTTTTTACATTAAAATTGACTAATATGCCTTTTGGCTTTTTCATCAAATTAATATAGTTTAAAAGCTGAGCCCTATGAACATCATTTAATTAAGCTACTGATTTTATCTCAATAACAATTAAATCTTCAATTAAAAAATCACAAAAGAAATCACAATGAATTTCTTTTCCTTTGTAATTTACAGGAACTTTCAGCTCTGATTTAAAATTAATATTTCTTAATCTGAATTCTTCTTCAAGGCATTTATGGTAGACACTTTCTAATAAACCGGCACCCAGAATTTTGTGAACTTCTATGCAGGCGCCGTTTATCTTGTAGGTCAAATCAGTTAAATATGACAGAGTCATCATAAATCCTTTTGTGACTTTTGTGGTTAATCTTTAATCTTAAAGTGTTGGAATAATTTTACCGGAAACTTCACCGAAACCTACTCTGATTCCATCTTTTTCAGCCCATGCTTTCATGGTAACGGTATCATTGTCTTCGATGAATTTTCTTTCTTCTCCGTTGCTTAATGATAAAGGATTTTGGCCTCTCCATGTCAGTTCAAGCATTGAGCCGAAAGATTTTGGATCGTTTCCTGAAATCGTTCCGCTGGCATACATATCACCTACTTCCACATTACATCCGTTGATGGTGTGATGGGCAAGCTGCTGGGTCATATTCCAGTACATGTGCTTGTAATTGCTTTCACAGATCAGGTTTTGATCTCCGTTTTCAGGCTGGATGTAGACTTCAAGATTGATATCGTAATTTTTGTCTCCTTCAAATTTTAAATAATCCAAGACCTCAGGATCCTGTACCGGTGAAGCTGTTTTGAATGGCTCTAAAGCCTCGAGAGTAACTACCCAGGGTGAAATGGATGAGCCGAAGTTTTTCGCCAGGAATGGTCCGAGAGGAACATATTCCCATGACTGAATATCTCGTGCAGACCAGTCATTGAAAACCACCATTCCGAAGATGGCGTCTTCAGCATCTTTTGTAGAAATACTTTCACCCATCTCGGTATTTTTGTTGATGATAAAAGCCATTTCCAGTTCAAAATCCAGCTGCTTGCACGGCCCGAAAACAGGTTTGTCTGCATCGGCAGGTTTCATTTGTCCTTTCGGACGGTTGATATCGGTTCCGGAAACGACGATAGAGGAAGCTCTTCCGTGGTAACCTACCGGTAAATGTTTCCAGTTTGGTAACAATGCATTGGCAGGATCACGAAACATTTTTCCTACGTTGGTAGCATGTTCGATGCTGCTGTAGAAATCCGTATAGTTCGGGATATGAACAGGCATCATCATTTTTATTTTATCCAGGTCGTAGAATGCTTCTTCAATAGTTTTCTGATCTTTTGACAGAGCTGAACCTTCCTGTAATAAGGTCTGGATTTTGGTACGAACGGCATTGGTGACCGGCTTACCCAGTTCGATAAATTCGTTGATGGTATAGGCTTCAAAAACATTGTCGTTTAAACCTTCAATATCTTCAAAATACCCAAGGTCATATAATGTGGCAAGATCAATAACCTGATCACCGATTCTCGTACAACATCCGATGAATTCTTTATTAAAAACTGCGACTCCGAAAGGAATATTGTGTATAGAAAAATCCGAATTTGAGGAATAGTCTACAAATGATTTCATAAGTTTAGATTTTGAGTTAGTTAAAATAGTATTCCGAGAAGTTTCAGCTCCTTTGAATGTTTATTTTGCCTTTTGGGGTTTGGAATAGGATTCTTCATCAATCCATCTGTCTCTGGTATTGACATCGATAAGGTACAGAATATTATCCTGCTGGGTGAGCAGTAAAGTCTTGGTGACAGGGAGAGGTACTTTTTTACCTTCAAGCATATCTGCCCGTAAAGAAACGATATTCTTTTTTCTGATAATATCTCCTGTAAAGACATTGGAACTACTTTCTCCGTTGGTTTTATCATCAAAAACTTCCACGTAGGTGGCATTGTTTCCTTTGATGATAATGAAGTCCCTTTCTGTATGGTCTGTTTCATCTTTGATGAAGACAAACTTTTTGTTGTCAATATTTACATTTTCAAGATGCTGGTTGATGCCTTTTCTTGCTTCAAGTCTGTCAAGAATTGCATTCAATGTTCCGTATTGTGCTTTTAAGCCTAAAGAGCCAAAGAATAGCATTCCGATTACAATTTTTTTCATAAGCTGTGTTTTATAAAAAGTTTTGTCAAGACTTTGCATCCTGACAAAACTTATTATTTTTCGTTAAATTAAAGATTACCTCTTCTTTCCTGTTCTCTTTCTAATGCTTCGAATAAAGCTTTGAAATTTCCGGCTCCAAAACTCTGTGCACCGTGTCTTTCAATGATTTCGAAGAATAGAGTAGGACGGTCTTCTACAGGCTTGGTAAAGATTTGTAAAAGATATCCTTCTTCATCATGATCAATAAGTATACCTAAATCCTGAAGTTTTTTAAGATCTTCATCAATATGACCTACTCTTTCAGGAACCATATCATAATAAGCTTCCGGCGGTGCAGAAAGGAATTCTACGCCACGTTTTTTCAATTCAGTCACCGTATGGATGATATCTTTTGTAGCGACAGCAATGTGCTGTACACCTTCACCTTCATAGAAATCAAGGTATTCTTCTACCTGAGATTTCTTTTTACCTTCTGCAGGCTCATTGATAGGGAATTTTGCATATCCGTTTCCGTTTGACATTACTTTAGACATCAATGCAGAATATTCTGTGTTGATCTGCTTGTCATCAAAAGAAAGGATATTGACAAATCCCATTACTTTTTCGTACCATTCTACGGTAGGAATCATTCTGTTCCAGTCTACATTTCCTACACAGTGGTCTACATACAATAAACCGGCTTCTTCAGGTTTGTAGTCGCTTTCCCATTTTTCATAACCCGGCATGAAAGCTCCCGTATAATTTTTTCTTTCAATAAACATGTGAACGGTTTCTCCGTAAGTATAAATCCCGGACATTCTTACTTCACCATGCTCGTCAGTCAGAGTGATTGGCTCTAAGTACGGTTTTCCACCTCTTTTGGTAGTTTCTTCAAAGGCTTTGTAAGCATCATCTACCCAAAGTGCCAAAACTTTCACTCCGTCTCCGTGTTTTTTTACGTGTTCATTGATAGGAGATTCAGACGTAAGTCCTGTTGTTAAAATCAGTCTGATTTTTCCTTGCTGAAGCACATAAGATGCACGGTCTCTTACTCCGGTCTCAGGACCGGCATAAGCTACAGACTGAAAACCAAAGGCGGTTTTATAATAATGGGCAGCCTGTTTTGCATTTCCTACATAAAACTCAATGTAATCTGTACCGTTGATCGGTAAAAAATTCTCTGCTTGAGCAATCTTTTCGGCGAATGTAAGTGTTGACATATTTTCTCTTTTACTTTTATTTTATTGGTATGCAAATTACAAAAAACTTGGATATAGCGAAAATATTCAGCCAGATTACTTAAATATATTTAACATAAAGTTAAAGAAGTGTTCACTTAAGTATATTTAAGTTTCTTACGTTTAAAATCAGCTGCCTACATTTGTAATACAAAAGACAAGTGAAAAAAATGTTTTCGAACATGAAAGCCGCAGAGATGATCTGCGGCTTTCTTATTTTTTAAACGGTTTCAATGATTCTGTTTAACCTTCCGGCGTCGGGATTGTAGTTGTCCCATATCTTCCATGTGTTGTCTATTTTCCGTATAAAATAGATCTGGGTACTGAGTTGATTTACAAAATGCTCTTCTCCGGTTTCCCCTACTTTGAATAGAAGATTCCAGAATTCCTGAGATTCCAGGATTTTTTTGTCAGGTTCGTCGGTTACTACATGAATGTCAAAAACTTCATAGTTGGACCGATTGTTTTTAGTAACCAGTTGGAAATCTTTATCACATAATTCTTTGCTGAACTGTGAAACTCTCTCCAAAAACGGAGAGTCATCAAATACGAGTTCTTTGAAAAGTTCCGTATTGTGGGCAGGAAACTGTTTACAGAATTCAAAAGCAGTGGCACAGTAGTCATACACCATTTGTGTCATAAATGAACGGTCGTCTGTATCTTTATTTTCCTGCTTTTTATGTCTTACAGAAAGAATATAGTCGTTCAGGTCTTTGTAGCCCAGAAATATGCAGATTTTGTCGAGGGTTTTCAAAAACCTCAGATCACTGTGGGTTTTGTCCTGATAGTCATTTTCAAAAAAGCGTTGTAAAGTAACATGTGAAATAGTGTTTCCTATTTCAAATTTTTTTCCTCCTTTTAATTCTTCAGCTTCAGACAGTTCTTCTTTGATGATTTCGGAAAGAATTATATAATGGCTTCTTTTCCATTCACTCACATTCCCCAAAACAGAATTGGTTACTTTGGAATGTTTTACAACTTCATCCCGTATCGAATTATATATAGTTTTCAATTTCCTTGTTTTACAGAGAGTTTTATCAAAAATACTGCCAAAATGTTAAAGCTTTTTTTGTGAATTATTTGTTTGAGTTGAAAATATGTTTTTTGAAAATTAAACAAAAAGCATTGAAAGGTTGTTTTACTGGCTGATTATCAGTGTTTAAATCTCTCAAACGCTGCTCTCTCCAACATTTCCCTGTCATCGGGATGCGCAATGCTGATCAGCTCCTGAGCTCTCTGGCGGAGGTTTTTACCATAGAGGTAGGCTGTTCCGTACTCGGTAACGACATAGTGGATATGCCCTCTGGTAGTTACCACTCCGGCTCCCTGTTTAAGATAAGGGACAATCCTCGAAATCCCTTTTTGGTCCTTGAAGTAATTGCGATAATAGGCTTTCCGCCTTCACTTAAAGCAGCACCCCTCATAAAGTCCATCTGTCCTCCGATTCCGCTGTATTGCAAAGTTCCGATAGAATCAGCACAAACTTGCCCCGTAAGGTCAATTTCAATAGCAGAATTGATGGCTACAAGCTTTTTATTTTTCATAATGTTGATAGGGAAGTTAACTTCACTCACATCTCTGAAGGCAAAAACGGTGTTATCATCTACATAATCATATAATTTTCGGGTTCCAAAACAGAAGCTTGTGATGGTCTTGTTATCATTGTAGCCCTTGTATTTATTGTTGATGACATCATCCTGAATCAGGTCGATGACTCCGTCACTTAGCATTTCAGTATGGATGCCCAGGTCTTTGTGATTGTGTAAACACTTTAATACTGCATCAGGAATGGTTCCGATTCCCATTTGCAGGGTAGATTTGTCTTCAATAAGCTCTGCGACATTTTTTCCTACGAGCATTTCTTCGGGGCCAACTTTTGAGCCGTAATCTACGGTGTGAAGCTCTTGTTCATGCCAGACCAGCTTGTGAATTCTGCTGATGTGAATCATACCATCTCCATGCGTTCTCGGCATTCTGGGATTAACAAGGGCAACAATGATTTTTGCTGTGTCAACGGCTGCTCTGGCGATGTCTACGGAGGTTCCTAAAGTACAGAAGCCATGTTTATCCGGAGGTGAAACGGTAACCAAAGCGACATCCAGCGGTAAAATATTTTTCCGGAACAGAATAGGAATTTCACTTAAAAATACAGGGACAAAGTCGCCCCTGTCTGAGTTGACGGCATCACGAACGGGTGTAGACACAAATAGTGAATTGATAAAGAATTTGTCTTTATATTCCGGTTTTGCAATTTCGATATTTCCCTGTTGGGTTATTGAGACCATTTCTACATTATCCAGCCTGTGAGACTGTCTTGCCAGCTCATCGATCAGGTAGTTGGGAGTACATGCACTGCCGTGAAAAAATACACGGTTTCCGCTTTTTATGGTATATATTGCTTCTTCTGCGCTTATGTAATTTTGCATACTTTATCTTTTAATACTATTTATGACTGCTAATGATCACATCTTCTTATCTCATAAAATATCTATCCTCTCTCTCAAAGATAGCTTTTATATTTTTACTTATTCTAATTATTTTGTGAATATTATGAAGACTTTTGTCATATTAAATGCAATTACTATAACAACAAAAATATAGGGTCAAATGCATTGCACTCAACCCTATGGTATAATTTTTTTAATTTTTAATTAGAAATTTCTACTTCTGTAGCTTGTTTCATACTTCCTGTCTGGGCAAATCTCAGATGCCAGCTGAATGATTCTTCCAGCAGGTGAGGAGTATGGCCACCCCTCTCACAAGCTCTGTCAAAATACGATTGCAATTCTTCTTTATAATCAGGGTGAACACAGTTGTCTATGATTTTCTGAGCTCTTTCTCTTGGCGCCAGCCCTCGCAGGTCAGCCAATCCGATATCGGTTACCAGAATATCAACATCATGTTCTGTATGGTCGGTATGAGAAACCATAGGAAGCACATGCGAAATATTATTGCCTTTTGAAGCAGCCTGAGTGACGAAAATACTTAAATAAGCATTTCTGGCAAAGTCTCCCGATCCGCCGATCCCATTCATGATTCTGGTTCCGCCGATATGGGTAGAGTTTACATTTCCGTAGATATCAAATTCAATAGCCGTGTTGATGGCAATCACCCCCAATCTTCTGATCAGGCCTGGTGTATTGGAAATATTCTGGGGTCTTAAGACAAACTTTTCTTTATATTTTGAAAGGTTTCCTAACACTCTTTCATAGCATTCCTTAGAGACGGTAATGGAAGATGCAGAGGCAAAACTTAATTTCCCTGAGTCTATCAAATCAAAAGTACTGTCCTGAAGGACTTCAGAAAACATTGTTAAATCATAGAAGTTACTGTCTTTAAACCCTGTAAGTACAGCATTGGCTACTTTCCCGATGCCTGCCTGAAGGGGAAGTAAGCGGTCGGTAAGACGTCCCAGCTGTACTTCGTTTTCAAAGAATCCGAGAAGATGTCTGGCAATGGCTGTGGTCTTTTCGTCCGGTTCCGCAATATCTGCCGGGCTGTCTTTAAGATTGGTGAAAACAATTGCCTCTATTTTATCAGGATCAACAGGAATACTTTTTCTTCCGATCTTGTTCCATGGGGCTACAATAGGAATAACGTTTCTGTAAGGATAATCTTCTGCCTGATAAATATCGTGGATTCCGTAGACTTCTTCAGGAACTTCGGTATTGATTTCAATGATGACTTTTTTGGCTAAGGCAGCAAAGGTGACTGAATTTCCCACGGAGGTGGTAGGAACAATGCTTCCGTCTCTTTCAATATAAGCCGCTTCGATAACCGCTACGTCGATGCTTTGTAAATTTTTGGTGTGGAGAAGTTCGGCACTTTCGCTCAAATGCTGGTCGATAAAGAGAATTTCACCATTATTGATCTTATTCCTTAAAATAGGATCTACCTGGAAAGGCATCCTTTTCCTGATGACATCAGCTTCCGCTAATTTTCCGTCAGTACCGTGCCCCAGCGAAGCGCCGGTCATTAATGTTACTTTAAGGTTTTCTGTTTTTCCTCTTTCTGCCAGGGCAGGTAAAATAGCTTTGCTGTCTCCTGCTTTAGTAAAGCCGCTGGACCCGATGGTCATCCCGTCTTTAATGATTTTAACAGCATTTTCAGCTGTTGTTACTTTTTGGTGTAGACTTTCTAATCTGATTCTTTCTAACATGTAATCTTGATTTTTATTAAACCACCATTACTTAGGATGCGTTATGAAAAATAATGATGGCCATATGTGAACCATACCTTACAAATTTACAAAAAAGACGCTTTAAATAAAGGATTTAAAGCGTCTTTTGTATGTATTCAGTAATACTTTTTGATCATTATAACAAGTTTATTCCAGCCATGAAGTTTTGTATGACGGATCTTCCACTTTTAAAGCTTCTTCCGTGATTTTTAACGGACGGAAAGGATCTACCATTACTGCATATTCTTCGGTGAACTTTTTCCCGATACTTCTTTCCATAGCGCCAGGGTGAGGCCCGTGTACGATTCCTCCCGGGTGAAGCGTGAAGTCCATCAGGTCGATATGATTTCGGCTCATAAAGTCTCCTTCCGTATAGAACAATACTTCATCAGAATCGATATTTGAGTGGTTGTAAGGTGCCGGAATCGCTTGTGGATGGTAATCATACATTCTTGCACAGAATGAACACACTACGAAATTATGCCCTTCAAAGTTCTGATGTACCGGAGGGGGCTGGTGAATTCTCCCTGTGATGGGTTCGAAGTTTTTGATATTAAATTTATAAGGATAAAAATATCCGTCCCAGCCAACTACATCAAACGGATGTGTTGCATAGATGAAATCTGTAATCTGGTTTTCTTTTTTTACTTTGATTAAAAATTCTCCTTTTTCATCAACAGGTTCTTTGAAAGCAGGAGCAATCATATCCCGCTCACAAAAAGGAGAATGTTCCAAAAGCTGCCCGAATTCATTTCTGTATCTCTTCGGAGTGTAAATAGGAGAGTGGCTCTCCAGGACAAAAAATACGGTATCATCAGATTTTAATTCTACCTGGTAAATGGTTCCTCTCGGGATAATCAGATAATCACCGGTTACAAAATCAAGATCTCCTACAAATGTTTTTAAAACTCCGGTTCCCTGATGAACATATAAAAGTTCGTCACATTCAGCATTTTTATAGAAATAATCCATCGATTTTCTTGGCTTTGCCAATCCCATTTTCAGGTCGTTGTTCATCAAAAGGATCTTACGGCTGTCCATAAAATCATCTTCAGGAGTGACATTCATTCCCTTAAACATTCTTGGAGTAATGTTTTTTTCTACCGCAATTTTGGGCGTTACATCCTTAGGCTCACCAATTGATTTGATCTGCGTGGGGCGGTGAATATGATATAACAGTGAAGAAATTCCATGAAAGCCTTCTGTTCCAAAAAGCTGCTCATAGTAAAATTTATCTTCCGGAGACTTAAAGATAGTGTGTCTTTTTGGTGGGATATTTCCCGCTAGATGATATCTCATTTTACTTTCATATGTAGTTTCTCAAATTTAATCATTTTTCATGAATTGATTATACCAATATTTTTTTAGGTGTTTTGTGTTTCGAAAATAATTGTTAGCTTTGTCTAACAATTATTATTTCATGAAACGAATATTATTCTCTGTTACTTTTTTATCCTCCTATTGTTTTGCTCAGCAGACCGACAGTTTAAGTTTATCTCCAAACAAAAACATAGATTCTGCAAGGGTTTCAAAAAAAGAGATGAAAACAAGTACGATCGATGATGTGGTGGTTACCGGAACCATAAAACCGGTCAGCAGGTCAAAAAGCCCTGTAGCAGTAGAAATCTACAGTCAGAAATTTTTCCAGAAAAATCCGACGCCAAGTATTTTTGAAGCCATTGCCATGGTGAACGGGGTAAAACCTCAGCTTAACTGTTCGGTTTGTAATACCGGAGATATTCATATCAACGGATTGGAAGGACCTTACACAATGATTCTGATTGACGGAATGCCGATAGTAAGTTCCCTTTCCACAGTCTATGGATTAAGTGGTATACCCAACAGCCTTGTGGACAGGATAGAGGTGGTAAAAGGACCGGCCTCTTCAATTTACGGTTCTGAAGCGATGGGAGGAGTGATCAATATAATTACCAAAAATGCATTAACAGCTCCCAAGTTAAGCGTTGACCTCATGACGAGCACCTGGGCTGAGAATAATCTGGATCTTTCCACTAAGTTTAATGTGGGAAAGAAGGCGGCGTCTTTATTAAGCTTGAATTATTTTAGTTTTCAGGAAAGAATAGATCAGAATAAGGATAATTTCACTGATACCACTTTACAAAGCAGAATTTCTGTTTTCAACAAATGGAATTTCCAGCGAAAAGATAACCGGCAGGCGAGTTTTGCGATGAGATACCTTTATGAAGACCGTTTTGGAGGTGAAATGCAGTGGAACAAATCTTTCAGAGGAAGTGATGAGGTCTACGGTGAAAGTATCTATACCAACCGTGCAGAGATTTTCGGATTGTATCAGTGGCCGATGAAAGAACATATTGTTACTCAGTTCTCTTATAATTATCATGACCAGAATTCTTTTTATGGGGCTAATCCATATAATGCTCTGCAGAAAGTAGCGTTTGTACAGACCTATTGGGACAGGAGTTTCGGAAAACACGATATTACAGCCGGATTGACTTTTAAAAGAACTTTTTACGATGACAACACACCGGGAACCCTGGCTTCTGATGGAATCACCAATGCACCGATGAAGTCTCCGATATGGGGTGCTTTTATCCAGGATCAGTGGGAAATTAACGACAAAAATACGTTATTGCTGGGCTATCGTTATGATTACGATAAAGTACATCATTCGGTACATTCTCCAAGATTTGCATGGAAATTTTCCCCGACCCCTTACCACACCTTACGTTTCAATTTTGGAACAGGTTTCAGAGTGGTAAATTTATTTACGGAAGACCATGCAGCGTTGACAGGTTCCCGGGAAGTTGTGGTAAAATCAGACCTTCAGCCTGAAAGATCCGTAAACGGGAATTTGAATTATATCTGGAAAATTCCTGTCGGAACCCGGATGCTGCATCTTGATGCTTCGGCATTTTATACTTATTTCAGTAATAAAATTGTCGGTGATTTTGATTCTGACCCGAATAAAATTATTTATGATAACCTCCACGGATACGGAATCTCCAGAGGGGCTTCCCTGAATGTTGATTTTACATTCCAGTTTCCGCTGAGTGTCAATTTGGGGGTAACCTATCTTGATGTGTACCAGAAATATGATAATGAAAATCAGAAAACACAGCAATTGCATGCTCCAAAATGGAGTGGAACTTATAATTTAACCTATAAATTTCCAGGTAATCTGACCATCGATTTTACAGGACAGTTTTACGGACCGATGAGGCTTCCTGTGCTGCCTGATGATTATCGTCCGGAATATTCACCGTTTTATTCTCTGGCTAATATTCAGGTTTCAAAAAGTTTCAAATCCGGATTTGAAGTGTATTGCGGGGTTAAAAACCTCTTCAATTTTACTCCAAAAGATCCTTTGATGAGACCATTTGACCCGTTCGATAAACACGTTAATGACCCCGTTAATAACCCGAACAATTATAATTTCGATACGGCATATGGCTATGCACCGATGCAACGTATCAGAGGATTTCTGGGAGTAAAATATACCCTGAAGTGAAAACTTTTATTTTATTTTTAATGTTTGTGCCCTGTCTTTGTCTGTCTCAGATGAAGACAGGCACTTTTTCTGAAATGGAGGTTTTGCAAAAAGAAGCTCCCAAGCCTGTGGTCATTCACCTTTACACAGACTGGTGTGCGGTTTGCAAAATAGAATCTTTCCGTCTGAATAAGGATAAGGACGTGGTGGATATAATGAATGAGCATTTTTATCTGATCAATTTTGAAGCTGAAAAAACCAGGGATAAAATTAATTTTCAAGGTCAGGAGTTTGAATATCTATCCAATGGAAGTTCCGGAATCCATGAACTGGCACTTGCACTGTCGAAAAATAAAAATCAGCCGGTCTATCCTTTGTGGGTATTCCTGGATAAGAATCAGAATTTAGTATATTATCAGGAAGGGCAGATGACACCTCAGCAAATGAAGCAGAAATTGAAAGAAATTTCTGCTCTATAATTTGGTATACTTTTATTGGAAAACGCAATGGAAGACGCAAGGATTTTATCTGCGATAAAATGGGATATATTTTTTAAAGCCACGAATGCACGGACAAAATCTATGTGTCTATGTGGTTTTAAAATTTTATATTACATATGATCGGTCTACACATGCTGAAAACCTTTGATTTTCTTGCTCCTTACAACATCTTGTTTATTTTCTTTATGATTTAAAGTTTGTGAGAATTATCCCAATCTTTTAATCACTAGTATCCGCATCTATCAAAACAGCCAGCTGAATACAAGGTTCATCGGAACGGTTGCTCCACGCATGACGTGTTCCTCTTTGAATGATAATGTCACCGGATTTCAGGAGGGTTTCGCCTTCTTCCATGATCAGATACAGTTCACCGGAAAGGATAATGATATAATCTACAGTTTGAGTTTGGTGCATCATCGGATGAGGTTCATTTTTTTTCCATTCTATGCCTAAATTTTTATCCGGCGGAACGACTACATATCGGAAATAAGTGCCGTTTTTTGGTGTTTTCGGAAATCCGGTATTGGGAATTCTGGTTTCAAAATCCAGGCTTGCCGGCATTTTTTGTGTATTCCAAACATCAGAAATGATGAGTCCCGGAAAATGTTCTACAGCGTTTTCTACCGTTTGATCTTCGACGATAACTGATTTTCCGTCTTTGATTCCTGTGACGATGCGTCTTGGTATGGTCTTCATAGGTTAATGTTTCATGATAAGTTTATGGCCCCCGGTCTGGTTGTTTTTAAGAATCGAATGTGCCTGAAGAACTGTTTCCAAAGAAAGGTTACCGATTATTCTGTATTGGGGAGGTGCAATGATTCCGGATTCAATCATATTTTTGATTGTAATAAGACTGTCTTGATAGTAGTCGTACTTTTTGATCATACTGTAGGTATAATTGGAAATATTCATCATCAGAGCCCCTTTATTAAAGAGCATCTCGTGAGCGGTTTTAGTAACGAGAGCAGTTACATCCACATAGGTACCGTTAATTTTCAGTACTTCTGCCGTGGCTTCAGACATGGAGTTTCCCACCAGATCGATTCCATATTCGAAAGGCTGGTCATTATTGGCTTTTAAAATATTCTGGAGAAGATTTTCTTCTTTGTAATTGATAATCTGATGATTTTTCAACCCTATATTGATAAGGCTCTGCCTGTTTTCTTCACTGCCGACGGTTGCGGTAATTTGACGGATATTATGGGCTAATAAAAGTTTTACCAGAAATGACCCGACCCCGCCCGCAGCACCTGTGATAAGGATGGTATTTTCCGGATTTAATTTCAGACGGTTAAAAATCTGCAGAGATGTAAGTCCTACCGAGGGAATAGAGGCTGCCTGTTCAAAAGAAATATTGACTGGTTTAAAAGCAACAATAGCTTCGGGAACACAGATATATTCTGCGTATGTACCATTGCTTCCCATAGATCCACTGCCACAGAAGACTTCGTCTCCGATATTGAATCGGGTAACACCCGCTCCTTTTTCTACAACAATTCCGGATAGTTCACGGCCCAATATGGGTGAACTGATGAGTTTTCTCTCCAGCTCATTTTCGAGCATCTGATAATCGATGGGATTAAAACCGCTTGCTTTGATCCGGATTAAAACTTCATGATCTTTTGGAAGAGGTTTTTCTGCGGTACCATTTTCCAGGGTTCCGTTTTTATTTAAAATAACTGCTTTCATATGATTAATTTGAATACAAATGTAAAACGGGAATAGTTTATATTTGCTACTAGTTAACCAATGGTAACTAGTTACCTTCATGAAACTATTATGGCAAAAATTATTGAAAACGGAGTTGAAAGAGAGGCAAGCTGTACCGAAGAACTGTTTGCGATGCGTGACAGCCTGGATGTCCTGGGAGGAAAGTGGAAACTGATGATACTGAGATATCTTACCAACAGACCGGATCAGATGATCCATTTTAAAAAACTGGAACGAAGTATCGAAGGGATTTCTGCTAAAATGCTGAGTAAAGAATTAAAAGAACTGGAAACCAATTTACTGATCACAAGAACGATTCAGGATACGAAACCCATCACGGTAACCTATGCAGTAACTGAATATGGGAAATCAGTATTTCCGGTGACAGAAACCCTGGTGAACTGGGGAATACTTCATCGTGAAAAAATCAAAGAATCGATGGGATAATTATAATTAGCGGAAAAGGCAAAGATGTCGGAATATTATATGCGAAAAGACATTTTACATGATCTATATGTCTATGTGGTTTAAAATTTTTTACCATATAGACACATAGGCTTTTGAATGGCTATAAATTATTGTTTCGGCAGATCAGTGGAATCACTGAAATAGAAAAAAATCCTCACACTCGGGTAGAGCTGAGGATTGTAAGAAATACCAAATTGTATCGTTGTTTTATTTTTTATCCAGCCAGCTATTGATCAGTTCAGTGTGATCTTCCACCCACTTTTGAGCGGTAGCTTCCTTATTCTTGCTGGTTTCCATTTTCATTAACAGGTCATTCATCGTTTCATCGTCAAAATGAAGCTTTGAAAAAAATGTGGCCAACTCAGGGTGGTCTTGGGCAAAGCTTTTTCTTGAATAGGTTTTTATCTCTTCAGCTTCTCCATATATCTTTTTAGGATCATCTAGAAACTTCAGTTTCATTTTACCAAACATCCAGTGTGGCTGCCATCCGGTGACCACAACCCATTCGTTGCGCTGTATGGCATTCTGTAATTCAGTGATCATGGCAATGGTGGAGGAGTTGATCTGCTTGTAATCCAGGTTATAATCGACAATGGCTTTATCGGTTCCGGTCGTCAGTCCTGCTCCTTTTTCAATTCCAATAATTCTATGGCTGAATTGATTCTGATACTGGTTGAGTTCTTCGATAGAATGGATAGGGACATATTCAGGAACCACCAATCCTATACGTCCATTATCATAATTCGTTCCCAGCTTCGTTAATCCGGGAAATTTTGCCAGTTTTTTAGCATGGGTATGGGGAAGCCAGACTCCCATGAAAAGGTCTGTATCTTCATTATTCATCGAAGCCATAATCATATCGGTAGAAGCTTTTTGGACGATAACATGATAACCCTGCTTGTCCAGAATGGCTTTGGCGACGTGGGTCATGGCAACATCTTCTGCCCAGCCATCTACCATTCCGATGGTGATATATTTAGAGTTTTTGATGTTTCCACATGAGTTTAATGCAGCGAATACTATCATTAACATGGGAAAGAACAGGTATTTTAATTTCTTCATTTTATTGCTTTTTCTTTACAAATCCCTGGGTAATACGATCTAGGATAATGGCCAGGATCACAACAGACAGTCCACTTTCAAATCCTAATCCGATATCCAGGTTATTAATTCCTTCCAGCACTTTTTCACCGAGACCGCCTGCGGCAATCATTCCGGCAATCACTACCATGGATAATGATAAAAGTATGGTTTGATTGATCCCTGTTAAAATAGTCTTCATTGCTAAAGGCAGTTCAACTTTAAAAAGAATCTGACGGCTGGTCGCCCCAAAAGCTCTGGCAGCTTCCACGATATCTTTAGGAACAGATTCAATTCCTAATGTTGTTAATCGTACAGCCGGTGGCATGGCAAAAATAATCGTCGCAAAAGCACCCGGAACTTTCCCGATACTGAAGAACAGCACGGCAGGAATCAGGTAGACAAATGCGGGCATTGTCTGCATCAAATCAAGTAAAGGACGGATGATTTTTGCTGCTATTGTATTTTTTGCTGCCAAAATTCCAAGAGGGATGGAAATGACCAGAGCGGTAAGGGTTGATACAAAAATAAGAGCCAGGGTTTCCATGGTTTCTTTCCATAATCCCATTAAAAAGATTAAACTTAATCCTGTTAAAGTGACAACGGCAACTGCTTTTCCGGCTTTCCATAAGGCCAGTAAAGTAACAAATAGGATAATGACATAGAAAGGTGTGTTGATCAGCACCCATTCAATCCCCATGATAGAGGCATTTCCTACATGTTTTATAATGTCAAATACAGGTTTTCCGTTTTCTGTGAGCCAATTGATTGCAGTTTCTACATATTGACCTATATCTATAGTTTTATTCATCTTATTGATTGTTTGCGATTTCTTTTAATTCAATGATCTCTTCTTCGTTAAACTTGGTTGCTTCTATGACCAGAGATAACTGAGTCACAAGACCTAGAAATTTGTTGTTTTCATCTATTACAGCAATGGCGGATTTACTTCCGGAAATCAACGGGAGCATTTCTTCTACGGTAACTTCAGGATATACTGACGGAACATTACTGTTGATAATTGATTCCACGGTCGGTTCTTTCTTTTTGGCAATGCGGACGACATCATTAAGGGTTACAAAGCCCAGGAATTTATTTTGAAAATCGACGACTGGTAAATTTTCCAGTCCGGTTGTTCTCATTTTTCTTAAAGCTCCTTCAGGACCGTCTTTTCTGAAACGTACCACTGTTGCTTTGTCGAACATCAACGATCTTGCAGTGATGATGGTCTTACGGTCTACTTTTTCCACAAAGGCCTTTACATAGTCACTGGCAGGATTGGTCAGAATATCTTCAGCTGTTCCTATCTGTTCTATGACTCCGTCTTTCATAATCACGATACGATCCCCAATTTTAATGGCTTCGTCAAGATCATGGGTAATGAAAACAATGGTTTTTTGCAGGGTATTTTGCAGTTCAAGCATTTGGTCCTGCATTTCAGATTTTATCAAAGGGTCCAGTGCCGAGAAAGCTTCATCCATAAGCAGAACTTCAGGATCGTTGGCCAAAGCTCTTGCTAATCCTACTCTTTGCTGCATTCCTCCTGAAAGTTGGGAAGGATACTGATTTTCAAAACCGTTTAATCCAACAATATCCAGTGCTTTTTGTGCTTTTTCATCGCGTGAGGCCTTGCTTTCTCCTCTGATTTCAAGTCCGAAGCCGGCATTATCTAAAATAGTGTGATGAGGCAATAATCCGAACTTCTGGAATACCATACTCATTTCCGTTCTTCTTACTTGCAGCAGTTCTTTATTATTTTTACCGGTGATATCATCGTCATTGATGTATACTTTTCCCGATGTAGGCTCATTAAGCCTGTTGAGACAGCGCAGCAGGGTAGATTTTCCGCTTCCTGACAATCCCATGATGACAAAGAATTCACCTTCATAGATTTCAAAACTTGCTTTGTTGATCCCAACGGTACAGCCTGTTTTTTCAAGAATTTCTTTTTTGGAAAAACCTTTGTCTAAAAGTTCCTGTGCTTTTTCTTTGTTTTTACCAAAAATAATCGTCAGATCTTCAACTTTAAGTTTTACTTTTCTACCGTTTTCATTTTTTTCCATATTCAGAATTTTTTTTAATTAATAATTGATTTACAGTGTTGTATATCAGTTAATTATTAAACGTTTAACTTTTGTCGTTGTTCTCAGAATGATGATGGTGTAAAATAATCTGTTGAGCTTATCATGATGAAAGCTTATTGCCAAAAAATAAATGCATAAAGTCCTGCCGGGCATTATGTTATTTTAAATATTTCAATAGATTATACTCTAGAAAAAGAGTGTCTCATGAAAAAGAAATTTAATCTCTTCCATGGATTTACAGTTAAATTACTGATGAAGTAATTAAAGATATGTGTACTGAACAACTAGGATTCCTACATTGCATCAAAATGCAGGCCAGCATAAAAAGCTTGTGTATCAATTTTTTATGACGGTGCAAATTTACGAATTTTATATTAAATGGACTTTTCAGGGTCTAAGCAACTGGTTGTAAGTACGATCATGGCATAAGATAATCATTGGGAATTTTCCCTGCTCATCAAAGATAAGAGAGGATTTGCAGGACAAATATTTTCAGTAAACCTTTTACAATGTATAGCAGTAAAATTATTGCAATAAAACAGCAATAATTGCCAAAATAGCAGGGAGAGCCTGGACAAAAATATATTTTTTAGTAGCAGACACCGCTCCATAGATTCCGGCAACGGCAACACATCCCAAAAAGAACAAGGCTACATTTGTTTGCCATTGAGGATCTTTAATCAGAAACGACCAGATCAATCCGGCGGCTAAAAAACCGTTATACAACCCCTGATTGGCAGCCAATCCTTTGGTAGGTCTGAACATTTCGGCAGGTAAAGCCGCTTTGAATACTTCTTTGCCCTTGGTTTCCCAGGCAAACATTTCCATCCAGAGAATGTAAAGGTGTTCGATTGCAACGACGGCGATCAGAATTTTAGCAACGACTTCCATGATTTTATATTTTGTCATTGTAAAACTAAAAAAATAAAGTTAAGTTTGGGTATCAATTCTACAGATGGATAATTTCAAGGCACATTTAAACAAGTTCATTGCGGTAACTGACGAAGAGTACAATTCAATTTTTTCATTCTTCGAAGTCGTAAAGGTGAATAAAAAACAAAACCTGATGCAGGAAGGTGAGGTTTGCAGGAATATGTATTTTGTGGTGGAAGGTTGCCTGAGAAAATATTTTATTAATGAAAAAGGAGTAGAACATACGACACAGTTTGCCATTGAAAACTGGTGGGTTACCGATACCTTCGCTTATGAGAGACAGTTGCAGACGGATTTTAATATTCAGTCTGTGGAAAAGTCTACCATTCTTGTTATTGATTTTAAAAGTCAGGAATCATTATTAAAGAAGCATCCTGTCATGGAAAAATATTTCAGAATCATATACCAAAGGGCTTATGCAGCTTCTGAAAGAAAACTCCGTTATCTGACGGAATATTCGAGAGAGGAACTGTATGTTCATTTCAGCACGCTGTATCCATGGTTTATTCAAAGAATTCCTCAATATCTTATCGCTTCTTTTCTGGGTTTCACACCGGAATATTTAAGTGAAATTAAAGCAAAATTACGTTCTTAAACCAGTTTAAGTTTTTTACGGATCAGAAGTCGGAGATTTGTCATGTGATTAAAAGCCAATACAATGACAGATACCAAAAATCAATTTCCACAGCTGTTTTTAAGACTTGCTCTCGGACTCACCATGCTTTCAGCAGTGGCCGATCGCTTCGGATGGTGGAGTAAAGAAAATTCTGCCTGGGGAAATATGAGCAGCTTTGAAGACTATACAAGACAACTGACTTTTTTTCTTCCTGCGTCTTTAAGCACTTTCTCAGCATACGCCGCTACATTTCTCGAAATACTACTTCCAGTGATGTTGATTCTTGGATTTAAAACCAAAATTGCCGCGTACGGAACCAGTATTTTACTATTGATTTTTGCCTTGTCAATGTCTGTTGCATTGGGCGTAAAGGCTCCGCTTAACTACTCTGTATGGGTAGGCAGTGCGGCATCACTCTTGCTGGCAGTTCAGCAACACTATTCTTTAAGTATAGATCAATTAACCAAAAAATAATATAATAATGAGTGCAAGACTAAATATTGCAGCAGTGGAATCCGCAGCTTATAAAGCAATGATGGGATTGGAAGGGTATTTACAGACAACTTCTTTAACCCATATTCAAAAAGAATTAATTAAAATCAGGGCCTCGCAGATTAATAAATGTGCCTTCTGCCTCGATATGCATACTAAGGATGCCATCAAGTACGGTGAAAACCCCCAAAGAATTTTTATTCTGAACGGATGGACTGAGGCCAAAGAGTTTTTTACAGAAGAAGAACAGGTACTTCTGGCAATGACTGAAGAAATTACTCTGATCAGTCATGCAGGTTTAACGGAAGACACATACCAAAAGGCTGCAGCTGTTTTTTCTGAAAAACAGATTGCCGAAATTATCATGGCCATCGTAACCATCAATGCATGGAACAGAATTGCCGTGAGTACCCATATGCCGATAGCAAAGTAAGAAAACATACGATAGATCATGCCGCTTGATAAAAAAAGAGTTTTTCAATAGTGAAAAACTCTTTTTTGGGCTGGTAAAACAGAAATTCCGTGGTATCAATTCTACAATAGATCTTAAGGGTCAATATTAAGTTTGTTTACGGAAATCAAACGTTTTGCCGGCTGTCATTATTTTACGGGTTTTTTCTTTTGAATGGACCTTGCGGAGCGATAATTTCAAGATTGGTTCCGTCCGGATCTCTGAAATAAGCAACTGCAGTTCCATATCCTGATTTTAGCCCGTCTGCTTCTTCAAATACGATAGGTTCTCCATCAGGTTCTACACCTATCTCCTTTAATCTTTGCATTGCTTCATCAATGCTGTCTACTTCGAAGCAAAGGTGCATCGCACTGATCTGATTGTTGGAATAAGATGCCTGTTCAGATTCCGGGATTACATATTCAAGAATATCAAGGTTAAGATTATCAAGGTGCAGATTGGCATATTTGATTTTGGTATCAGTGAGACCTTGTGTTTTTGCCATTCTTTCACCACCAATTTCGTCTACGTTGGAAACTTTGGTTCCGGTCAATGCTTCATAAAAAGCAATTGATTTTTCTAAATTTTTTACCGTGATTCCTACGTGGTTGGCACGTGTAAAACCTTTTGTTTTGTTTTCCATTGTTTTAAATTTTGTCTTTGATATATAAAAAATCGTATGGTCAATTCTCAGAGTTGGAATATTAAATTACACATAATTGCTGAGAACTGAGAAAGAAATTAATAAATAGCAACAGGATTAACATTCACCTGAGTGGAACCTACATACAGCGGTTGCCCCAATACAAAAAGGAATTCCCATATCTTTTGTTTAACCAGCGGGCGGCTGTCGATCAATTCTAAATTGTAAATTCCTTTTTTAGCCAACATATATTGGTTGATCGGAAATTCTTCTTTGCTTTTTGGATTGGGATATACCTCAGAAGCCCAGGTGTCCCCACCAAAAGCAACAATTCCTTGGTCAGCCAGCCATTTGGCAGCATCCATTCCGATTCCCGGTTCAGTTTCCAGGAATTGTTTATTGTCTTTACCTATCAATTCAAGCCATCCTGTATTGAAAAGGATAACATCTCCTTTTCTTAAAGTAAGCCCTTGTTTCTTTAAAACAGCTTTAATATCATCTACGGTAAATTCTGTTCCACCGGGTACAATTGCTTTTCCGTAATGGGCTACCATATCAAGAACTACACCTCTGGTCACAAAAGGAGGTACTTTTTCAACACCCAGTTTTTTTACGCCTTCTACCGTTACAAAGTCTGTCGCTTTATTTCCGTTATAATACACATTATCAATACCGATATGCCCGATCCCGTTAAGCTGAGTTCCTACACCGGTCCATCCATTCACCAACTCGTCATTGAAGGTAAATTTATTAGGACCAATACTTTTTCCGCCCTGTTCTCCGGGTTGAATATTGTACAGGTTAAAACTTCTGTGTCTGAAAGCGGGAAGATTTTTATCAATAGGAACGGCAAGAGCCAACGTTTTGCCCTGTTTTACCAATCCTAAAGCTTGTTTTACCACTTCAGGAGTTAATAAATTGGCTGCTCCGATTTCATCCCGGGCTCCGTAAGCTGACGGATACCATGATTTATCTTCAGGATTTACAAGCGTTTGAGCTTTTAATGTAATACTGTTGATGGTCAATAGGGTTATTAACCCGAATATTTTGATCAGGTTCTTTTTCATTTTTTATGATATATAGGGTAAATAAGAAGGGAAGCTGGAAGAGGGGGAGAGGGAAATGATTAAAGTCTGCCAACAACTCGAATTTTATAGATCAGATTGTTGTGATGCTTTAAAGTAACAGACTGTAGGTTAACAATACACGCTAGTGTTTTCTTCAACTTCATATTTTCCTCGTACAGTCTGATAATCATTGGATTCAACAGGCTGAAAGTCATCTTTAACCTGACAGTATTTCTATCCTCTTTCTTCCGGCTTCCAGCTTTTATATTAAATCTCGCTCAAAGCGGAATTGATGAAGTTCAATTCTTCCTGAGAAAGTTTGATGTCCATTGTTTTGGCATTGTCGATGGCTTGTTCTGCATTTCTTGCTCCCGCCAGTACAACGGTGATGGCTGGCTGTAATGTAGTCCATCTTAATACCAATTGAGAAAGGCTTGCCCCTTTTTCCTGAGCGATCGGTTCTATTTTTTCCAGGAAAGTTTTTACTTTATGTAAATCAAACTGAGAGAAATATCCGTTTCTGTGGTCGTTGTCTTTTAGTTTGTTGTTTTTAAAATATTTACCCGTTAGAAGACCTCTTTCCATGGGGCTATAGACAATGATTCCTGAATTGTTTTCTAAAGAATAAGGAACAAGGTCGTTTTCAATAGCTCGGTTCAGCATGCTGTAAGAAACCTGGTTGCTCGCTAATTTCAAAGTTCTGCTGGCCTCTTCCATTTGTGCCACATTATAATTACTTACTCCGGCTGCACGTACTTTTCCTTGCTGAATCAGTAATTCCATAGCTTCCATTGTTTCACTGATGGCAGTTGTGCTGTCCGGCCAGTGAAGTTGTAAAAGATCGATATAATCTGTTCCCAGTCTCTTTAAACTTTCTTCAACTTCTTTGATGATGTTTTCTTTAGACGCAAATTTGTAAACAGGAATGACTTTTCCTTCATCTTCAGCGTCGAAGAAAAACTCTCCTTTTCCGTTATTGCTGCCGTCCCAAACCAAACCGAATTTAGTCAGTAACTGGATTTTTGAACGGTCTTTACCTTTAATCGCTTCACCAATCATTTCTTCACTTAACCCGAAACCATAGAAAGGTGCCGTATCGATTGAAGTTACCCCATGATCTAATGATGCGTGGATAGAATTGATAGAATCTTTCTTTTCATTACCTCCCCACATATTTCCGCCGATCGCAAAAGCGCCGTGTGTGATGGTTGATAATTCCAAATCTGTGTTTCCTAATTTTCTATATTCCATTTTTGCTTGTTTTTAAAATTTGTTATTGTATGTTGCTTTGTAAAGCACATCGTTAAGTCTTCTATTGTGACAGGTTTTCAAGATGTATGTGTACTTTTATCTGTCAAATCGGTTATTGAAATAACTTAAGTGTTCAAAAAGCTTTTGTGGTTAAAAAACTATGATTTTCGTTTAAATAAGATGGGTGATGTAAATCTGAGGTACTTCCTGAAGTTTTTCATCAACCAAAGCTCCGAAAGCTTTAATATAAGGCTGCTCATTATGTTGTGCCAATCCTTCTTCACTTTTCCAGATTTCATAGAACACAAAGTGATTTTTATCCTCAATTCCCTGGTGAAGGTTGTACAGTTCACAAGCTTCTTCTTTTCTTGTCTCTTTTACCATATTCTGAAGAACTTCGAATACTTCTGAACGGTGTTCTTCTTTGGCTTTAATAACTGCGGTTAGGTGAATTTTCATTATACTAATTCTGGTTTTAATTCTTTTGCAAATACATTTCTCACATGGTCTCTGTAAAGCTTCATGTCACGCTCTACGTTGGCATTCTTTTCCACATCATGGAAGTGGAAACTATCCATTTTTTCTAACGATACGAAAGCGTTCATTCTGTGAAAACCAAATAGAGGTCCTTCGTCTACGCTTTTCTCGTTAAAGAATTCTCCAGGAAGCGTAAAAGCTGTTGCCGGAGCATTCCAGCTTGTCGTCAACATATATTTTCTACCGCCAAGCATTCCTCCTGTACCGTAGTTGATTTCAGGGTTTGCGGCATTTCTTCCGTCGCTCATATAAATACCTTTGGCGTGGCCTGCCGTGAAAACTTCATCAATATATTTTTTCAATCCGTTCGGAAGCTGGAACCACCAGATGGGCGTGTGGTAAATGATATAATCTGCCCAAACGAATTTTTGTACTTCTTCATGTTTGTCGTAATTTTCACTTACATTTGTAACCTTTACTTCTACATTATCAAATTCTTTAAGAACGGTTAACGTATTTTCTGCGATGGTCTGATTATATTGTCCTCCGGAATGTCCGAAGTTTTGTCCTCCGTTGATGATTAGTACTTTTTTCATTTTATTGATGATTGTTTAAATTTTACTCTGCAAAGTTACCATAGAGTATTGTATTATAAAAATAATATAAATTATAGTAAACTATTATAATATTTATATATTGAAATTGTAAGGAGAAAAATTGCTGATTATGAGTTTGATACTTCCTGTTTTAAGAGCAGTATTTCTAAAATTTGCATTACGTTTACATTGATCCATAAGATTTCTTTATCCTGCAAAATGTCATGCTATCCTTACACAAAAATTCATACCTGTCTCGTACATTTGATTAACAAATTGAGAGATAATGATACAGATAGCCATTTTTAGTGATGTGCACGGGAATCTTCCGGCTTTGGAAGTTGTGTTAAAAGATATGGAGCACAGAGGAATTCATCAGAAATTTTGTTTGGGAGACCTCGTTGATTTTGCTCCATGGGGGAATGAAGTCATAGAGAAAATAAGAGATTTGAATATTCCGTGCCTGATGGGAAATCACGATGAAAGAATCGCATTTGATATTCCCGTACTGCCTTTATCCAAACATTCAGAAGAAGAGACCCGGGCCAGATTTGTTGCTATTGACCATTCTAAAAAATATATCACTGAAGAGAATAAAAAATTCCTTGCTGAGCTTCCTTTTCATCTGAGATTAAATTATAAAACAGGAAAAAAACATTGGAATATCCAGTTGGTTCACTCCAGTCTGGAAAGCAATGATACCTATTTATATGAATCAGAAAATGATGAAATGTTTAAGACAATGCTGGAAGAATCAAAGTCTGATGTAATGGTGATGGGGCACACGCATTTATCTTTTATAAAACAATTTAATACCAATACATGGGCAATCAACTGTGGTTCCGTAGGCCGTTCTAAGGAAAAAAACCGCCTGGCTTCCTATGTGATACTGACCTTAGACGAAGAAAAAATCACTCCGGAGATCGTACAATTACCCTATCCGGTGGAGGAAACTGCCCGTCAGATTCAGGAAAGCGGTATTCCGGATTATTATGCTGCCTTTTTAAAGAATGAAAATGTATTAATATTATAATTATTTTGTAAATTTGCATCAGAATATTAATAATTAAGTCATGGTTAATTTAGAATGGTATCGTACTTTTAAAGCGATCTATAAAACCGGGACATTGACAGGTGCAGCCGATGCCCTATTCATTTCACAGCCCGGAGTAAGCCTGCATTTAAGTTCACTTGAGGCTTATGTTGGGTATAAGCTGTTCGACAGAACCGGAAGAAAAATGATTCCGACGGAAAGGGGAAAAGTATTGTTTAATGCAGTAGCAGAACCGCTTACCAAACTGGAAGATGTAGAGAAAAATTTCCAGAAATCTACGGAAAAACTAACCCCCACGATCAGCGTGGGCATGTGTTTTGAAACTTTTCAGACGACTCTTGAGCAATATGTTTCATCTTTGCCTTTCAACCTGATCATCAGTTTCGGGGAATATCCTGAAATGCTCGATCAGTTGGATAAAGGAATTCTCGATCTCATCATCACACCGAAAAAGGGATCTTCTCCCAATATAGAACATGAAGCATTCTCTTCTGAACAAATTATTCTGGTTGGTGGAAAAGACGTTGATACTGCAGCATTCAACAAAATACTGAAAACAAAAGACGCCGAACAGATCGAGGAGTGGCTGAAGAATGAAAAATGGTATGGGACAACAGGAGATATGGAGCACCTTTTTCAATTCTGGACGCTTAATTTCGGGCATAAACCAAACTTCCGTCCCAATTATATTGTTCCGAACCTTAATTCCATCATTCGTTGTCTGAAAGGGGGAACGGGGCTTGCCGTTGTGCCGGATTTCCTGTGTAAAAACGAGATTGAAAGCGGAGAACTAAAGCTGATCTGGGATGGAAAGAAAAAGCTTGAAAATACCCTGTATTTCGGGTGTAGAAAAAAGACCAATTATCAGGCGGAAATAGACCACATCAAAGACCTATTCCGTAAGGTGATGGGCAAGTAACACCATATCACGCATCTGTAAACCGTTTTCGTAAATTGGAGCAGGATAATTTTCAATGAAAAAATCTTTACGGACTCCATTTTTTGTAAAACTGTTTTTCTCATAGAATCTGATCTGTTGGAAACCTGTATCTGAGGTTCCGACAGTCAGTATTTTATACTTGTTTTCCTTCGCAATTTCTTTTGCTCTGTCGATCAAAATGCTGCCAATGCCTTTGCTTCTGTAGGACTCAATAACGGCAATGTTTTTAATTTCGAGCTCAATAGTACTGTTTTTGCATACAGCCATAACGGCAATATTTTCTGTTCCGTCATGTAGCAGATAAATATCACATTTGGAGATGTACTGATCAATAGCCTCTTTGGTTTCATCAGCCAATAGCAGCAATTCATAAGGAATATCCGACTCTTGGGCAATTTGATTAAAAGTATAGTGTTCCATCTACAAAATTATATGAATAATCGGATCACCGGAAGTATTGATAATTTGTTGTGACCCGATTGTAAGTTTTCACAAAAATAATGAAAATACACAAAAGGGTTTTAAATATATATATCTTTTTAAAGTGTATGAAAATCTAAAATTTTCTGTAATTCCAAACTGCTCATATTTTGCTGCAAATGTACGAACGAAATCTATGTGCCTATGCGGTTGGAAAAAATTAAACCACATAGGTACATAGGTTTTTGAGATGCATAAGAGGATTTATTCGTGAATTTGTGGGATTACATAATTCAGTATTCAATTTTATCGCAGATAAAATCCTTCAGTCTTACATACAAACACATGAAACAGAAAAGTTGTCGCCTTTGCGATTTTCAAACATCATAGCAAACACTCATTGCATAACATTTTTTAACAAAAAACAGTAAAATTGGTAAGCCATACTTCCGTTTTTTTATTGCAAATTTGTTTAATCACTTTATAGTAATCATCAAAATAAATATTTATGCAAAAGAAAACCTATTCAGGGCAACCTGTAGTCACCTTACATAATGGAATAGATATTCCTGCTTTGGGATTTGGAGTATGGCAGATGGAAAATTTGAAAGAATGTGAAGAGGCAGTTGTCAAAGCTATCCAAACCGGATATAGAATGATAGACACTGCTGCTATTTATCAGAATGAAACTGCTGTAGGAGCTGCGGTAAAAAACAGCGGAGTAAACAGAGATGACTTGTTTATCACATCAAAAGTATGGGTTCAGGATCATGGATATGAAAAAGCTAAAAAAGCATTTCAGAGAACATTGGACAGATTGCAGATGGATTATCTTGACATGTATCTTATTCACTGGCCTTATGGCGATTTTCTGGGAACCTGGAAGGCCTTAGAGGAATTGTACCAGGAAGGGAAAATTAAAGCAATCGGCGTGTGCAACTTTACTGTTGAGAAGCTGGAAGAATTAAAGGCAAACTCAACCATTCTGCCGGTTATCAATCAAATTGAGCTGCATCCCGTTTTTCAACAGAAAGAACTGCAGAAATATAACAAGGAAAACAATATTATAACGCAGCCGTGGAGCCCGCTTGGAAACGGAAATGCAGATTTATTAAACCATCCTGACCTGAAAGCAATCGCTGAAAAATATGGAAAAACAGTGGCGCAGGTGATTTTAAGATGGCATTTACAGGAAGGTTTCGTTGTGATTCCGAAATCGGTAACTCCTTCCAGAATAGAAGAAAACTTCAATGTATTTGATTTTGAACTGACAGAAGATGAGATGAATACCGTTCGCAGCCTGGATACGGGAAAAAGATTATTCTTTGATCCGAAAGATCCGGAATGGGAGCAAAAGATGTTGAATTCTGTAGCGGATATTTAATTAAAAAATGAGAAATATTCCCACAGATCGCACAGGTAACACAGATTGTAATCCGTGGAATTTGTGAGATCTGTGGGATTTTATTTGTCATCAATGGTGAGGAATATCATATTCCGTTGAAAGTGAGGTGTTTTTTATTTTTTGTACCTTTTTAATTAAAATAATTTCATATGTTTTGGCCGGATACAATCAGTAAAAAATTTGGGATAGCATATCCTATCATTCAGGCTCCCATGTTTGGCGTAAGTACAACACAGATGGTGGCCGCTGCCTCCCCGGGCCGGTGCTTTGGGATCACTGGCATTGGCAGACCTCTCCGCGGATGAATCTGTCAAATTAATCAGAGAAACAAAGAAGCTTACTGATAAACCTTTTGCTGTCAATATTTTTGCTCATGATATTCCTGTCATTACAGAAGATTTGAAACAGAAGTTTATTGCTACAAAGATCTTTCTGGAAAAGCTGGGAAGAGAAAATAATATTGAGGTCAGCCTTCCCGAACTTGAAGATATCAAGGTGAACGGCTATCATGAACAAATTGATGTTCTTATTGAGGAAGGATGCAACATACTAAGCTTTACATTTGGAAATCTTGATGATAAAAGTATTCAGAAACTTAAAGAAAACGGAGTGATACTCATGGGAACCTGTACATCTGTAAAAGAGGCCCTTATTCTTGAAAATTCAGGAATTGATGTGATCTGTGTTCAAGGTACGGAGGCAGGCGGTCACAGAGGAACTTTTGACCCGGATCATGTTTTGCAGATTGGTGGTTTATCTTTGCTTGCACAGGTTTACGATCATGTAAAATTGCCTTTGGTTTATGCGGGAGGAATTTATAATGCAAAGATATTGCACGCCGTAAAGAATTTGGGAGCAAAGGGATTCCAGGTTGGTAACCTTTTATTGGCTTCCAGGGAAAGTGCTTTGGAACCTTTTGAAAAAGCAAGACTTAAAAAGGTGAGAGAGGAAGAGGTTGTTTTGACAAAAAGTTTCTCGGGACGGTATGCCAGAGGAGTAAAGAATACATTTATAGAAACAGTTGAAAATTCAGAATATATCTTACCATACCCTTATCAGAATAAATTGACCAATGGATTGCGTAAAGCTGCTAAATTACAACAGAATGCAGATTTTGTAGGATTATGGACAGGGCAGTCTATCCATGATTATAGTGAGCTTTCTACGGAGGAAATCCTGAGAAATCTCATTGTACAGACAGAGGCTGACTAAATTTAAATGCCTTATCTTTGGCGTTCAAATGTAATTTAAAATAACCATGAAAAAATTATTTCTATCGTTTGCTGTATTCTCAGCAATAGTATCATGCAGTAGTGACAATGATAATGATGAGCAGAAAGCCTCAATTATCGGAAAATGGAAAGTTTCCAAAGCTGAAATTATCACTCCCGGCACTAATAAGACAACGATTATTTTACCTGAAGGCTGCGAAGTGGAAAACACGCTGGAATTTGATGGGGTTAATCAGATTGCGATGACCTATGAACAGAAAAATGATGCCTGTGTTCCTAAGGCGAATAGCTTAAAATATAACTATGACAAGCCTTCTCATGTTTTGTATTATAATTTTGAGAACGGTGGTCAGTATAGTTATAAGGTTACCACTTTAACGCAGACAGACCTGATTATAGAAGATGATAAATATGTAGTGGATAGCAGCACTGGGGAAGCCAAAACATACAAAAGATATTACAAAAAAGTAAAATAGACCTCTCTATCGTCATGAAAAAAATATTTCTTTCATCTGCTATACTTTCAATACTGGCTTGTAGCAGTAGTAATGAGGAGGTTCAGCCTGTTCAGGCATCCATGATTGGAAAATGGAAGCTGAATAAAGTTGAGGTGCATAATTCCAAAAGTAACCAAACAGTAACCCACGTTACTACCGGATGTGATAAGGAAAGCATCCATGAATTCAAAGAAAAGGAAATGACCTCCACTACCTTTGCTCCGGAAAACGGATCTTGTGTAAAAACAGATGTCGTAACCAGAAAATATACCTATGATCCTGTGACGAGGAAATTTTGGTACGAAGAGGAAAAAGACTATTTCTATATAGTCTCTCAGTTATCTCAGGCAGATATGATTTTTGAAGATACCATCCAGGATTTTGATGGAGACGGTGTCAATGATAGGGCAAAGTACTTTTTTACAAAAAGCAATTAAAATAAAAAACTCCTTTTGAACAAAAGGAGTTTTTTTATGATCTTATCTTTTATTGGCTAAGGTCCAGTCCGCCAAAATTTCCTGAGCTCATCATCAGATAGACTCCATTTGTTTTATCCAACGTGTTCCAATAAGCATGAAGATCTTCAGCATTAGTGAAAACTTTCAGATTTTCATTTTTGAACTTTTCTTTAATAAATTCGGGAGAGATAGGTTCCATCCTTTTGATTTTTAAAGCATCTTCTGAATAGAAAACCACGGCTTCATCCAATCCGTCCATAGCGTGGTCATACTGCTCTAAAAAGGCAGGATTTAAACTTGAATACGTATGGAGTTCCAGGAAACCGTATTTTTTATCGTTCCTGAACTGCTCAACAAATGCTTTCACTGCGGCTTTTACCTTACTCGGAGCGTGGGCAAAATCTTTGTACAGCGTTCCTTTATCCTCTCTTTCTACTTTTTCAAGACGCTTGGAAGCCCCTTTGAAACTCATAATCGCTTCGTAGAAATCTTCATCCATGATGCCTAATTGCTGGCAGATATGCCTTGCTCCTTCAAGATTCAGAAGGTTATGGGCGCCAAATACAGAAAGAGGAACATCTCCCATTTCAGTTTTTAAATATACCTTTCCATTGCTGATCTCATATTCAGGAGTTTTGTAAGGGATCTTTCTGAAATAATTCTCTGCATTTTCCACCACTTTTACCACTTCAGGATCTTCTTCATTATAAACTAAAACGCCGCCAGGAGTAATGCTTGCAACAAATTTTCTGAACTGTTCAATATAATCATCAAATGTTTTAAAAACATTGATATGATCCCATGCAATACCGCTCATCAAAGCGATATTCGGTTGATATAATAAAAACTTCGAACGTAAATCAATGGGGGAAGAAAGGTATTCATCGCCCTCCAGTACCATAAAATCATTATCCTGGGTCAGTTTTACCATACAGTCAAACCCTTCCAATTGTGCACCTACCATGAAGTCAACATCCTTCTGGTGGAAGTTTAGCACATGCAGTATCATTGAGGTGATGGTAGTTTTACCATGAGAACCTGCAATAACGACCCTGGTTTTGTTTTTGGACTGTTCGTATAAAAATTCAGGATAAGAATATATTTTTAACCCCAATTCTTTCGCTCTTGCGAGTTCAGGATTGTCCTGGTGAGCATGCATTCCCAGAATAACAGCATCAATATCGGGTGTGATTTTTTCCGGAAACCAGCCCATTTCCTGAGGTAATATTCCTTTTTTCTCCAACCTTGATTTTGAAGGCTCAAAAATGGCATCATCTGAACCGGTTACCAGATATCCTTTATCTTTTAATGCAATAGCAAGATTATGCATGGCGCTTCCGCCAATGGCAATGAAGTGGGTTTTCAATTGTATTTACTGTTTTTTAACATTAGTATTAATGATCTGCTGGAAAGCTTCGAGAATATTGTTCCAATTTGTCTGATAGTTTGGAATAATCAGACTGGCATCTGTTTTACTGCCTTCATTAGGACCTTTCTTGATGTTGATTGACGTGGAAACATTATCATAAATTTTCTTACGATCTTCCTGTATTCTCCTGAAATTGTTCTGGGAAAGCACCTGATCCAGTTTCTTTAAATCTTCATTTGAAATCTTAAAATCCTCCTTATATTTCTTTCCCTGACCTTCAAAAGAGTAGTGTACATTATTTCCTTTTATCAGCAGGTTTTCATATACAGGAGCATAGCCTCCGCTTTTTGAATAGCTGATATCAAAATCCGAATATACCTTTTGGCTGTTGCACGAAACTAACACTATGACAGCGAATAAGATTCCTATTATTCTGTTCATAATTTTACTTTAATTATTTGAGTCCTTTTGTTCTAATTTTTTAGCTTTAAGTTCTTCATCATAACTGTGTAATACATTGAAATCTTCAGTCTGCTCAATGGCAGTCATGATTTTCAATAAAATTTCCGGTGCTTTTTCGTTATCGTAATCAATATCAAGAGGAGCTTTAAATTCCATGGTAGGTTTCACACCGGTAACCTTCACACGAAGTCCTTTTTTATCAAAAGCTCTTCGAAACCCGTTGATCTTGATAGGGATCACAATCGGGCGTTGGTTTTTTACCAGTTTGGCAGTTCCTCTTCGTCCCTGGGCAAAAGCAGATGTAGTACCCTGCGGAAAGGTTGCTACCCAACCGTTGTCCAGGGCTTTCATGATATTGTCTACTTCGCTCATGTCTACCATCCTGTTGACATTTTTACCCTCAGCTCTCCACGTCCTTTTTACCGTTACAGCTCCTGCAATTTTAAAAATTTTTGGCAAGATCCCTTTATTCATGGTCTCTTCAGCTGCAACATAGTAAAAATCGATCTTAGGATTCAGCAGATAGATCGGATTTTTAATAGTGTTTAAATATCCGTTGTTTACGGCACAAAAAGCATGATACATTGCTGCTACATCCGCAAAGTAGGTCTGATGGTTCGATACAAAAAGCACGTTGGAATCCGGAAGATCTACAAGGTGTTCTGTACCGGTTATTTTCAATTTATTAAACCCATTGAATCGTCTGTAGGACACCAGTCCTAAAATAAATATAATTAACCTTTTTAAAAAATAAGGTGTTCCGAATGCATCGGTGAAAATATTTTTCTTCGCCATCTCTCAATTAAACACGGTAGTGCAAAGTTACATTTTTTTCAGCAACTGGCTGAATTCACTTAATATCATTGCTGTGGCTCCCCAGATAATGTATCCGTTGAAATTAATGACAGGTACTTCCTTACCGCCGGCACTTGGAAGAGCCATAATTTCGGGGGTGTCTGACAGACTTAAAAAAGAGGTAATAGGAAATTCAATAACTTCCACGGCTTCGCTTTGCTGGAGCACAAACGCAGGATTCTTTGTTGTATACGAAATATAAGGGTACACGTAGAAATTGCTGGGCGGAATATAGATAGGGGACATTTCCCTGATGATTCTTACGTAATGTTTATCTATTCCGATTTCCTCTGAAGTTTCACGAACGGCTGTCTCTGCAAAATCTCTGTCCATTTCTTCGCGTTTTCCACCCGGTAACGAAATCTGTCCACTATGCCTGTCATGCTCATTGATCGTTCTTTGAATCAATGGGAAATACCATTCATTGTCTTTCAGGTATAAAACAATATTGACGGCTGCAAACTTGGGATTTTTTGTCAGCACTTCATCATAAGTGAAAACAGGACGATAAGGAGGTGAGAATACTCCGTGGGCGGGTTCTCCCGGAAGCTCTACACTTTTTATTTTTCTCAATAAATCTTTTCCGAAATTTTCCATAGCTCAAATTTAACAATATATATCGAAGAAATAAGGAGCTTAACATTTATTAACCTATAGGGGAATTGCGAATTACAGGATTAAAAGGAAAAAAATGAAGACTTACCTATTTAAAAATAGATAAGATTCCGCAGATGTACAGAATTTGATCTGCGTAAGCAGTATATCAGGATTTATTTAACCCATACAGTGGGAATATGTTTAACCTCGAAATTAACCGAATTGGCAATAAAGCAATATTCATTGGCTTTATGGTGTAACTGCTTTGCTTTTTCAATCATTGATTCTTCTGTTATAGTAACGGCGGGATGCAGGGTCACCTCTGTAAAATGACCGCTACCGTTAGTTGTTTCTGCCATTATTCCGGTTGCTTCATCAGTATAATCCGTTACAATAATTCCTGCTTCCGAACAAAAATGAAGATACCAAAGCATATGACAGGAAGATAGCGAGGAGAGGAACATTTCTTCAGGATTGTATTTTGTTTTATCTCCACGGAAAGAAGGGTCCGAAGATCCCTCAATGATCACTTTGTTTTCTACTGAAATGCTGTGGCTTCTTTCGTAATCTCTGTAGCCGCTGGTTCCCGTTCCTTTATTGCCGGTCCATTGAATTGTTGTTTTGTAATGGTGCGTTTTCATAGTTATAAAGATAAAAGATAAAAGATAAAAGATGAAAGATGAAAGATGAAAGATCTTGCGGTTAAATCTCAAAAATTGCTTGGCTGGATCAATAGGAGCAGGCTTTAGCCCGCTTTCGTTATACAATATATTCCATTGGCTTTAGCCAAAACCTGTATTTAAAGCACATTCGTTATTTTAATTCATAAAAAAACCTCCAGCACAGGCTGGAGGTCTGAATTTTGTCCTTAATTAGAGAATTCTATCAATTCTTCTTTTTTGGAATTGTAGATTTTGTACTCTAAATATTTAAAAGAATCCCTTGGAACGATGGTTACCCATTTTTTGTATTTGATAAACCATTTCATCTGGATACTTTTGATGCCTTTGGTAAGGTAGGCTTCCACAAACGGATGTACATGCAGGTAGATTTTTCCTTTTTCTTTCTGCAGTATATTTCTCAGAGTTTCACCCATTTTTTCCACGATGACAATAGGAGCTACAATTTCTCCGTCTTTGTTCGGGTTTTCTTCTTTGGTTTCGATCTGTTTTTCCGGACGGTTTCTTTGTCTGGTGATCTGGATCAGTCCGAATTTACTTGGAGGAAGTATTTTGTGGCGTGCTTTGTCGCGCTTCATTTCCTCTTTCAGGTGTTCGTAGAGATCTCTTCGGTGTTCAGAGTTCGGCATGTCGATGAAATCGATTACGATAATTCCTCCCATATCGCGGAGGCGTAATTGTCTTGCGATCTCTGTGGCTGCCATTTTGTTCACTTTCAGTGCGTGTTCTTTATTGACAGCGGTTCCGGTGGTAATATTGTTTCCGGAGTTGACGTCGACGACGTGAAGTGCTTCTGTGTGCTCAATAACAAGATAAGCGCCTTTTGAACTTGGAATGTTGACGTGTTTTCCAAAGCTCTGCTTAAGCTGTTTTTCAACATTGTAGTATTCCAGGAGAGGAATATGAGAATCATAAAACTGGACAATATTTTTCTTTTCAGGAGCGATTACTTCAACGTAATTTTTCATTTCGTTTACCATTTGCTCGTCATCACACATGATATTCACGAAATCCTGGTTAAAATTGTCCCTTAAAATAGCTGAAGCTTTGTCTTCTTCGCTTAAAACTTTAGACGGAACTTTATTTCTCTGGATATTTTTAAAAGTGCTTTCCCATTTTTGAATCAGCTGATTCATGTCATTGTGAAGGTCGGCCACCTTTTTCCCTTCGGCAACGGTTCTGATAATAACTCCAAAACCTTCAGGTTTAATGCTGTCGATAAGGGTTCTCAGTCTTTCTTTTTCCTCAAAACTTTTGATTTTTTTGGAAATTGAAACTTTATTGTCGAATGGAATTAAAACCAGAAAACGTCCTGTTAAAGAAACCTGAGTCGAAATCCTTGGTCCTTTGGTAGAAATAGGTTCCTTGGTGATCTGCAAGAGAACAAGATCGTCCTTTGCAATTACTTTATCTACCGTTCCGTTTTTGTCTATTTCGGGTTGAATCTCGAAATTTTTTAAGCTTGAAGAGTTTTGTTTTTTAGAAATAGTATCCTTTAAAAACTTTCTGTAGGTAAGATATTGAGGGCCCAGATCCTGATAATGCAGAAAAGCATCCTTGTCATATCCGATATTTACGAATGCAGCATTCAGGTTTGGTGCCAGTTTTTTTACTTTTCCTATAAACAGATCTCCAACTATAAAATCGCTTTTGTCCTCTTGTTCATGAAGTTCACATAGTCTTCCGTCTTCCAGCAGCGCAATCTTTGTAAGATCATCTTCATGCGAAACTATTAGTTCTTTCTTCATTTTGTTATAAGATAAAATTGTTAAGATTATATAGGAATTTGACGTTCTTTCTCGATTAATTCATCTATTAAATATAAGGATTTAGAATGAAAATCATTATATTTTTATTAAAATAATATTTGAAACCGTCCCTTTTCCGCGGAATCTTATAGTTGCAAACAAAAATATAGTCGGTGAACTTTAAAAAATAAAACCACCAACTATATTATTATATTGTAAATCTCGAGAAGAGGAGATTATTTTTTCTTATGTCTGTTTGCTCTTCTTCTTTTCTTTCTTTTGTGAGTTGCAACCTTGTGTCTTTTTCTTTTCTTTCCGCTTGGCATAATTTTAATTTTTTAGTAACTAGTTAATATTCAGTTAATGTTCTTATTTTACTGCAACTTTCGTTTTTACTTTCTCTACAAAAGATTTTGAAGGTTTGAAAGCAGGAATGTTATGAGCAGGAATCTCGATCGCAGTGTTCTTAGAAATATTTCTTCCTGTTTTAGCAGCTCTTGTTTTAATGATAAAAGATCCAAAACCTCTCAGATAAACGTTATCCCCATTATACATAGAAGTTCTGATCTCCTGCATAAAAGCTTCTACAACTTTCTGTGTTTCATTCTTTTCTGTTCCCAACTTATTTGAGATGGTGTTTACCAATTCTGCCTTTGTCATTTCCTTATTTTAATTTTAAATTTTAGGTGTGCAAATTTAGTTAAAAAAATTGAATACTAGCAAATTAGTGACAAAATATTTTTATTCGCAGCGTTGGACTTATCCCATACATGCCTTGTGAGCATGGCCTCAAGATAATTTAATAATTTATTAATACAGTACAAAAACTATCCTCGGTTCTCATAAAAGGTGTCTTTTAAGAATACCTTTAGTAGTGAGGTGTACGAGGATTACAGATCATGTTTTACCATTTTAAAAACCTGTTATTGGTCTTTTTACATGCTGGAATTATAGTATCCGTTCTCTACACAAAAACGAATCAGGTGAAGCTTCGTTTTCAGTCCCAGTTTTTCTGTAAGCCTGTTGATATAAGTATCAATTGTTCTTGCACTCAGATTGAGCTTTTCCGCTATTTCTTTATTACTGAAGCCTTCATAGCAGAATCTCATCAGCTGTATCTCGGCAGGTGAAAGCTCTTCCTGGCCTCTCTTCTGTCTGTCCATATATTCCTGTACAGCCAGAGGTTGTTGTTCCCATTCCTTAGAATACGCCCTGTAGTCGAATTCTTCCGAAGCAATACTTCCTTTGATAATATCCTTGATAATATTACTTTTTTTCTGGCAATAATATATATTAGGAATCTTTGAAAGAATTTCAGCCATGTCTTCCTGGTAAGTGCCGGAATAAGTGATAATGGGAGTTTCCGTATTGTTTTTTCTGATGTATTTGATGGCTTCAATTCCACTCAATACCGGCATGAAAAGTTCTATAATGAACACATCTTCCTGTCTTCTATAGATTCTGTTGACAAGCTCGTGCCCATTATTACAATCATTCAGAAGCATATAGAAAGGGTTTTCCATAAGTGTTTTGATCATTATTTTTTTAAAATAAAAATCGCTGTCAGCAATAGAAAAACGCACGGTATTAGATAATATTTTACTCATTTTTAATATCGATTTGGCTAATGATATTCAAAATTCAGAGGCCTAATTTATGAAAAACTTATCAAAGAGAAAATTAATATTAATTTAATTAGTGTTTTCACGAATGACAGCATAGGGAAAATACGGGTTGTGCATAAAATTTTTTTTTATATTTTCACAGGCCAAACAAATCGCAAATTATGTCTTCGAATAGGGAAAAAAAATTGAACAAATCAGATGTCAGAACGGGCATCTGGAAGTTTATTCTGTCGTTTGTTGCTTTGTCGGTTGTCTCGTTTGCCTGTTTATATCTTTTCTTTAAAAGTTATGACATACAACGGGAAGGAATCAGCAGAGAAGCCGAAGCCTATAAGGAACTTATGGGCCGCAGTGATGTGCTCAGGGAGCATGTGGATAATATTTATGAACGTATGACTCAACTTGATGCCAATAAAGTGGAGAATGAGGTATTTCTGAGAACCAACATTATGGATAACGTAGGAGATGCTAAAAATATTATGGGAAAAGACAGTACCGGAAATTTTAAGCATTACGCCATGCTTATGAAACAAATCGGTCCTATGATTGCCTTAAAAACAAAAATCAGTGGAGTAGAGTACAAAAAGAAAACAGTTCTTAGGGATCTGGACGAGTGTATGGGAAAGATCAACAGAGCGAATAACCAGCTCAGAAAAGATCCGACCAGAAACTTTACCGGAGGCAGAAGAAGATAAAAGTAAATAAAAAACCAAGATATGCAAGGACAAATCACATTATCTAAAAAAGAAAGGCATTATCAGTTTTTATATTTAATACTGATGCTTTTAACTGCCATGATTTTTTTGGGAGTTATCTTTTTGAAAGGATTTGAATCCCCGTTTTCTGATGAAGATATAAGAGGTATTCAAAACCTTGAACAAAAAGCAGAATTTGAACAACATCAGAAAATTATTCTGCCCATCATGGATAGTACCTATACCATGATCACCAAACTTACCGATGAAACCCCACAGCCCTTTGTGGAAAATAATATTTTTAACAATATCAACGATCTGAACGGGTACTTCAAAAACAATGAAATTGCTGATATCAGAAAAGATGCTTATCCCCAGATTGCAAGATTCTATAAAATGTATTTTGATGATAAAAAGGTAATCTCAACAACTACTGAGGACATTAAAAAATTTGAAAAACAGGTTGAAGAATGCAGAATAGGCTTTAAAGATAAACAAAACAAGCTTTATGATCGTGAAAATGCATTGAAAGCACGGACACAGTAAATGAGGAATGAAAACAGGAACTATATATAAAACACATCACAATTATTAACTATGAATTATTTTCAAAAGAACAAAAAGAACATTATTATTGGTGTTATCGCTACCTTGCTCATTGCAGCGCTCGTTGCATTGTGGCTGCAGAAAAAGGTGATTCACTCAGCTGATGATATTGTAGGAGTGGTTTATCCGTCTTCATTGTCGGTAGGAGATACCCTCTTGTTTGAGGATAAAACCCAGTTTGCCAAAACCAAAAGATGGAACTTTGGTGACGGTACAACTTCTGACAAAAACAGTGGTATCCACTTTTATAATAAACCGGGATACTACCAGGTAAGTCTGATCGTCGACAACAAGTACACGAAATCTTTCCCGGTCATGGTAAATGCCAGAAGTTTTCAGAAGAAAACAGATACGGCTAAAATCACTACAACCATCGAAGCTCCTGCTCAGGCAATGCAAAATGAAAACGTACAGTTTAGGGCAGTTTCTGAAGCCAAACAGTTCAACTGGAAATTTGGAGAGACAGGAAATACAGATGCCAAAGAAAAATTTGCCATTTATTCTTATAAAAAGCCCGGAGACTATGTCGTTACTTTATATACTGAAGAAACCCAGGATCCTATTTATCACCGTATCAAAATCCTTCCTGCCTATAATTCCTTAGAAGAAGAAGAGGTATCGGTAGAAGATTCTTATGCAAAAGTGGATAACGACTTTAAATACCATCTGCAGCAGATTGCCAACGGAAACAGTTTCAACATGCATTACAATTACTTACTGAAAACGTATCTGTGTAATAATGAAAACACGGTAGTAAAAGTAAATGAAAGTAAAGTAAATAACTTCTACATGTACTGTGCAGGTCTTCAGTTTGATAAAAATACTGTGATTCAGACCGTAAAAGTAAATCTTGATGATTTACAGAACTGTGTAACAAAGGTAGACATAAACCAAAGCAAATAATACCGTCCATCGATTTGGATGCGCCAATCATAAAAAGATAAAATAGGATGAAAAATAAATTTCCTCTAGCAGCATATTATATAGGATTATCAGTGTTATTGACGAGTTGCCAGGTCAAACTTCCGTCAAAAAAGACTCCTGAACCATCTCAATATGGCCAGGTTGATGCCTCGCCCGTGGTCAACGGTTTTCCTAAAAAATCCGTTCCATGGATCGTTATTTCAGACAGATCAAGAAATACCGCCTTTTTAGATAAAAGTGATGAAAAGTCTTATAAAGAAGTGAAGTTCCTGGAACCTTTGATGGTTCTGAAACACAGAGACGGGATGGTAAAGGTTGCGGAATACGTACCCGATGCTTTAATGAAAAAGGTTTCTTCAAAATCTATTAAAACATATGGATGGATTCCTGAATCTGATCTTCTTCTGTGGAACAATTCATTGAAAAGCGAGAATACAGGCTATCCTGTGAGAGTTGCCGTAGTACCGAATAATAGTGAAGTAATCAGAAGCGCTGAACGATATTATAAAAACGACTCAATCATGGTGTTTAATTCACCGAGTCTTATCGAAGAAGCAAATGTTAAGATCCCTAACGGGCAGATGGTCTACGTTTATAAACAGGCTGAAAATAATAAAAGATTTTTAGTAGGTAAAAAGCCTTCTGTTGATATTGACAGTATCGGAAAAAGCCTTTATGGCTGGGTAAGTTCCAATGTGATTTCCGCATGGGGAGAACGTTCGGCGATCAAACTTAAAAATCCTACAGGAATCACAGAAAGTGAGCTGGGAATCCATGAAGGATATCCTGGCGGATCAGCATCTGATGCAGTCAATAAAACAGCTATTCTTCTTACGGATGTTAACAAAAGAACACCTTTGGAGAACATTTATCCGGTTAATCTTCCGTTAGAACAGGCCCCGACTCCGGACAGAAAAACAAAATATTTTACCAATATCCTGGATTATAGTAAGAATTTTGTTTTCAATGTCTTAGGTGAAGAGATCTATTTTGACCGATACAGAGAAATCACAGAGAAAGATAAGAATATTAATATAGTTTTTGCATTGGATATAAGTGCTCAGAATGCTCCTTATGCTCCTATTGTAAAATCATTGCTGCAGGACCTTCAGCTTAGATTCGAGAAACCTTCTTACTTCAGCAATGTTAAATATGGGGTTGTTTTATACAAAAATAATCCTTGCGGAAATAATGTTTCCATTTCCAACCTAAGTGCAGATTACAGTAAAATAACATCATTTATTGATCAGAAATCCAATGAAATGAATTGTGCCAGCAATAACGGCTATCAGCCGGTAGGGGAGGCGCTTTCTGCAGCAGGAAATCTTCTTTCCAATGTTCCTGATGAAACCAATATTGTAGTGACGGTAGGAACCTCTGCAAGTCAGAGTGGTAATATGTACAGCGTGATCAGCTCTCTTACTCAGGCTCAGGCAAGGTTGATTATGTTCCAGACTAATGCAAGATCTTCAGATAATTATAACGATTTTGTATTGATGGCTGAAAATGTAGTGACCAATACCGCTAAAAATATTGCTGAACTTAAAAAGCAAAAGATCATTAACCAATATGATGTTCTTACCAAAAACAACTTTAGCTTAATAGAAGGTGATGAAGGATTCTTCTCTTTGGATTATCCTAAACAAAGTATGTCTCAGGGATTTGTGATCTTCCCTAAAAAAGGAGATGTAGCAACACCGGGATTCCTGAAAAAGTCTGTCGACAGCCTTATTGCTCAGGTTACTTTAGATAATCAGAATATTGATAAATCACTTAATAAATATTTCCATTCTTCTGTGGGGGCGGGAAGAACAGATGTAGATTTAAAATATAAATATCTGTTCCCGGGACTTACCAACCCTGTTTCTGCAGGAATTGCCGCTCAGCTCATCAATTATGGAAGCCCATTCCTTGTTAAAGGATATATTCCTAAAGAATTGAAAGATTTTCCTCCGGCAACGGAAAAAGGAATTCTTATCTCCGAAACGGAATATGATAACCTAAAAGCATTCTATACAGAAGTATATAGAAATACCAATGCGGATAAACCTGATTTTAACCAGTCAAGAGCTATTAAAGAATATGTGAAACTGCTTAAAAAATACAACCCTACCATCAAGTTCCTGGATAAAGGAGAGCTTTATGAGCAGCCTATGGCTTATGCGGTAGGTATGAGTACAGGGTTTGACCTTTCAGAAGAAGAGCTGATGGCCAAGTATAAACTTAAAGGCTGGAGAAAATCTAAGATTGTTGCCAGCGAGACCGTAAGAAACTACTTCCGTCATTACAAAGACCTGTCAGACAGGATGCTTGCCAACAGGAATAATCCTGCCGTAAAAATACAGCAAAACGGACAGACATTTTACTGGCTTAATGAATATTTTACGCCAACAAGGCTTCCAACCGAACAACCGGAATATACAAAGCATTAAGTCTTTAGTTGTATAATATCAAAAAGCAGGGGTGATCACACTTCTGCTTTTTTATTGTCCCCAGCAAATATAAAAGCTGTTGAACAATACGTTGAAATCTTATTTTTGATTTTCCAACCTCATTATAAACCCTATCTTTCATTTTCAACTCTCCAACTTTCCATTCTCTATTTTCAATTTTCAGCTTTCAATTTTCCACTTTTCTCCTGTTTTTATTCCCGTTCATGTGGAAAATAACTCCTTCGACCGTTGTTTTTGAGTTAAGCCAAATGCTTTCATAGTGAGGCTTAAGAAATAGTAGTAATTCTAAAGTCGTAGAATTACGACAAGAAATCGTAGAATTACGACAATTTTTCAGATTTACGGCAGAAAGTTTTTTTTAGAAAAAAAGACGGTATATATTTGCTACACAATCACCACATCACAAAATATTACTAACGATTAAAATTTACACATTATGGCAGAAAGAAATTCAAGAGGAATCTTAAAATTCAACGGAGGAGAAGGGCAGAAACTGTTAAAAATGAACTACAGTGTATCAAGATCTACAGACGTTTCAGGACGTGTAGCATCAGACCCTTCTAACGCATTAATCAAGGTGACAGTAGAAGCTACTGAAAAATCAGACATCCTTGAAAGCCTACTGAACGGAAAATATAAGCCTACTGTAGGTGAAATCACTTTCAACAAATCTCACGAAGAAGGTACATTGATTACTTTGAACTGGCAAAACGGATATGTTATCCAACACCAGGTGGAGTTTGATGCTGTAGACAGCAACAGTATGCTGATCAGCTTTGTAGTAAGTGCTGAAACAATTGACTACGGTACTTCTCAATACAACGGGCTTTGGCCGTCAAGCTAAAATTGATACCCATTATCAACAATTCATACGAAGACTGTCCTTTATCAGACAGTCTTTTTTGGCCTGCTGAAATACAGTCAATGCTAATTTTAGTAACAGTAGACCAATAGATGCCAACGAAAAGAGAATCTTGAATTATTTATTTTTATACTATATTGCCAAAAAAACGAAAACCATTCAACCCGATTAAACAAAAAACTATTAATGACCAATATTACTACTCATTTAAAGTATTTCTCAAGGCTATCTGCCACATTCATTGTTAATGTGCTTAAGATATATGGACTTGGAGTTCTTTCAACGGTCATCACTTTGGTGCTAGGAATTTATATCCTGTCAGAACACTTAGGCCCTTCATTGGGTCATACGGGCGTATTGGCATTTTTAATAACAACGGTTAAAGCTAAACCGGTATCAGCAAGTATATTCTATCTGCTGATGGTTGTTGCTCCTTTTCTTACCATTGTTTTTGCCTCCAAATATGCAATGTCTGTTGTGATCAGCAGATTGCTTCAGGACCATTCAAAAACCATCGTAGTTCCTTTTATAGATAAGGTGATAGGAACCTTTAAAGCCAGACAGCCGTCCGTTATCCGGAACAGTGCAGATTTTGCCATTGCAAAAATCAAGTTGCTGAATGAGTTTAAAAACAGTTCAGAAAACAAAATACTCACACGTATCTTAGGCTACGCCCTCAATAAAATAAAGTTTGACGAATTAAATCTTGGAGCAGATCATGAAGACTTTTCGGAAATCATTAAGAACCAGCTGATCGAAAAACTGAATGAGCTGGCAGAGCCTTCAGGCCTGATATTTTACCTGTATATTGGCTTACAGTGGCTTAGTCTCGCTTTGCTCTATTTTCTGAATATGTAGAATGCATTTCCTGTAAATTAGTATGGACAATAGTGATTAGCTAAAATTTACAGAATCAGGAATGCATGTGAAAATGAAAAAAGCCAGTCGGTACTTAGCCCAATAAAGAATTAACTATCTTTATCTTATTTAGAATAAAATAATTAATTTTAGAGACCCAAAAAGCAACTTTTAAATCCTCTGAGGATAAAACAGTATAGATAACATCAAATAATCTGAAATAAAGGTAAGACAGAACGCACAAATATATTAATATAAGAAAAATTATAAATGGGAGTACTAGTAACCAACGAAACAGTAAAGCAGCTATTTCATATTGCTCAGTCGATAGCGAAGGAAAACTACAACGCTACTTACGGCGGACCACATATTTTACAGGCTTTAATGCATAAAGATATCGGTCTTAATGAATTTTTAAAAAGCATAGATAAAGATCCCGGCTATTTCTATGAATGGGCGGATGTCCGTATTGAAGAATATGCTAAAACAGCTCATCTTCCTGACGAAGTAAGCCAGGATGAAGCCATAGATACTTTGATAGAAGAAGCAGACGATATCAGATTAAAATTAGGACTGGATGAGATCACACCAATCTGTATCCTGACCGCAATAGTAAAACCTCAGATCGTATTTTCACTGCAGCAGCTGAAATCTCTTCCCTTAAGAGAACACGAAATTTTCAATTTATATAGAAAAGACAGTCCGTTTGCTGTTTCAGAAGACAATGACTTTTCCTCTTTATTTTCCAATGGATCGGATTTTACAGATTCTTCTTTTCCGTCCATTAAAAGCTATTGCGTAGACAGAACTGCACAGGCAAGAAAGGGAGATCTTGAAAATATTATCGGAAGGGATAAAGAACTCAGGATGCTCGTGGAAATCCTTTGCCGCAGAAGCAAGCCGAATGTCATTATTATCGGTGAACCCGGAGTAGGAAAGACCGCATTGGTAGAAGGCTTTGCTATTGAAATTACAAAAGGAAATGTTCCTGATATGCTGAAAAATGGTACCCTTTTGGAGCTGGATACCGGAGCATTACTGGCAGGAACTTCATATAAAGGAGAAATTGAAGATCGTCTGAAAAAGGTCATCAATGAATGTAAGAAAATTGAAAAAGCGATACTCTTCATTGATGAAATTCATACTCTTTTAGACCCTAAAGGAAGTATCGGAAATGTAGCCAATCTTTTGAAACCGGAGCTCGCAAGAGGGGAAATTACCGTCATTGGAGCTACTACCCAGGAAGAATACAGAAAAATTATAGAACCGGAACAGGCTTTCAACCGTCGTTTTGAGGTGCTCACGGTGAACGAGCCGGATGAAAAGACCTGTGTGAAAATGATTGATGTACTTCTTGAAGGGTATAAAAAACACCACGGCATCGAAGTTGAAAAAACAGCCCTGCCGGAATGTGTACGTCTGGCAAAAAGATATGCAAAAGGTAAAAAATTGCCGGATGCAGCTATTGACCTGTTAGACAGAACAATGGCAGCCATCAAAATGCTTGATGAATTTTCTGAAAAGGAACTTGATAGCTGGAAAGAAAGCTATGATGCCATCTTAAAGGAAGAATATTCCGACAATAAAGATAAAGCAGACGAATTGATCTGGACATACAACCTGTTAAGAGACAAAATAAGCCCTATTTTATGGGGTTCACTCAGTGAGCAACCTGCTATCGACAATTCCATGCCGGTTGACCAGATTCAGAAGATTATTGAAGATACCTATGCAGAGCTTTTACAACATGCTGCCAGGAAAAGAGAAAAAGTAGATCGCCTTGAGCTGGCTGCTGTAATGGCCGCTAAAACCAATATTCCGATCGGAAAAATTCAGGCCCAGGAAAAAGAAAAACTCCTGAATATGGAATCTTTACTTTTAAACAGGGTTGTAGGCCAGGATCACGCCTTAAAAATTCTTTCCGATGCCATCGTGGAGAACCGTAGCGGACTGAACAAACCCGGGCAGCCTATCGGATCATTCTTCCTGCTGGGACCTACGGGAACCGGTAAAACTGAGCTGGCAAAATCAATGGCTGAATTACTTTTTAATGATGAAAAGGCAATGGTGCGTTTTGATATGTCGGAATTTAAAGAAGAACATTCGGCCGCATTATTGTATGGTGCGCCTCCGGGATATGTAGGATACGAAGAAGGAGGAATGCTGGTCAACAAAATAAGACAGCAGCCTTATACCGTTGTTTTATTTGATGAGATTGAAAAAGCTCACCACTCTGTTTTTGATGTATTCCTTCAGATCATGGATGAAGGTAAAGTACATGATAAATTAGGAAAAGAAGGAGACTTCAGTAATGCCCTGATTTTATTTACGTCCAACATCGGAAGCGAAGAAATTGTAAAACAGTTTGAAGAAGGTAAAATACCGGAATCATCTTCCCTGATGCAGATCATGTCTAATTCCGGAAGATTCAGACCCGAGTTTTTAGCAAGAATTACAGAGATTATTCCTTTTGCCCCAATCACAGAATCTATTGCAGAAAGAATCTTTAATATTCAGTTAAAATCCCTTCATACCTCACTGACAAGATTAGGAATCGTCTTAAAGATCAGTGATGAGGCAGTGAAAAACCTGGCGTTGGGCGGATTCAGCAGTAAATACGGTGCAAGGCAAATTTCCGGAGTGATCCGTGCCCAGCTGGCAAGACCGATTTCTAAAATGATTGTCAGAGAAGAAGTGAAATCCGGACAAACAATCCACGTAGATTGGAATAAGGAAGAGGAAAAACTAAGCTGGAAGGTAGATTAAACTAAAAGTAAAAAGCAAAAGGGCACAATGTATATAGCAGCCCTTTTGCTTGATAAATAATTGTAAAATGAAAACTATTATCAGAAATATCTTTACAGGTGTAATGCTGTTGGGAACTGTAGTTTTGGTGAACGGACAGTTTCTCGCAGCTTCTGATACCTCAGAAAGCAGCGTGAAAAGATATCAGGGAATCATCAATTCCAATAAAGATCTTGTTGAATTTATTGAGCAGCTGCTTCTTCAGAAGGGGCTTCCAAAGCATTTAAGAAACCTTGCCCTGATTGAATCTCACTTTAATAAAAATATTACCTCAGGAGCGGGTGCTGTAGGGATATGGCAGCTGATGACTGCACATGCCAACCAATACGGACTTACGGAGCAAAATCGTACCGATGTTTATAAAAGCACGAAAACAGCGGTTGTCTCATTAGCAAACCTTTATAAAAAATATAACAACTGGGTAACTGTAGTTGCTGCATACAACTGTGGAGAAGGTAATATTGCAAAAGCAATGCAGGCCGCCGGATCCTCACAATATCATGAGTTCTCGCAATATCTTCCGGCAGAAACAATTAATCACGTGAAGAAATACTTAAATGCTTGCTATGCCACAGGAGAACTGCAGAGTGTTTTAAACAATTACAACTCTTCAAGAATTAATAAGGTTTTCTTTGAAGACGGCAACAGGAAAATGACCGCCGCTGCGCTTTCGGAAACAGAAATCAATGCCGGTTTTAACCTTAATATTGTGGCAGATGAACTCAAAGTAGGAGTTGATGAAATTCTGGCCTGGAATCCGGGAATTGTAGAAGAACTCCAGAGAAAAGGAGAAAGTCCTTTTTATCTTCCCACTGATCTTATGCCGGACTTCCTTTTGAGAAAAAATAAAATACTGACGAAATCTATAAAAGCAGGAGCAGGTCTACAACAGTAGATGGAAACTGAAAATATAAATCGTCAAGAATAGATGATAATGATAGCTAACGGTAGATCCTGTTAGCTATTTTTTATGAAAAGAAGCAGAATTGCTATTCTTCACGGGAAAATATCAGATCAAAGTATAGTCAACAAAACAAAGCCGTCGTATTTTTTCCCATTATATCGTTACTTTTCTGACCATTTCGATACGTTAAAAAATACTAAAATTGTATTAAAATATCTTAATATCTCTCGTTGGTGTGGAAAATAACTCTTTTGTTTAAAATATTACTTGTGTTTAAGTAATTGTTTATCAGTTGTTTGAATGTTATTTTTAAATCAAATGTCGTAGAATTACGACAAGAAGTCGTAGAACTACTACAATTTTTCAGATTTAGGTTTAAAAGTTTTTTTAAGAAAAGAAGAGCTTCTATATTTGCTAGACAATCACCGAATCACAAAATATTATTAACGATTAAAATTTACAATCATGGCAGAAAGAAATTCAAGAGGAATCTTAAAATTCAACGGAGGAGAAGGACAGAAACTGTTAAAAATGAAATACAGCGTATCCAGATCTACAGACGTTTCAGGACGTGTAGCATCAGACCCTTCTAACGCATTAATCAAAGTGACAGTAGAAGCTACTGAAAAATCAGACATTCTTGAAAGCTTACTAAACGGTAAATACAAGCCGACAAAAGGAGAAATTACATTCAACAAATCTCACGAAGAAGGAACATTGATCACTTTGAACTGGGAAAACGGATACGTAATTCAACACGAAGTAGACTTCGACGCTGTGGATAGCAACAGCATGCTGATCAGCTTTGTGGTAAGTGCTGAAACAATTGATTACGGAAACTCCCAATATATGGGATTATGGCCTTCAGCAGGTAAATAAGCCTATTCATCATCTTAGTAAAAATAAAATTGGTACAGAACAGTGCACTCTTCAGAGTATGCTGTTCTGTTTTTCCCATTTAACAGAATATCAGCCTCCCAAGTAATTTTTCCAGAGAGAAAATGACCGTGGCAGTTAGTAATTCATAATCCTATATCTTTTATGCTGTAATCAGCAGTTTATTTAACTTTAAATACAAGACATTATGTTTCAGGATGACAAAACAACTAAAGTAGATACCCCGAAAAAAAGAGATAAAAAAGGCAATGACCAGTTGAAAGATACTGTACAGGAAAATGTTGCCAAAAAAGCAGAGGGAAAATTGACTACAACGGGCGAAAAAGTTAAGAAAGTAGCAAAAGTAGGACAGCAAAGCTTAAGTGCTGCACAGGGAGCAGATATGTTTATGAACCAAACATTTGTTCCCAACGATCCTTCTATTGTCGACAATAAAGTTTGGGCAAAGCAACCCACTTCAAAAATACACAATGTAGAAGCTATTGCTGAAAGCGTTATTGCGGGTATTAATCGTGTAGTGATGCTGGATGTAATTATTGAAGGAAAAATTATCAAACATTTTAAGCATTTCAGACTGACTCAAAGCGCTGCTAAGCACCATGAATTTAGTTTGACACTGGCACATGATACCTTAGGAAATGCAGAAAACCATAATCTAGGAGAAGCCCAGAGTTTTCTTGGGAAAAGAATTACCGTAGTTTTTAAATATAAAGATATTGAAAAAGGTGCCGAACGCAACTTTGTAGGTGTTGTTACAGAGGTCGGTTTCAGCCAGGAAAAGGGAAGCCTGGGAAATATTGTTCTTAAAGGATATAGCCCAACGGTGCTTCTGGATGCCGCTCCCCATATTCAGAGTTTTGGAGGTGCCCAACCGGTGAGTCTCAACAGTATTGCAGATCAGGTAATACGCGAAGGACTGGGCCAGAGTAAATTCGATTTCAGAATTGATGCTCAACACGGAAATATTTCCTACAGCTCCCAATATGAAGAAACTCACTATAATTATCTTGCCAGAATGGCTGAAGCTTATGGTGAACAGTTTTATTATGATGGTGAAGTACTGCATTTTGGTAAACTTCCACCACAGGAAAAACCAATTAAACTTACCTACGGAAGCAGTGTGAGTGATATTGCGGTTAAAATGAAGGCTCAACATGTCAATCCTACATTTTATGGCTACAACAGCAGTAAAAATGAAAAATTGACAACAGGAAATTCAAAAATCAATCATGCATCGGACATTGCAAGACGTGCTTACGAAATATCAGAAAAAACCTTTACCACCCCTTCTCTAAGGGTTGCTCCCATAAAAGCCACTTCTTTTATGGATATTGATGCGTCCCAGAAAGGAACGGCAGGAAGTAAAGCTTCAGAAGTATTCGTTACTTCCGGAACCACTACTGTCCCTTTTCTCTATCCGGGATGTACCGCAGATATCGAAATGCGGAAAACGGGAAGTAATGAAACTTCTTATTTTACAAAACTGATGATCATCGAAGTGACTCATGAGGTAGATGGGAGAGGATATTATGATGGTAGATTTGAAGCCATTGCTGCAGATACAGGATTTATTCCACGTCCGGAATTTGAGGTTCCAAGGGCTGAAGCTCAGTTTGCCAAAGTAATTTCCAATACAGATCCTTTGAACCAAGGAAGAGTAAAAATACAATTTGATTGGCAAAACGGTCCTGATTCTTCAGAATTTATCCGTGTCATGACCCCGGATGCGGGAAGCAGTGATAAAGTCAATAAAAATAGAGGCTTTATGGCTATTCCTGAGGTTGGAGATCAGGTTATTGTAAATTTCGTACATCAGCATCCGGATCGTCCTTTTGTTATGGGAGGAATGTTCCATGGAGGAATTGGAGCCGGAGGAGGAGCCGATAATAATATAAAAAGTTTAAGCAGCAGAAGCGGAAATAAATTAGAATTAAATGATGGTGAAGGTTCCGTATTTCTAACAGATCAGGGAGGTGCCAATATGAAATTCGATGGTGCAGGGAATGCTCATACCAATGCTAATAACAATAAAATAGTAAATGTCGGAAACCATAATACCGTAAATGCAGGAAGTAGCAGTGCTATCAATGTAGGTGGAAAAGAAGGAGAACCGGCAAATTCTTATTTAAAAATGGATGCTTCCGGAAATATCTGTTTAGAAGGAAAAACAAAGATTGAACTGAAAGTCGGAAAAAATACGATTACCATAACCCAGACAGGTATTACCATTTCTGCGGCAGACGGTATGCTGGATATGAATTCATTACAAAATGCATTGCTGGTTACCCAGGATAACCTGAGCATTCATAGTAAATCCCTGACATCCATTAATTCGGGCGGAGACATGACTATTACCGGTAGTACTGTAGATATCAATTAATAAAGGATCAGTATAATTTTAAAAGAAGATTAGAATATGGCTTTTGAACTTGATCACGAAGAAAAAGACGATTTATTAGGATTTAAATACGCATGGTATAAAAATGCTGAATATCTTATCAATATTAAATCGTATCTTACTTTAGGAAGTGGGAAAGCCAATCAAACGGAAATAGAACAAAGCTGGAATGTTTTGCCCGGAGAATACAATCATATTACGATCGACTCTTCTCCTCAAAGATATATCCAGTCTGACGGGCAGATGCGGGCCTTTTATGAAATCCTTGAAGAAATAAACAAGGCAACCAATGTATTGCAGCTATCATTGGATACCGATAAAAGTATCCTTGAAGTCACTAATAAAGACGAAATTTCAGGTAAATGGAATGAAATAAAAAGAGATTTACATTTTTTTGAATTGGTGAAAGAAAGCTATGAAGCCTTTATTCACCTTTATGATAAGGAGTTTAATAATATAGATCAAAATATTAAGCTGAATTTATTATACCAGATTATGTTTTATCCCTTACCTGTATTCAGAGGCGGAGGTTTTATTGATCAAATGCCGGTAAGAAATACTTTGTCGACACTTTTTCCGGGAGAAAAAATAAGTTATGATTCTCAGTACAGGATTTCTAAAAAAGAGAATGGAGGATATCTTGTAAAGCTGGAAGCGAAGAATAAAGGTGATCATTCACATTTTAAAAGTATATATCAGGATCAATATCAGAAGACACTTGGTGGCTCCTTAGCCTATAAATATTTTCTTGAAGGAGAGTATATGTATAATGAAGACTCCGTATTGTCAGAGATAATGTTTCACGTAAAAGAGGAGCTTAATGAAAACATGCTTTATGTCTGCAGGTACCATATAAGACTCAATAAACAATAACATCAGTATCATTATGAGCGAATTATATATAGCACAGGGAACCCCGCTTATCTGCAGTAAAGGCAGAAGACTCATAGGAATTGGAGTGAGCTCACAGTCTACAGTACATCTGAAGAGTGGAGCAAAGCTGATGGCTACAGAAGATGATCGTTTTAAGGATAACTTTATATGTCCTCAAATGATGATGGCCGGAGCTTTAGCCGGAGTTGCTGTTGCAGCAGCCTTTTCCGGAGGGCTTTTTGTTTTGGCAGCAGCTGCCTGGGCAGGAAGTGCACTTATTGATGATTGCCTCAATATCTGTTCCTTTCTTTGCAAAGGTAGTGATTGGAAAAATACTCACCCGAAAGTAAAAATTGAAAATAAAAAACCTTTATTGCAAAACTCCAGTTTACATTGTTTTCTGGGAGGTGAGGTTACCTTTCATTTACCAATTGCCCAGCTGAAGGAAGCTTCGACCGCCAGCAAAATGGCCAAGGATTCGTATAATGATGAATACAAAGACAAAAAGGGACATGATATCAAAATAGATGGGTATACCCGCATTGATACCAGTGATCAAAGCCAACTAGATAAGTTATTTGGTTCTGGAAAGCTTACTCCAGAGGATTTTAATACCAACAAAGACGATGGCTTTTATTCTTCCCTATATTATAAAGATACAGGTGATAAAAATACAAGTGAGTATTTTGTAGCTTTCAGAGGTTCTGAACCGAAAGGGATGCAGTTTTATCATGACTGGTTTATTGAGGATGGGGGACAGGCTTTTGGTTTTGATACTCCACAAATAGAAAAAACAAGAGCACTTGCTGAAAAAATGGATGGGGCTACAAATAAAAAGTAAAATTTACCGGACATTCACTCGGAGGAGGAAACAGTGCCATGGCTTCCTATTATACAGGGCGTCCTGGCTATACCTTTAATGCAAGAGGCGTTCATAAAAATACCTTAAATTACCTCGATAAGAAAGGAGCGGTAAAATCAACTTCAAATATTTTTAACTATAGTACAAGCAATGATATTCTTAACGGATTACAAAATAACAGAGAAGGGCTGCTTTCGACATTAGCCATATCAAGAATTCCGGGACTGAACAAGCTTGCAATTTTTGGAGGTCTTACAGGAGCTGTTCCACGTGCTTTAGGCCAACAGCATGAAATATTCGGCTATATTGAAGACAATGAGGGGTTGGGAATTAAAACTATAGGTAGCGGGCATAGCGCCTATGATGATGCATTTCAGGCGATGTTGGGTACAATCAATACAGATGTTATAGCTAATAATATATAATATGAAATCAACTATTTTAATAATATTTTCCATGATGACAATTTTTTCATGTTCAGATTTTGGGCTAAGATCCCGTAAAAAAGAGAATAGAGCTGAATATCCTCCTGCAAAGATGTTTAAAGGAGGCGGTTTACTGGCTGCACAAAAAATGTTTGATGGAGATCTTAGCGGGATGGAGCAGGTTATCAAAGAAAAGAAAATAGATATCAATACATTGCAGGAAGAAACAGGATATACATTACTCATGTATGCTTCTATTATTGAAAATCTGAATGCGATGGAAAAACTTTTGGAATTAGGAGCAGATCCCAATATTATAGTTCCAAATGAAGGTCTGGAATCACCTTTAAACCATGCTGTGGCACTCAACAATTATGAAATGCTTCAATTACTTTTTAAATATAAAGCCAATCCGAATCCTGAATTGGGACATTCTCCATTATCAAAAGCCATGCTGCTGGGAGGGACTGACACTACTGAAAAGAAAATGATTGATTACCTACTTCAAAATGGAGCAGATATCAATAACATCTCTTTTAACGGAAGTAATATCATGGAGGATGCAATAAGAGATGATCTGAATACAGCAGAGTATTTTCTCAGCAAAGGAGGACAGCCTAAAATTAAGAACACCAATCTTTGTCCGATGGCCAATTATATTGAATATAAAGAAAACCAAAAAAATGAAGGTAATCTGCCAGACTCTCCTTACTATCAAAAGCTGTTTGGAATCAAAAAACAATTAATTGATAAATATAAAGTAACCTTTCCTTACCGGAATGATACAATAGCAGAGGCTAAGCTAAGAATCCAACTCTATGAAAAGCTAAATCCTAAAGATAAAATATCTGTTAATTTTAATAAAAATTATGGTGAAAGCCGTTACCAAGATGATTTAGCTATTGTGAAAGGACGATAAAAGCAAGGTGAAGTAATTACAGAAAAAGGAACATTAAGATGAGAAAATCAACTATTTTAATAATATTTTCCATGATGATACTCTTTTCCTGTTCAGATTTTGGGTTAAGATCCCATAAAAAACAGAATAGAGAACAATATCCTCCTCAAAAATTATTTGAAGGAATTCAGCTTCAGGCTGCACAAAAAATATTTGATGAAGACAATTCTGGATTAGAAAACATGATTAATACTCAGCCTGAAATAATTAATCAGCTAAGTGAAAAGAAGGGGTATACCTTGTTGTTTATGCTACTATGCTCGAAAATATAAAAGGAATGGAAGTTTTGTTACAAAAAGGAGCCGACCCCAATATTATTACCCCAGATCTTTTTAGTTCTCCGGTTTCGCAGGCAGTAGGTACTAATAATTATGAAATGTTAAATGTATTACTGAAATACAAAGCAAAACTTAATCCGGCAATTGGGGTTAGCCCTCTGAGTGACGCAATGTTATTGGGAGGCGAAGGCACAGAAAGAAAAATAATAGACTACTTGTTGGAACATGGTGCAGATATGTATCGTATGATGGAGGTAATATAATGGAAAATGCTGCCAGAGATGATTTGAAATTAGCTATTTATTTTTTAGAAAAAGGTGGACAACCTAAAATAAAAGGAACAGAATTATGTCCTATGGCCAGATATATTCAGTTTGAGGAAGAAAATCAAAGAAAGCATAATAAAACGGAAAATTTAAATGAAATATTAGCATTTAAGAAACAATTAATTGAAAAATATAACGTTCAGTTTAATAAAAACTATGGTGAAAATCTTTTTCAGGAAGATTTGAAAAGAGAGAAAGGTACATGACGTAAGATATAATAAAATCCATCAACCAGAGGTTAATCAACAATAATGAATTTCATACAATATAAAATACAAAAAAAAGATACCTTACAAACTATCGCAGAAAAACAACAAATTTCAGTAAAGGAGCTTGTGGATTTTCATAATCAACATTCCGGTATGACGGGCGTTATTATAGGAAATGCGTTGCCGATTCATCTGGAGCATATTATTGTCAGTAAAGAACATTTAAAAAAGCAAAAAGTAAAAAGCATAAAAGAAGGTGATAAGGTTATTTTTAATCAAAAAGCAAGATATCGTTGTGTACAGGTTAATACAACCAGTATTAATGGTGAGATAGCCCAGTTTGTAGAACAAAAATTTCAATATCTTCTTAAGATGGATACCGTTAATCAACTGGGATCTGTGAAAAGGGAAGATTACTTAAAAAGATGACCCCTTCCGTGATGTTGGATGTGCTTGATTTCATTGCAGAAACTGATCATATAAAACATAATACCCTTTTTACATTGGATGAGAAAGGGAAAATAAATACCATCCTCAACAGGAGAGAGTTAAATGAAAATTGGATGGCATATAAAAAGCAAAAACTCCACCATAACCCATTTATCATGGAACTCGCCAAAACGAATGCAGATGCGGTTCAGGAGCTTATTAAGTTAGGAGATGCCCAGTTTTCTCAGGAAGCTTCTAATGAAGAAGAATATAGAAAAGACTTTTTTTATTTTACTTGTTTTAATCAGTATACTCTCAATGATCATTTGGAGACCAGTCATTTTGATTTTCTCTCCACAGTGGTGCCGCCTAATGTAGTGCCTCTTAGCTTGAGATATGATAAGGTTTCTGAACAAAACGATAAACTTACCATCAGAATGATTGCCGAATATCAGTTAACCAAAGAATTGGAAGAAAAGATTATCAGCCAATATAATGTTTTACATCGACCAAGCATAGGTTTTAGTTACACTCAATATAAATTGATTTTCCGCTCTACCATTGAAATAGATACCCAAACCAGGTTGGTGAAAACAGCCACTGTAAAGATGAAAGAATCAATTGCTGATAATATCGAAAACGAATGCAATTATACTATAAAACAACTTGAAAACTATACCCCGGATGAAGGAAACTAGGAATTTTCAATTTGATGGTGTTGATGCCAAAACCGAATGGAAAATAGGATTGATACTGGCAGTCCCCGCATTAGCTGTATTCTTTCTGGTAATGTATGTGTCAGAATTTTACTTACCTAAAACCTATTTTTTATACCCTGTTTTACTAGCTTCAGTTTTAACAATAGTAATAAGTATCCTGATATTAAAATTACTAAGTGGAACTATAAAAGAAAAAAAATGGAATATTAATATTGATGACAAGGTGCTTGAAATCACCTATAAAAATATAAAAAAAGCGATCCCGTTAACGGATATCAGATCCATTAAAAATCTGGGAAATGTAGGTTTCAGATATCTTACAATAATAACACATCAGGAAACAATTAAAATAAGAGTTGGGAATACAGGTTTTGTGCCGTTTTCAACTCAAAAGGATCTTGAAATCTTTGACGATTTTGTAGAATATCTCAGACCTTTTTTAGATGAAAATTTTAATAAAAAAGAACTTAAGAATAAAATCAATACTCAGGTATTTCCCAACTATGGGGTATATGTCGTGAAATCTGAAAAGATTAAATACAGTATTATAAACAGATTGAAACCCTGGCAAATCATGATTATCTTCCTGGGCGGTGGCTTTTTACTGTTGATTTTACTATTTACACAACTTGAAAAATATTGGTAAAAAAATATAGGTTATGGCAGTTTATTTACCTGAAAAAGTATATGCAGTATGTACTAATCAAATGAATCCCGATCCAAGGCAGCTTTTATTGAGTGATTTAAGAGAATCATTTGCACGAACCGTGAAGTTCGGAGCCGAAGATAAAGTTTTTCTCGTCAAAATTGATAAAAAACTGAGTGAGGATTTTAAATGTAAGTCCAACTGGAGCACCGGTGCAGGAATGGTAGCATTAGGAGCCGGTGTAGGAGTCGGACTTGGAATTGCGGCTGTATGTTTAACAGTACCCGTGGCAGGCTGGATTGTGGGAGGAGCTATCGCCGTTGGTGCAGTTATCTGGGGACTTTTTAAAATGGCTCAAAGGCCGTCATGTAGCGAGATGATTGGATTTGAGGAAAGCCAATGGACTTTACATCATACTACCGTAAAATTTGATAGTCGTAAAGTAGAAGTTAAAGATCTTCATTTAGCACTGACTAAAAACTCTATGCTAACCTGCAAAGAAGGGGGAGTCATACTTCCTTTCATCAATAAAGCAGATGCCATGAAAGCGGCAGATACTATTGCAGGTAACAATAAAACTGAATTCTGGACCAACGTTGCAGGAGGATTTTTAACCGGAGCCTTACTTGGTTTCGGAATGGGGGTGGCATTACCTGCAGGTGCAAGTTTAACATGGGTGCAAGGTACCATACATGCTGTAACTCAGGGATTAATATTTGGTGCATGGATTCCTATTGGCCAATTCGTCATTACCCCGCTGGCTGGTAAATTCGGTACGGGGGTAAATTCAGCACAGGCCGATGGAGATAGCTATAAAGATGTTAAAGGTGCTCAGCAAAGTACTGATGATCCAATAATTCCTACTGATAACTGGGATCTTTGGAGCCCGATAAAAGATGGTCGTGATATCAGAAAGAAACTAGCTGAAAATAAAGCTTCAAAGGCTGATCTTGAAAAATTCGATAGAGGGATTGCTGAGGCTAAAAAACAAGGAACCTATTCATTAAAAAATAATCCGGACTTAAGAGAGATGTTTGAAAGAATGAAGGCTGGAGAGTTTGGGAAGGAACTTAAGGAGCAGGTGAGCAACAAGAGCGGCAATTTTAGAGGAAAGGTTAATGAAAAAAATGCAAATAAATCTGCTCAAGCCCATTCAGAAAAGGCAAACCTTTCCATTAGTGAGAATAACAAAGCAAATATAAGAAGCGGAGCCACATCAACGGCAGGAATTTTAACCTTAATTGCTCCTTTTGCAGCCAGCTATTTTTCCGAAAGAGCAATAAGACTGGCAGCAGAAGGCTTCACAAATGATGTTACCAAAGGAGTTACTGTAAAGGCAACAGATGCTTAATATATCAATACCAGTACTATTATATAGATAAAAAAGAAATCACTTTCAGAATGTTCAGTAATGTTCTCATGAACAGCTTTAACCGTATCTGCAAAGTTTAAAGCTGTACAAATTATTGATAAAATTATAATCTTGTTTAAACACTTTTTTCATATTATATTTCCCAAATTCGTGTAATAGTTAAAATTTTACTCTAATTTTTCATTTGGGGTTAAAGCGTTTATTTATAATGATTTATCATTTCACACAACACTATTGTCGTAGAATTACGACAAGAAATCGTAGAACTACTACAATTTTTCAGATTTACGTTCAAAAGCTTTTTTTTCAAATTCAATGACTCTATCTTTGTTATATAATTATCGAACAACAATTTATTACTAACGATTAAAATTTACAATCATGGCAGAAAGAAATTCAAGAGGAATCTTAAAATTCAACGGAGGAGAAGGGCAGAAACTGTTAAAAATGAACTACAGTGTATCAAGATCTACAGACGTTTCAGGACGTGTAGCATCAGACCCTTCTAACGCATTAATCAAGGTGACAGTAGAAGCTACTGAAAAATCAGACATCCTTGAAAGCTTACTAAACGGTAAATATAAGCCGACAAAAGGAGAAATTACATTCAACAAATCTCACGAAGAAGGAACATTGATCACTTTGAACTGGGAAAACGGATACGTAATTCAACACGAAGTAGACTTCGACGCTGTGGATAGCAACAGCATGCTGATCAGCTTTGTGGTAAGTGCTGAAACAATTGACTATGGAACTTCTCAGTATATGGGATTATGGCCTTCTTCAGGTAAATAAGCCAAGTCAAACTAAAAATAGAGCAGTATGCCCGGAAGGGTATACTGCTTTTTTATGACAAAACATCAGGAAATTTTAAAACGCTCCCGTCCCTCGATACTCAAACTCGGTCCTCAGACTGCCTACTTTTATTCCTATTTTATTATCTTTGTTCATTATTGAAAATATGGACGCAACACAAGATAAAAGGCTGTTTCTCATCGATGCTTATGCGATGATTTTCAGAGGATATTACGCACTGATAAGAAATCCGAGACTAACGAGCAAAGGATTAGATACTTCTGCTATTTTTGGGTTTACCAACTCTTTGATCGAATTGATCAGAAGAGAAAAACCGACTCATCTGGCAGTCGTTTTTGATGTGGGGCAGGCAAGTGTAAGAACTGAAGATTTTGCAGATTATAAAGCCAACAGAAGTGAAACTCCTGAAGCCATTAAAATTGCCATTCCATACATTCATAAAATCCTGCAAGCAATGCATATTCCCATTCTGGGAGTAGAAGGTTATGAGGCAGATGACGTCATCGGTACCATTGCCTGTAAAGCAGAAAAAGAAGGATATACCACATTTATGGTAACTCCTGATAAAGACTTTGCACAGCTGGTTACAGATAAAATCAAGATTTATAAACCTGGATTAAAAGGGGGAGATATAGAAATTCTGGGTGTAGATGAGGTAAAGGCAAAATATGAAATTGAAGACCCAAAACAGGTGATAGACTTCCTGGCTATGATGGGGGATGCAGTCGATAATATCCCCGGATTAGAAGGTGTAGGAGAAAAAACAGCCATGAAATTCCTGAAAGAATTCGGAAATATTGAAACCTTACTGGCCAATACCGATAAACTGAAAGGAAAACTGAAAGAAAAAGTAGAAGCTTCTGCAGAACGCGGTATTTTGTCTAAAAAACTCGCGACAATTATCTGTGATGCTCCTATAGAATTTCATCAGGAGCAGTACGATCTTGAAACTCCTGACTTTGAAAAAGTAAAAGAAGTCTTTGACGAAATAGAATTCAGAAGACTCTACGAAAATCTGTACAGGGCTTTTGCACCAGCACCAACGGAAACAATTGTGGTAAGTGAAGTGGAAGTAAAACAAACTCCTGCCGGTACGGAAGTGAAAGGGCAGGTGATGCAGCTCGATCTTTTTGCTAATTTTGAAGAACTTGATCAGGCTACTTCTACAAAATCGTCGATTGAACATAACGATCATCTTTACCAGTTTATTAACAATCCAAAAGCTCAGAAAAAATTAGTAGCCAATCTCCTGCAACAAAAAGTAGTTTGTTTTGATACCGAAACAACCTCATTAAACGAATTGGAAGCTGAGCTGGTAGGAATGAGTTTTTCGTATAAAAAGGTCTTGCCTATTATATTCCTTTGTCTGAAGACAGGGCTGAGGTATTGCAGACCCTTGAAATTTTCAGACCGTTTTTTGAAAAAGAAGACCTGCTGAAAATTGCCCATAATTTAAAGTTTGATTATAAAGTCTTAAAGCAATACGATATTACCGTTAAAGGAGCCATGTTTGATACCATGATTGCCCATTATTTGCTGAATCCGGACGGAAGACACGGCATGGATTACCTTTCAGAGATATATCTGAACTACAAACCGGTATCCATCGAGACTATTATTGGTAAAAAGGGAAAAAACAGGGTAGCTTCAGAGATGCAGATCTTAGAACACAAACTGACTATGCAGCAGAAGATGCCGATATCACTTTCCAGTTATACGAGCTGTTTGCACCCCAACTGAAAAAGAAAACCTTGAAGAGCTTTTCTATACTATTGAAATGCCTTTGATGGAAGTTCTTGCGAAAATGGAACTGGCCGGAATTTCCCTTGACGAAAAATGGCTGGCACAGGAAAGTATTGATCTGGAAAACGATCTTAAACAATTGGAAGCCACCATTTTTGAACTTTCAGGAGAAGAATTTAATATGAATTCACCTAAACAGTTAGGCGACATTCTGTTTGAAAAAATGCAGCTTGACCCGAAAGCAAAGAAAACAAAAACAGGACAATATGCCACTTCAGAAGATGTGCTTCAGAAACTGTCTTCAAAACATGAAATCATCAAGCATATCCTGGAGTACAGAACTTACCAGAAATTAAAATCAACCTATGTGGATGCTTTGCCTTCACAGATTGATAAAAAGGATAACAGGGTACATACCAACTTCTCACAGACCACCGCGGCAACAGGCCGTTTGGCTAGTGTAAATCCTAACCTGCAGAATATTCCGATCAGAACATTGAGAGGTCAGCAGATTCGTGGAGCGTTCGTTTCAGGAGAAGGAAACAAAATCATTTCTGCCGATTACTCACAAATTGAACTTCGTCTTATCGCTGAAATTTCCGGTGAAGAAAATATGATTAAAGCTTTCCAGGATGGAGAAGATATTCACGCTTCCACTGCTGCTAAATTATTTAAAATTCCGTTGGAAGAAGTATCCAAAACACAGAGAAGCCAGGCCAAGACTGTAAACTTCGGGATCATCTACGGACAGGGAGCTTTTACCCTGGCAGAACAAACCGGATTATCCCGTACCGAAGCCAAACAAATGATCGAAGCCTATTTTGAAACCTATCCGAAACTGAAAGAATATATGGCTGAGCAGGTAAGCAAGGCCCGTCAGTTAGGTTATGTGGAAACCATTTTAGGAAGAAAAAGACATTTAAAGGATATCAATTCCAATAATTTTGTGGTAAGAGGTCATGCTGAAAGAAATGCTGTAAACGCCCCTGTCCAGGGAAGTGCTGCAGATGTAGTGAAATTAGCTATGATTAAAATCGACAGAGAACTGGAAGAACAACAGCTGAAGACTAAAATGTTACTTCAGGTACATGATGAATTGGTCTTTGAATCTCCGGTTGACGAAATTGAAACGGCTTCAGCTTTGATCAGAAAAGAAATGGAAAGTGCTTTGGAAACACAGGTTCCTTTATTGGTTGAAATTGGAGTGGGGAATAACTGGTTAGAAGCCCATTAGTAAAACGATACCATACTTAATAACAAAAAACTTCCGCTATTGTAAGCGGAAGTTTTTTTATTGGGTTTACTTATAAATTTTTGAAGCTTTACTGACCTGTTTCAATCAATGGATACAGAATGATAAACCTTTCTTATAATATCTTCGGGAGAAGCTTTTTCAAATAAATAGCTTTCTTTTTTCACCTGAAAAGTCTTGGTGGTAGAAGGCGTATTTTCTTCCATCGTATTGACGGTTTCCTGTGTAAGCTTACCTTTTAAAGGTTCATAATTTAAAGCAGAGTGAGACCCTGCTCCCATATTATAAGTCTCGATGTAGGTGAGAATAAGTTTTCCGTTGATATATTTGAATGTACTGAATTGATTTCCGTTGGGGCCGATATCATATAAATTAATGTGTAAATTGCCTTGGTCAATACTGATGTCTTCAGTGTCATGCATCTTATAGCCTGCTTCGTTGTACTCGTCTGGAAATACTTTTTCAGAAGCTATATCCAATCGGTAAGTTTTATCATTATTTTTTAAGAGAATAAGCACTTTTCTTTTAGCCAGGGTATCGGATTTCTTTCGTAGCACTAAAACTTTATCGGTAAGCTCATCATGATTGAGGTCACCTTCGGCTTCATATTGAATTTCCTCATCTTTAGTGATAAAATCTAATGGTTCTTTCCCGGTTTTAAAAGTTTCCTGTTGAGATTCTCTGTTTTGTAAAGAGTCATTTTTTGCTTCTTTAGAGATGTGGTTTTGAGGATGGGGTGCTTTTTTATCCTTATCGCAGGAATTGATCACAAAAAAGATAAGATCAGAATAGAAATGATTTTTTTCAAGGGTTATTTATTTAGTATAAATCTAGCTTTTATTTCGTTATAATGGAGCAATAAAATACACATGCTTCCTGATAGAATGGCCGGAAATAGAGATAAAGACAAAGTGTAATACATCTCCGATTTAAAATCATAGCTACTCCAGGAAGATTCCCGGTCGACAAAAATAGAATAGTTTAAGAAGAACCAGGTCACGATCAGCAATAAAAACTCAATACTGACCTTGATAGCAGCGCTTTTTATGAAAGAAAGTACCGAAAAAATAATGGATAGGAGCATGCCTGAAAAAAATGATATCCATACTGCATCTTCAAAAAACTGCATTCAAGGCAGCCGCTTGACATATGACCGGAAAGCCGGCCCATAGACCAATAGATTTCAGCACATGTTATAACGAAAATAATAATCGTGCTGAGGAAAAATTTCTTTGTAAAGTGAAAGAGTTTTTGGTATTCTGGTTTTTTATTCAAGGTATTGTTTTCTATGGCTTAATTTAGAGGTCTAGCGTGTTATGTAAGAAAAATACCCTGCTGTCATTGAAATCATGCAACAAGGTATTTTTAGGTGTATTTGATGATGATTAGACGTTGAATTCGATCTCACCGATATAGTACAGTTTATTTTCCTCACCGTCTACAGAAACGGGGTTAGGAATAACAAACCTGCTGGCAAAAATAATAGCGTTCACAGGAGTATCCAGGCTCAGCTCATTAAGTTTCTGCTCCAGAACAGGAAGCCATTCATCCGCATAAGAATATTCTGAAAATTTTTCATAAAGTCCCAGTCTTTCATCTTCAAATCCGTATTCTATAAAATCATCGTCAAACCATTTGATATTTTGTGACTCGGCAAATTTTGAGACATACTGGTCCTCGGTTTCTTCTTCCATATAATAACTTTCATCCTCTTCTACAAAGTCATAAAAGTCCTCTTCATTTTTAAAATATCCTAACCAGAAGTGTGAAATTTCTTTATCCATGGGGAAATATATTGATTGTTTTAATTTTTTCTTGATTAATTTTCTACACCGATGTGTATTCAGACTGTAATATTACGAAAGTTTTCACGTAAATAAAATCTTCCTGTCATGAACAAAGCATGATCATGCAGACAGGAGATCAATTTTTTTATCGTAAATTTAGTCTGGGTTAAATAAAAAACTATGGAGTTTCTTCAGGATCATTACGTTGTTAAAAACGAACTTTTTTTGATATTTATTTCTGTTATTCTGGGCTTGCTGATTGGTGCAGAGCGCGAATACCGTAATAAATCTGCCGGTCTTCGGACTTTTATTTTAGTTTGTTTCGGTTCGTGCCTTTTTACCATTCTCTCCCTTAAAATCGGAGTTGCAAATCCTGACCGCCTGGCTGCCAATATCATTACCGGAATTGGTTTTTTGGGAGCTGGAGTTATCTTTAAAGGAGAAAATAAAATTGAAGGTATTACAACCGCAACTACTATCTGGGCGACAGCATCTATAGGAATGGCGGTAGGTTCGGGGTATGTATATTTTTCCCTTTTAGGAACCGCTCTGGTATTGATTATTCTGAGTGCTCTTACCTATTTGCAGAGTTTTATAGACAATTATCATAAAATCCGGGAATACAGAATCTCATTCACATCTTCAGCCGATGTAAAGCATTGTGAAGAAATTTTCAAAAAATACCATTTAGCGTTTATAATGATCAAACAACAATACACTCAGGGGAACCTGACGGTTATCTGGAGGCTTACCGGCAAAACAGAACACCATGAAGAACTGATGAAGAATCTGGTTGATGATCCTAAAATCATAGCCTATCAATTTTGACAAAAAAATAAAGGCCGAAGCCTTTATTCTTATTTTTTCTTGAAAATATATAAATCCTTGTTAGGACCTGTAATTTCTTTTCCTTCCATATCAAGTTGGTAAAGGGCATTTTCCCCTACTTTATATTTGTAGTTGGCTGTTTTACCCTTCAAAGTGATGATACTTCCTGTCGCATCCCATGAAAAAGATCCTTTATCCTGGTTTTTAGAATTTCTGTCAAGGTATTCCTCGCTAATGCTGAAAGTCTTATCCTTATTAAGCGTTAAGGAAGTTTTGATTCCCGGGCAATCTGCACAAGGAACCACTGCTTCGTAGGTACCGTCCCAGTCAAGAGCATTTTCGGAAGTGTCACCTATCGCACTGGTGACTGGCTGGGCTGTACTGTCTGGTGCTGGCTGAATAGCCGGTACTATGGAATCCGTTGTAGCCACGGTTGTTTCGGTAGTTTTTTCTTTTTTAGAACAAGAAGCCAGAAGTAAAGCAGCTCCGATTCCTACAATAAACATGGTGTTTTTCATCGTAATAATTAATTTAAATATGTTTTTAATCTAACTACCAGAAATCAAATATTACGCCAAGGAACCTGAAAGTTTAAAATTCGGGAAAACCGGCTCGAAGTCATGAAAAAGTAGCAATATTCCTACATGAAAAAATACAGAGAAATGAAATGAATGTCTTTCATCAACAAGCTCCGAAATAAATTCTTCATTTTCAACTTTAGATCGCTTTTATAAAGCCTATTCTTATTTTTCTTCGTAAATTCGGGCAAAATTTTTGATTATGACAAAAAAGATACTTTTATCCGTATTTCTTTTGCCGGCTGCAATGGCATTTGCACAACAATATGGAGGAATGTGGATTCCTACAGAACTGAATGAAAAAGAAATGAAGGATATGGGAATGAAAATCTCTGCCAAAGATATTTTCAATACCCAGAAACCAAGCATTAAAGATGCTGTAGTACAGTTTAACGGTGGATGTACAGCGGAAATAATCTCCCCAAAAGGACTTTTATTAACCAACCATCACTGTGGTTTCGGACAGATCCAGGCACATTCTACAGTGCAGAATGACCTTCTGTCAAACGGTTTTTGGGCTAAAAATACAAGTGGAGAACTTCCGAATCCGGGCGTAAAAGTAGATTTTATTGTAGACATAAAAGAAGTGACTGATCCTGTTTTGGAAGGAACGGATAACCTTACAGAACCTGAACTGACTAAAAAAATCAACAATAATATCGAGGTTTATAAGAATTCTCAGAAAATTGAATCTTATCAATCGATTCTGGTAAAGCCAATGTACTATGGAAACAAGTATTATGCATATACCATCGAAACATATAAAGACATTCGTCTTGTAGGAGCTCCGCCTCAAAGTATCGGAAAATTCGGAAGTGATACAGACAACTGGGTTTGGCCAAGACATACCGGAGATTTTTCAATGTTCAGAATCTATGTGGGTAAAGACAACAAACCGGCAGAATATTCAAAAGACAATGTACCGTACGTACCAAAACATTATTTACCGGTCTCTATAAAAGATAAAAACGAAAACGATTTTACTTTTGTATTTGGATTCCCTGGGAAAACTACAGAATACCTTCCTGCTGTAGCAGTGGAGAAAATCATGAAGGATATCGACCCTGCGAGAATTGCTGTACGTGATGTAGCTTTAAAAACATTAGATGAAAAAATGCGTGCAGATAACGAAACACGTATCAAATATGCTTCTAAATATGCTTCAGTAGCCAATTACTGGAAAAAATGGATCGGTGAAGTAGAAGGATTGAAAAAGTCCAATGCAGTCGAGAAAAAAGTGATGTACGAAGGATCTTTAGTTGCAAAAAATTCACAGATCAAAACTACATTGGATCAGCTGAATAAGCTTTACAATGATCAGGCTCCCTATGCATTAAACAATGCCTACTACACAGAAGTGGTAAAAAATGCTGAAACATTAAAGCTGGCAGGTGACTATTATGACTTCATTGCTTCCGTAGAAGCCGGAAGAATGGATGAAAAGGAACTTTCAAAATTAAAAAAGAAATTAACTTCTTTCTATAAAGATTACAGCGCAGAGCTTGATGCCAAAGTAACTGCAAAATTACTGGCATTATATGCTAATAAAACAGCTCCACAGTTTTTACCGGCAGGTTTCAACAAGTATAAAGATGAAAATGCCAATATTCCTGTTGTAGAAGATATGTCTAAAAATTCGATCATCACAGGAAGAACTGCTGTAAATGGTGCTGCAGTAACTGCTGATATCGATAAAGCATTTTCTAATCAGGATAAATTGATCAAGACGTTAAAGAAAGATCCTGTTTTCCAGTTGTATGTTTCCATGAAAGATACCTATATGAAAGCTGCTGACCCACAGTATACTTCAATGCAGGCAAAAATCGATGCACTTCAGAAGAAATTTATGGCACAGCAAATGGAAACTGATAAAGACAGAAAGTTCTTTCCGGATGCCAACTCAACCCTTCGTGTGACATACGGAAAGGTGAAAGGTTCAAGCCCGAGAGATGCTGTTTCTTACGGTTACCAGACACACCTGGCTGGAGTTATGGAAAAATATATTCCGGGAGATTACGAGTTTGACGTTCCCAAAAAACTTATCGATCTTTATAATAAAAAAGACTACGGGATTTATAAAGATAAAACCGGTGATGTTCCCGTAGGATTTACCGCTACCAACCATACAACAGGAGGAAATTCAGGAAGCCCGGCGCTTGATGCTAACGGTAACCTTGTAGGCCTAAACTTCGACAGACAATGGGAAGGAACGATGAGTGATATTAATTATGATCCGCGTTTCAGCAGAAACATTATGGTAGATACCAAATATATTCTTTTCGTCATCGAAAAATTTGCCGACTCAAAATGGCTGGTTGATGAAATGAAGATTGTAAAATAAATATTAAAATTTATACCTTTAAGAATCTATTTAAATTTATTTTGAATAGATTCTTTTTTATTTTAACAGGATGAAAGACAGACTCATCAATTTAATGGCAGCTATTGAACATGATAATATCGGGAAAACTTTTCCGCTGGATTATTGTCTGCCCCTTTATCATACTGTTTCTGATGCAGATCTTCCCCATATCAAACATATCATTCAATATAAGAATACGGCACAGTTTGAGCAGGATCTGGATTATTTTTCGAAATACTTTCAATGGGTAGACTGGAACGAATTCAAACACCATGGTAACAGGAATTTCAGTTCAAAGAAAAAAATTGCCTTACTTACCTTCGATGATGGGTTCCGGGAGTTTTATGATGTGGTGGCCCCTGTTTTAGAACGTAAAGGAATTTATGCCTGTAATTTTATAAATCCGGCTTTCATAGATAACCGGGATATGATGTTCCGATGCAAAGCCAGCATTCTTGTTGACAGGATACAAAATATGAAAAACCCGGATCCGGAAGTATATCATCTGCTATCCCTTAAAAATCATTCAAAGGAAGCATTACAGCAACGTATTTTGAATGTAAAGTACAGAGAAAAAGATATGCTGGATAGGCTTGGAACAAAACTGGATATTGATTTTAAAAAATACTCAGCAGAAAATAAACCTTATCTGAGTACGGAAGAATTAAAAAAATTGACCCGCAAAGGTTTCGGCATATCGTCCCATAGCTGGGATCATCCCAAATACGGGGATTTGTCATTGGAACAACAGATGGAAACCACCGACAAGACTTTCGCTTATTTAAAAGAAAATGGGTTTCTTTATGAGACATTTGCATTTCCTTTTACTGATTTTCAGGTGAAAAAAAATTTTTTTGACGAGCTCTTTAAAAATGAAGAAATATACTGTAGTTTTGGATGTGCCGGGGTAAAGCTCGACACCGTACAAAATAATTTTCAAAGGATTCCCATGGAAATGGGGGAGAGTGGAGCAAAAATTTTGAAGAAGGAAATAGTTTATTTCAAAATGAAAAAGCTGATCCGTAAAAATACGATAGAAAGAAAATGATGCAACTGAAAACATTCAACAGAAAAGAACTGGAAGACTTTATATCATCCGGTGATTTCGAGCAATATGATTTTCTTCCCATTACCAGACATCGTGCGGTATCCCAGATTAATAATCCAAAAGCATCAGACGACCAGACTTTACTCATTCTGGCTTTTGATGATGAGAAACTCATAGGATATGTAGGATGTTTTCCAGATTATTTTATCGTTGATGGTAAAACAGTCCGTTACGCCTGGCTCAGCACACTCTACGCCAACCCCGCATTCAGGAAAAAAAGACCGGCAAAGGCTCTTCTGAAAAGGGTTTTTGAAGAATATGAAGGACGGATTGTAATCACCGAGTTTACAAGAGAAGCAGAAGCATTGTATAATATTGCGGGAGCTTTTGACTATGTTTTTCCGAAAGAAGGAAAGCGGTATTACTTCAGAACAGACGCCGCAACTATAATTCCTGAGAAAAAGCCTGGGACCCAAAAATACAAACCTTTCTTTAAGGTTCTGGATGCTATTGCCAATTTTTTCATCTCCGCAAAGAACGTACTGATTAAAAAGCCTGACTTTCATTATGAAATTCTTAGTTCGGCCGATCAAGAAATCGTAGATTTTATCAATGAATTCCCCAGCCACCGTACCGCAGAAGAAATTAATGTTTTTATAGAAAACCCATGGGTATTGGAAGGAGATAAAGACGACAGATATCTCTTCTCAAGCTATGCCAGGACTTTTAGGTTTTTCTGGGTAAAAATTTTTGATGAAAATAATAAACTTACCACATGTTTTCTGCTTCAGCTCCGTGATGGATATCTAAAAATACCGTACCTGTTTACCCAAACAGATCAAAGCAGAATCATCCGTTTCTTAAACTATTTTATTGTGAAAAATAAAGTGAAAGCTCTGACAAGCTATCACACAGAACTCAACGAAGCGATAAAAGGTTCTAAAACATTTCCTACAATTCATGAACGCAGTTTTAAGAGGGAGTATCTCTTTCATCAACAATTGCTCAGGGATCTTCCGAAGGATTTTAATCCCTACTACCAGGACGGGGATGGAGACTGTATGATGACATAATCACTGTAGAAGGTAAAAAAATCCGCCCAATGTTGAGCGGATTGTATGTTTAGTGTCCGAAGATATCTTTTAAACTTACCTCTGTGAATGTTCCCATTTTATTCACAGCGTCCATATTCAGGTTTTCTTTTTTACCAATAATGGCGGTATTAAAATGTACTGACTGAATGTCTTTCTGATAGAATTCTTTAAGATCCTCAAATTTCAGATCTTGAATCTGCTCGTAGATATCTTTTCGGAAATCATGATCAATATTCAGTTTCTTCAGTCTTAAAGTATTGAAAAATATATTGTTTCGCGTTACCCTCGTTGAGGCAATCTGCTTTAAGGCAGCATTTTTGGCATTTTCAAACTGGATAGTCACTTCAGGAAGCTCATTCATTAGTTCGTTCAAAGTATCTACGGCAATCATCAGCTTGTCCGGCTGGGTGCCGATATAAGTGGTAATATAATCCGGATGCTTTAATTCTGAATTGGCAGCATAAGAAACATAGGCAGAATAAGCAAGACTCTTACTCTCACGGATCTCCTGGAAGACAATGGAAGATAATCCTCTGCCGAAATATTCATTGAAAACATTGATTTTTCCAAAGTCTGAAGGATTCACCAGATGTCCTTTCCCTATTTTGCTCATTTCCATTTGAACCATATCATAGTTGATAAAATAAACATTCCCTCCTGTGTCAGGTTCAGGGTATTGTTTGGGTTCCGGAATTTGAAGACTTTCATTCTCAGTGTATTTACCAATATATCCTTTAAATCCTTCAAAATCTTTTCCATAGAAAAAGATCTGATAAGGATAACTGAAAAGGTTTTTCATCCGGTCGGTAAATACTTCAGCTTTACTGTTTTCAAGTTCTTCTTTAGATATAACATCCGTAAAACGGGAGTAGCTTCCTAACTTTGTATAATTCGTCAGGGCGGTCATGATACGGTTTTTATCTTTTTTAATAGCTTGTCTGTTTTCCAGGACGGTTCCTACAAATTGATTGTAAACCTCCTGATCAGGCTGTACATTATGCATCCAGCTTTGCAGGAGCTCAATACCTTTTTCAATATTTTCTTCCAATCCGCTTAATGTGATAAGAAGCTGGTCGTTGGTCGTTTTAAAATCATTGCTGATCCCGATCTTGAAAAACTCTTTTTTCAACTCTTCAGGCGAAAGACGATCAGTACCCAGATATTGAAGCAGCTGGGTTGAGATTCCTAAATCTCTGTCATGATCGCTTCCGAAAGGGAAAATGAAATGCACCTGGGCAATATCATTATATTTATTTTTAACAAAGCTTATCTTTTTACCCTTGATCGTATCCGTAGCAATCTCCTTTTGATAGTCAATGAATTCAGGTTTTATATCCTCAGTTTTTTCCGTTACAATTTCACTTAAAAACGCTGACTGGGCCTCACGGTTGATTTTCACAGGAGTAATACCGGGATTTTCAACCCTTACAAGTTTATCATTAACGCCTTTCTCTTTATTGACAACGACGTAATTTTCCTTAAAAAATTCGTTGGCAAAAGCAATGACATCATCTTTGGTAAAACGTGCATATTCATCCATTTCGTTCAGTTCCTGTTCCCAGGTTCTTCCTTTGATATACGTATCGTAAAGATTAGTAGCAAGGCCATCAGCCGTTTCAAGTCCTTTCATCCGTTGAAGCTTAAAATCATTGATGATCGCAGGGAGCATCCAATCCGGAAAATCCCCTTTTTTGATCAGTTCAATTTCTTCAAGAACCATTTCTCTGGCTTCCTCCAGGCTTTGTGTTTCTTTTGGAACAGCTACAATAGAAAAATACCCGTATTGCTTTAGCCCGACGGAAAAGGCCTGTGCCCAAAGCATTTTTTGTGTCTGGTTGATGTGAAGATCCAATAAACCGGCTTCACCTCTGTTGCTGAGAATATTGGCAACAACGTCTGCAAGCATCGCTTCACGCGTACCATAGCTGTCAGTCCTCCATGCCAGTTGAACACGTGGAGTAGTAGGGCTTTTTACCGTTCTTTCTACAATCTCTGTCATTGGTGATTCAATGACCGGTGTTTTAGCTGGAAGTTCTTTATAGGGTAAAGCCCCGAAATATTGATCTATTAATAAGATGGTTTCTTCAAAATCAAGATCACCTACCAATACCATTGCATAGTTATTAGGAACATAATATTCGTTAAAATACTTGTGAATAGCCTTCATTGATGGGTTTTTCAAGTGCTCCGGTTTCCCTAATGTTGTTTGTTGCCCGTTGGGGTGAGTCGGGAAAAGAGCGGCCATCAGTTCATAATTCACAAGTCTTGTGTCATTATCCTGCGCCCTGTTGAATTCTTCATATACCGATTCCAGTTCAGTGTGGAAAAGACGGAGTACAATTTCAGAAAATCTTTCTTTTTCTATTTTTAACCATTTTTCAAGCTCATTATTCGGAATATTGTTTTTATAAACCGTTTCGTCAAACCATGTATGGGCATTGGTTCCGCTTGCCCCCAAAGATGAAATTGCTTTATCATATTCGTTCGCAATGGCATACTGGCTGGCTTCCTGGGAAACTTCATCTATTTTTTTATAGATTTCTTTCTTTTTTTCAGGGTTTTGCTCTGCCTTATGCTGCTCATATAGCTCGGAGATCTGATCCAGAAGTTCACTTTCTTTCTTCCAGTTTTGAGTCCCGATTTTAGAAGTTCCCTTAAACATCATATGCTCAAGATAATGAGCAAGTCCGGTGTTATCTGCCGGGTCATTATTACTTCCCGTTCTTACAGGAATGAAGGTTTGTATCCTTGGAGCATCAGAATTTTGGGCAAGAAAAACTTTGAGACCATTTTTCAATGTATAGATTCTTACCTTATTTTCATCATGGGTTACTGTAATATATTCGTATTGATTAGTATCTGTATGAACTGTTTCTTTGTATTTTCTGTCTATCATATAAACTCATTTCATCCCTTATCGATCCGGAATGCTTTACAAATGTAAGCAATCATAAAAAAAGTTCCTTATTTTTTATCATTATTACATCTATTATCCCGGTTGAAAACTTAAATCAGTACATTTAAAAGATATCCATCTCCCAATCGAAAAAGAGTAGTTGTTCTTAATATGTTCAATCTTTTAACCTTTCAGCTTTAACCTCACTCATGCTCCTGTCATCGCATAGTACAGCCAAAATCATGTATACTATCATATTCTATATAGAGTAAAACCATACATATATAATAATATAATTCGTCATCATCTTTGCAGTTCATTTTAGTGGTAAAAATGTTATTCCATAGCAGCGGGCTAAAGCCCTCTCAATAGAGTATCCTTTAAAATCAGGCTTTAGCCCAAACGTAAAACCTTTCCAAGACCATCCTCACGAAACTTATCGCCCCATACAGCCCTTACTCTCGCTATACTATATAATAAAGCATAACCATCTGCGCCAACCCGCAAGAATAACGGAAGATTTTATCCATTTTCAATATTCCTCTTCCTTCTTATATATATGTACCCAAAATTTTCCCTTCCAACCCCATTTTTCCCTGCTATTTTCGAGCCCTCCCACATTCCGGCGTCTCCCTTCAAACATTTGTTTAAAATTTTTCTCCCTGCCTTCCAATGGTTTACCCTCCAATATTACAATAAAGTAAAATTTATGTTACATAAACTTGCGGGGTATTGAGGAAGTCTCTATCTTTGCCCCACTGAAAAACGAAAGACATTCAGTAAGCGCAGAAGGGCTTTTAGATAAGCAAAAACAAAATACTCTTAAAAGAAACAGACGAAAAAAAACTTCAAAACTTTTTACAAAAAAAAGTTGCCGGTTAAAAAAGAGTTTGTATCTTTGCAGTCCCAATTAGAGGGAGCGCAGGAGTAGAGGGATTAAGGTTTCGAGAAGGGTTTAGGGTTACACAATAAACTTTAAATTTTCTTCAAAAAACATTTGGTCAATTCAAAATAAAGTTTTACTTTTGCACTCGCAAATACGGAGCAACACTGACAGAAAGATTGTTTCGTTATAAAGCGGAAGATATAAAGATCATTGACATACAATATAACAACCAAGTAAGGAAAAACTAAAGCGTTAAAAACTTTGAGTGAGTCAGACAAACATACAATGGAGAGTTTGATCCTGGCTCAGGATGAACGCTAGCGGGAGGCCTAACACATGCAAGCCGAGCGGTAGAGATCTTTCGGGATCTTGAGAGCGGCGTACGGGTGCGGAACACGTGTGCAACCTGCCTTTATCTGGGGGATAGCCTTTCGAAAGGAAGATTAATACCCCATAATATGTTGGATGGCATCATTCGACATTGAAAACTCCGGTGGATAGAGATGGGCACGCGCAAGATTAGATAGTTGGTGAGGTAACGGCTCACCAAGTCTGCGATCTTTAGGGGGCCTGAGAGGGTGATCCCCCACACTGGTACTGAGACACGGACCAGACTCCTACGGGAGGCAGCAGTGAGGAATATTGGACAATGGGTGAGAGCCTGATCCAGCCATCCCGCGTGAAGGACGACGGCCCTATGGGTTGTAAACTTCTTTTGTATAGGGATAAACCTACTCTCGTGAGAGTAGCTGAAGGTACTATACGAATAAGCACCGGCTAACTCCGTGCCAGCAGCCGCGGTAATACGGAGGGTGCAAGCGTTATCCGGATTTATTGGGTTTAAAGGGTCCGTAGGCGGATCTGTAAGTCAGTGGTGAAATCTCACAGCTTAACTGTGAAACTGCCATTGATACTGCAGGTCTTGAGTGTTGTTGAAGTAGCTGGAATAAGTAGTGTAGCGGTGAAATGCATAGATATTACTTAGAACACCAATTGCGAAGGCAGGTTACTAAGCAACAACTGACGCTGATGGACGAAAGCGTGGGGAGCGAACAGGATTAGATACCCTGGTAGTCCACGCCGTAAACGATGCTAACTCGTTTTTGGGCTTTCGGGTTCAGAGACTAAGCGAAAGTGATAAGTTAGCCACCTGGGGAGTACGAACGCAAGTTTGAAACTCAAAGGAATTGACGGGGGCCCGCACAAGCGGTGGATTATGTGGTTTAATTCGATGATACGCGAGGAACCTTACCAAGGCTTAAATGGGAAATGACAGGTTTAGAAATAGACTTTTCTTCGGACATTTTTCAAGGTGCTGCATGGTTGTCGTCAGCTCGTGCCGTGAGGTGTTAGGTTAAGTCCTGCAACGAGCGCAACCCCTGTCACTAGTTGCCATCATTAAGTTGGGGACTCTAGTGAGACTGCCTACGCAAGTAGAGAGGAAGGTGGGGATGACGTCAAATCATCACGGCCCTTACGCCTTGGGCCACACACGTAATACAATGGCCGGTACAGAGGGCAGCTACACAGCGATGTGATGCAAATCTCGAAAGCCGGTCTCAGTTCGGATTGGAGTCTGCAACTCGACTCTATGAAGCTGGAATCGCTAGTAATCGCGCATCAGCCATGGCGCGGTGAATACGTTCCCGGGCCTTGTACACACCGCCCGTCAAGCCATGGAAGTCTGGGGTACCTGAAGTCGGTGACCGTAACAGGAGCTGCCTAGGGTAAAACAGGTAACTAGGGCTAAGTCGTAACAAGGTAGCCGTACCGGAAGGTGCGGCTGGAACATCTCATTTTAGAGCGTCTTAAAGACGATAAAAAAATTAGTATCGCAAGATACAGTACTTACTTAAAGTTCAGGCTTTAGTTTTTATTTGGTTGATATATAACAATACAAAACCCACTAGAAATTAGTAAAGGGATTGAGATACAAGAGCCCAGAGCGAAGAACCAAGACGAATGAAAGTCTTGTATCTAGCATCTAGGATCTGTAAGTCTAAAAAGACAGTCTCGTAGCTCAGCTGGTTAGAGCGCTACACTGATAATGTAGAGGTCGGCAGTTCGAGCCTGCCCGAGACTACTAATTAAAAGACGGGAAGACATCAGATATGAGACATCAGACATTTAAGTCTGAGATCTGGGATCTGATATCTGAAGTCTACTAGCGGGGAATTAGCTCAGCTGGCTAGAGCGCCTGCCTTGCACGCAGGAGGTCAAGGGTTCGACTCCCTTATTCTCCACAGTTTTGTGAGTTTGATTTAAAAGTTACGGATGGAGCCAAAAACAACATCTGTTTATCAGACGAGCAAGAAGCAATTAAGATCATTGACATTAACGGTAAAGACATCACAAAGAGATAACCGAGCACTTTCGAGTGCGAAGTTTAAAAATATTAATTAGCATTGAATGCTAATGACAAAACTAAACTAATATAATTATTAGGAAAGAAATCGTTAAGGGCGTATGGCGGATGCCTAGGCTTTCAGAGGCGAAGAAGGACGTGGTAAGCTGCGAAAAGCTGCGGGGATTGGCACACACGAATTGATCCGCAGATGTCCGAATGGGGCAACCCGGCATGTTGAAGACATGTCATCCCTTAGGGGAAGCAAACCCGGAGAACTGAAACATCTAAGTACCCGGAGGAAAAGAAATCGAAGAGATTCCGTAAGTAGTGGCGAGCGAAAGCGGATTAGCCCAAAAGTCTTTTTATATTTAGAAGAATGTTCTGGAAAGAACAGCCATAGACGGTGATAGCCCGGTATTCGAAAGGTATATTAAGATGATAAATGAGTAGGGCGGGACACGTGAAATCCTGTCTGAATATGGGGGGACCATCCTCCAAGGCTAAATACTCCTGAAAGACCGATAGTGAACAAGTACTGTGAAGGAAAGGTGAAAAGCACTTCGAATAGAAGGGTGAAATAGAACCTGAAACCGTACGCCTACAAGCGGTCGGAGCAGCGTAATGCTGTGACGGCGTGCCTTTTGCATAATGAGCCTACGAGTTAATTTTACTAGCGAGGTTAAGGTATTAAGTACCGGAGCCGGAGCGAAAGCGAGTCTGAATAGGGCGCATAGTTAGTAGGATTAGACGCGAAACCTTGTGATCTACCCATGGGCAGGTTGAAGCTCTGGTAACACAGAGTGGAGGACCGAACCGGTTGACGTTGAAAAGTCTTCGGATGACCTGTGGGTAGGGGTGAAAGGCCAATCAAACTGGGAGATAGCTCGTACTCTCCGAAATGCATTTAGGTGCAGCGTCGTATATAAGTTTATTAGAGGTAGAGCTACTGATTGGATGCGGGGGTTTCACCGCCTACCAATTCCTGACAAACTCCGAATGCTAATAAATGTTCTACGGCAGTGAGGGCATGGGTGCTAAGGTCCATGTCCGAGAGGGAAAGAACCCAGACCAACAGCTAAGGTCCCCAAATATATGTTAAGTTGAAGCAACGCGGTTGGACTGCATTGACAGCTAGGATGTTGGCTTGGAAGCAGCCATTCATTTAAAGAGTGCGTAACAGCTCACTAGTCGAGCGGTCCGGCATGGATAATAATCGGGCATAAACATATTACCGAAGCTATGGATTTGTATTTAAGATACATCTGGTAGGAGAGCATTCTATTTGCGCCGAAGCAGTACTGTGAGGTATTGTGGAGCGGATAGAAAAGAAAATGTAGGCATAAGTAACGATAAAGCAGGCGAGAAACCTGCTCACCGAAAGACTAAGGTTTCCTCAGCCATGCTAATCAGCTGAGGGTTAGTCGGGACCTAACGCGAACCCGAAAGGGGTAGTGGATGGACAATGGGTTAATATTCCCATACTTGCTCACACTAAAAAGGGGACGGAGTGCCGTACTTACTGGAGACTGACGGAATAGTCAAGGCCTAGCCTTCGGGCGAAGCTGCTGTAGGGAAAGTGCTTCCAAGAAAAGCCGAAGTGAAGCAACCCGTACCAAAACCGACACAGGTAGTCGAGGAGAGAATCCTAAGGTGCTAGAGTGAATCATGGTTAAGGAACTAGGCAAAATAGTCTCGTAACTTCGGGAGAAGAGACGCCATCAGCAATGGTGGCCGCAGTAAAGAGGCCCAGGCGACTGTTTATCAAAAACACAGGACTCTGCAAAATCGAAAGATGCAGTATAGGGTCTGACACCTGCCCGGTGCTGGAAGGTTAAGGAAGGTGCTTAGCGTAAGCGAAGGCATTGACTGAAGCCCCAGTAAACGGCGGCCGTAACTATAACGGTCCTAAGGTAGCGAAATTCCTTGTCGGGTAAGTTCCGACCTGCACGAATGGTGTAACGATCTGGGCACTGTCTCAACCATGAGCTCTGTGAAATTGTAGTATCGGTGAAGATGCCGATTACCCGCAATGGGACGAAAAGACCCTGTGAACCTTTACTATAACTTCGTATTGACTTTGAGTAAGTAATGTGTAGGATAGGTGGGAGGCTTTGAAGCTGGCACGCTAGTGTTGGTGGAGCCGACGTTGAAATACCACCCTTTACTTACTTGGAGCCTAACTTCTTTCAGAAGGACATTGCGTGGTGGGTAGTTTGACTGGGGTGGTCGCCTCCAAAAGAGTAACGGAGGCTTTCAAAGGTACCCTCAGCACGCTTGGTAACCGTGCGTAGAGTGTAATGGCATAAGGGTGCTTGACTGTGAGACCAACAAGTCGATCAGGTGCGAAAGCAGGACATAGTGATCCGGTGGTTCCGTATGGAAGGGCCATCGCTCATAGGATAAAAGGTACTCCGGGGATAACAGGCTAGTCTCCCCCAAGAGCTCACATCGACGGGGAGGTTCGGCACCTCGATGTCGGCTCGTCACATCCTGGGGCTGGAGAAGGTCCCAAGGGTTGGGCTGTTCGCCCATTAAAGTGGCACGCGAGCTGGGTTCAGAACGTCGTGAGACAGTTCGGTCTCTATCTATTGCGGGCGTTAGATGTTTGAGAGGGCTTGATTCTAGTACGAGAGGACCGAATTGAACAAACCTCTGGTGTATCAGTTGTACCGCCAGGTGCACTGCTGAGTAGCTACGTTTGGAAGAGATAAGCACTGAAGGCATATAAGTGCGAAACTCGCCTCAAGATGAGACATCTTTTAAGGGTCGTTGGAGATGACGACGTTGATAGGCTACAGGTGTAAAGGCAGTAATGTCATAGCCGAGTAGTACTAATTACCCGTAGATTTATAGCCTGATAAGGCGCACAAGAAAGTGCAGCAAGGTTAGCTCTTTGTGAAAGTTTTTATCGCTTAAAACAGATATCAGAGATGATCTCTCAGATCTCAGGCATTGGTCTGACATCTGAAGTCTTACTTCTGACATCTTATATACAACCTTTAGGGTGGTTTTAGCGGTGGGGCTCACCTGTTCCCATTCCGAACACAGAAGTTAAGCCCACCAGCGCCGATGGTACTGCTAACGCGGGAGAGTAGGCCGCCGCCAGTTTTTATTTTATTTTTAAAAAGTCTCATACAGCAATGTATGAGACTTTTTTTGCTTTATACCTAAGCAGGTTACAGATTATAGCTTACAGGTTACAGGCTATAGCCTATAGGCCCTAATCCACTAGATCATTCCTGATTGATCATTTTCAACTCTCAATTCTCAATTTTCAACTTATTTACAGATCGTATTCCTGATATGGTCTTCCTTTACAATTATTTCTGTGTAGAATATGAGCAGATAGCCGGAAACAGCTTCTAAAAATCTATGTAATGATGAAATTTATTTCCATAATTACTGGCTTTTAGTCAAATAAAATTGATAAGTTTGTATACGTTTTCCAAAATAAATATAATGTCAGGAAACATTCTGATCATCGATGATGAGATCAAGCTCCTTAGGTTATTGGGCATGATCCTTTCCCAAGAAAATTTTAATGTAAAAGAAGCCTCTACATCCCGCTCTGCAATGACAATGCTTGAGCAGTATGATTTTGATGTGGTGTTGTGTGATGTCCGGCTTCCTGATGCATTTGGTGTCGAGTTGGTACAGTCAATCAAGACGAAATATCCTCACCTTGAAATTATACTGATGACTGCATTTGGAAACATTACTGATGCTGTCCAGGCTATGAAAAACGGGGCTTATGATTATCTTGTGAAAGGAGATGATAATGAGAAGATTATCCCATTGGTATATAAGGCATTAGAGAAGGTTAAAGATAACAAATCCAGAATTATTCCCCGTAACACAGTCAGGGATTTGCCCAAATCATAGGAAACTCACCTGCTATTTTACAGGCAAGGAAACTGGCTGAAAAGGTTGCATTAACAGATGCAGCGGTATTACTTACGGGTGAAACCGGAACTGGAAAAGAAGTTTTTGCGAATGCGATTCATGATGCGAGCGACAGAAATAAAAATAGTTTTGTCGCTATCAACTGTTCGGCATTCAGTAGAGAAATTCTTGAGAGTGAGCTTTTCGGACATAAACAGGGAGCATTTACAGGAGCCTTGAAAGATAAGAAAGGCCTGATTGAAGAAGCTAATGGCGGTACTTTATTTTTAGATGAGATTGGAGAGATGCCTATTGATCTTCAGGCAAAATTGTTAAGGCTACTGGAAACAAAGGAATTTATCAAAATGGGAGAAACAAAGGTTTCAAAATCTGACTTCAGATTAATTGCTGCCACCAACAGGAACCTCGAAGACGAAATAAAACAGGGAAACTTCAGGGAAGACCTGTATTTCAGACTCAATGTTTTTGAGATTAATCTTCCTGCTCTAAGAGAAAGAAAAGAAGATTTAAAAATGCTGGCAAAGAATTTTATTGATCAGTTTTCTCATAAGCTTCATTTATCAGGAATTCAGGTAAGTCCGGATTATTACAGAATATTGGAAAAGAATGACTGGAAGGGAAATATCAGGGAACTTAGAAATGCCGTAGAACGAAGTCTTATTTTGATGGATAATAATACTCTGGATACCGAGAGTCTTCCTCATTATTCTGAAAAAACTGTTTCAGAAAATGATTCTCTAAGTATCCGATCTCTTGAAAAAGTACATATACAAAAGGTATTACAGTATACGAAAGGCAATAAAGCGGAAGCGGCGCGGTTGTTGGAGATCGGAATTGCCACCTTATACCGTAAACTGGAAGAATACGGATTAAAATAAATATTTTATCATTTTAATAAAGAGCCTATCATTTTGATAGGCTTTTGTGTTTTTATAAGGTGTTGATTTTGGTTTTAATGTTTTGTAATTCAGTTGTTTATCTGTTGTATTTCAATAATGGACTTTCTTTTGGCATATAGTCTTTGAATAAAATATTTTAAAATGACAATTTCAAGAAAATCGTTTAAAAAACGGGAGCATGCTAATTTTAGTTTGCTGATTGTATCGTATGTATTGTTGATCCTTTTAACCTTAATAATAAAGATATGATGCTTATAAGTTTAATTCTGCTGTTTGCAGTATTGTATTGGCTTTTATATAAATCAGTTGAATTTTTTGATAGAATATAAAATTATGTGGAGTTTATTTTTTCTTTCAATTCTCGCCTTTGTGTATATCTGTTATGTTTTAATGAAACCCGAAAAATTTTAAACGATCATGAATACAGAGATTTCAGGCATCATAGCCATGTTTGCTATTACATTAGTGATCGGAATACTTTTAGGTAAATACATTGCTAATGTCTATGGATATAAAAAAACTGTTCTGGACCCAATATTCCAGCCCATTGAAAAGTTAATTTATAAAATATCAGGTATCAATCCCAACCGCCAGATGAACTGGAAACAGAATATGTATGCCATGCTGGCCATCAATTTTGTCTGGTTTATCATCGGGTTCATACTTTTAATGACCCAGGCCTGGCTTCCCATGAATCCCGACGGGAATCCAAACATGTCACCGGATTTAGCATTTAATACGACTATCTCATTTTTGGTGAATTGTAACCTGCAGCATTATTCCGGAGAGTCCGGCGTAAGCTATCTAAGCCAGTTGTACTTAATGTTTTTACAATTTGTAACGGCGGCAACCGGAATGGCAGCTATGGCCGTTCTTTTTAAAGCATTTAAAGAGAAAACGGCTACAGAACTTGGAAATTTTTATGATTATTTTACCAAGTCAATGATCAGAATTTTAGTTCCGATCAGTATTATAGTTGCTTTCATTCTTTCTGTCAACGGAACTCCGATGACTTTTGAGGGTAAAGATCAAATAACCGGCTTGGAAGGTCAAAAAATTGAAGTCTCCAGAGGTCCGGTAGCAGGTTTTGTGGCGATCAAGCATTTGGGAACCAACGGAGGTGGATTTTTCGGGACCAACTCGGCACATCCTCTTGAAAATCCTAATTATGTAACTAATATGACAGAAATGGTCACTCAGATGATTATTCCGTTTGCATTGGTTTTTGCGTTAGGCTTTTATTTAAACAGGAGAAAGCTGTCATGGGTCATCTTTACCGTAATGACGGTTGGTTTTCTTGCGCTTACCGTTCCGAATATAGTGAATGAGACCGGAGGAAATCCTTTAATCACAAAAATGGGTGCAGACAGCAGCCTGGGAGCGATGGAAGGTAAAGAAATCCGTTTCGGAAGCGCTGCTTCAGGATATTGGAGTATCGCAACAACCGTGATTTCAACGGGATCGGTGAATTCAATGCATGACAGTACTATGCCTCTTTCCGGAATGAATGAGCTGCTGGCGATGATGATCAACTGTTTCTACGGAGGTTGTGGAGTAGGAATCCTGAATTATTTTATCTTTATTATTCTCGCCGTATTCATAAGTGGCCTGATGGTAGGAAGAACACCGGAATTTATGGGAAAAAGATCGAAGCAAAAGAAATGAAAATTGCAATGATCGTTGCCTTATTCCATCCTTTTTTAATTCTTGTAGGAACGGCTCTGACGGCTTACTTGCCGGAATTTGGGACAAAAACGCTCAATAATCCCGGATTCCACGGGTTCAGTGAAATGTTGTATGAGTTTACCTCTTCTTCCGCTAACAACGGTTCCGGATTTGAAGGGCTGGGAGACAATACACCGTGGTGGAATATTTCTACAGGTATTGTACTGTTGCTATCCAGGTTTATCCCAATCATTGGTCCTGTAGCAATTGCAGGCTTACTGGCACAGAAAAAATTTATTCCGGAAAGTTCGGGAACCCTGAAAACAGATACAGCTACCTTTGGTTTCATGACGCTTGCCGTGATCTTACTCATCGCTGCGCTGTCATTTTTCCCTGCACTTACACTCGGACCTATTGCAGAACAGATACAGTATTTCTCAAAATAATTGTAAACATTAAAAATTAAGATCAATATTCAACCATTAAGGAAGCCGGAAAGTAGGGGACTAGTCTAAAAACTTACTGAAACGTTCACTTAATATAATCCATCTCTTTATCCCCCTTATAAGGTTTGCCTTGATGGTCGTTATTGATTAATGATAAAAACTCTTTCAAAAAAATGAAAAATCAATCACAAACATTATTTCAAAGAGATTTGGTTAACGAGGCAATTAAACAGTCTTTCGTAAAACTGAATCCGAAAATTATGTTTAAAAATCCAGTGATGTTTCTGGTAGAGATCGGAACTGTTGTCATGTTTATCGTCAGCATGTTCAGCCTGACGGGCGATCAGTCCCAGGGAAGTTTCTCTTATAATTTCTTAGTATTTATTATTTTATTTTTCACGGTTCTTTTTGCCAATTTTGCAGAAGCAATTGCAGAGGCCAGAGGAAAAGCACAAGCAGATACGCTTCGAAAAACCCGAGAAGAAACTCCCGCCAAACTTGTCGTTGATAATAAGCAGGGATTTCAGGTGGAAACCGTTTTGAAGATGTCTGCCGAGATGAAGTTAGGAGATATTTTCCTTTGCGAAGCCGGAGATCAGATTCCTATGGATGGGGAGATTATCGAAGGTCTCGCAACAATTGATGAATCTGCCATTACCGGCGAAAGTGCTCCCGTCATTCGTGAAGCCGGCGGAGATAAAAGTTCCGTAACCGGTGGTACGAAGGTCCTTTCAGACAGAATCAAAGTAAAAGTAACGACTAAACCCGGAGAATCTTTTTTAGATAAAATGATTGCTCTTGTAGAAGGAGCTTCAAGACAGAAAACACCAAACGAAATCGCATTAACCATATTGCTGGCAGGGTTTACCCTGACCTTTATAATTGTTACCCTCACTTTAAAGCCCTTTGCAGATTACGCGCAGACTCCGATTACCATAGCGGCATTTATCTCACTTTTCGTGTGTCTTATTCCCACAACTATCGGTGGTCTCCTTTCTGCAATCGGAATTGCAGGAATGGACAGAGCTTTAAGAGCCAATGTCATCACAAAGAGCGGAAAAGCGGTAGAAACAGCCGGGGATATTGACGTTTTATTACTTGATAAAACAGGTACAATCACCATCGGAAACCGTAAAGCAACCCAATTTCACCCTGCAGAAGGAATCAAGATGGAAGACTTTATCAAAGCTTCTGCATTGAGCTCTGTAGCAGATGAAACGCCGGAAGGTAAATCCATCATTGAATTGAGTGCATTGAAATCCGAAGATTTACTGGTTCCTAATCCTACATATATTGATTTTACTGCTGAAACCAGAACATCAGGGATCGATTTTGAAGATACAAGGATCAGAAAAGGAGCTTATGATACGATAAAAAAACTGACTGAAAAAGCCGGAAATGCTTTCCCGCAGGAAACCCAGGATGCAGTAACCGGAATTTCTGAAAATGGAGGTACTCCCCTGGTGGTAGCTGTCAATGAAAAAGTATGGGGAGTAATTGAATTACAGGATATTATTAAAACCGGAATTCAGGAACGTTTTCAACGATTAAGAAAAATGGGAGTGAAAACCGTAATGGTAACCGGAGATAACCCACTGACAGCCAAATTTATTGCAGAAAAAGCAGGGGTAGATGATTTTATCGCAGAAGCCAAACCTGAAGATAAAATGAACTATATCAAAAAAGAACAGCAGGAAGGAAAACTGGTAGCGATGATGGGAGACGGAACGAATGATGCACCGGCACTGGCCCAGGCAGATGTAGGAGTTGCTATGAACAGTGGAACGCAGGCAGCAAAAGAAGCCGGTAATATGGTCGACCTTGATAATGATCCTACCAAACTGATCGAGATTGTGGAGATCGGTAAACAATTGCTGATGACAAGGGGAACGCTGACAACATTCAGTATTGCCAATGACGTAGCGAAGTACTTTGCCATTATTCCGGCCTTGTTTATCACTTTTATTCCTTCACTTCAGAAGCTGAATATCATGAATCTGCATAGTCCTGAAACGGCTATTTTATCTGCTGTTATTTTCAATGCAGTGATTATTCCGTTCCTGATCCCGTTAGCGTTAAAAGGGGTAGCCTATAAGCCGATCGGGGCAAGTGCTCTGCTACGAAGAAACCTTTTGATCTATGGTTTGGGAGGAGTTATTGTTCCGTTTATCGGGATCAAAATCATCGACTTACTGATTAGTTTATTCTATTAAAATTTAAAGAAATGAAAAATCATATTGTTTCAGCATTGAGGCTGACTTTGGTAATGCTGATTGTCGTAGGAATTTATCTGGGGATTGTGTATGGAGGTTCAAAAATACTGCCTACACAGGGAAATGCAGAAATTATCAATCATAAGGGACAGAAGTTCTATGCTAATATTGGCCAGGAGTTTAAATCAGACCAATATTTTCATGGCCGTCCTTCAACTGTTAACTATAATGCAGCAGGAAGTGGGGGAAGTAATAAGGGACCGAGCAATGAGGAATACCTGCAAACTGTACAAAAAGAATAGATACTTTGAGAATGCAAAACCCTGAAATGGGAAATGCCAAAGTACCGGTTGAGCTGGTCACTTCAAGCGGAAGCGGGCTGGATCCTGATATTTCTCGGGAAGGCGCCTTGTATCAGGCCAAGAGAATTGCTAAGGCGAGACATCTTTCCGAAGAGCAAATCAAAAATGTAATCAATACACAAACTGAAAAACCGTTCTTAGGACTTTTCGGGCCATCAAAACTCAATGTTCTGAAGCTTAATATCGCTTTGGATCAATTAAAATAATAAATAATCATGTCAATGTTGTAAGACTTGACATGATTAACATACCTTACAACTAACGTGAAAAAATATCTAACTATAAGTGCAATCTTAGGAATGTTTTTTTCTAAAGCACAATCATCAGACTCATTAAAAACAGAAAATAAAGTAACTTTTTCAGCATATGCGGAACTATTTTATACCTATGATTTTAATGAACCCGGTAACCATCTCCGTCAAAATTTCTTGTACTCATACAACAGACATAATGAGCTCAACCTGAATCTGGGATTAATCAAAGCAAATTATCAGAGTGAAAATCTTCGTGCCAATGTAGCCTTAATGGCGGGAACCTATGCGCAGGACAATATGGCGGCAGAACAAAATGCATTACGCTACGTAAACGAAGCCAATATTGGAATTAAAATATCAAAAACAAAAAATCTGTGGATCGACGCAGGAATCATGCCTTCCCATATTGGTTGGGAGAGTGCTATTGGCAAGGATAATATAAACCTGACCAGAAGTTTGGCCGCTGAAAATTCCCCTTATTTTGAGACAGGAGCTAAAATTTCCTACACCTCAGATAGCGGAAAATGGTTTTTAAGCGGATTGGTACTGAATGGCTGGCAACGTATTGCAAAACCGGAAGGAAATCAGAGTATCTCTTTCGGTCATCAGTTGACCTATAAGCCGAATGATAAAATCACGTTGAACAGCAGCTCATTTATTGGAAATGATAAAGCAAAGGCAGATAAAAGAATGCGTTATTTTCACGATCTTTATGGAAGCTTTCAGTTGACGGATCAGTTTTCTGCTTTATTGGGATTTGATATAGGAGCAGAACAGAAAGCGAAGGGAAGCGAGCAGTACAATATCTGGTACAGTCCCAATGTGCAGATGAAGTATCAGGTTGACCAGAAATGGGCATTGGCGGGTAGATTAGAATACTACAATGACAAAAAAGGAGTGATTATCAATACAGGAACCCCGGACGGATTTCAGACATTTGGATATTCATTAAATGTTGATTATGCAGTATTGAAGAATGTAGTCTTCCGTACAGAAGCAAGAGGTTTTACTTCTAAAGATGCTATTTTTGCTAAAAATGATGAGTTCAGAAAAGGAAACTTTTTTGTTACAACGAGCTTAGCGGTTTGGTTTTAATGATGCACTTCACCAAAGAAAAAAGTGTTTAAAGTAAAATTAAAAAGAATAAAATCAATGTCATCAGCAACAGATTTTTTAGAACTGATCCAGAAGTCCCGAAAAGGGAAATTCAAAATTTATATCGGGATGAGTGCGGGTGTGGGAAAGACATTTCGTATGCTGCAGGAAGCACATTCCCTTTTACGAAACGGCATTGATGTAAAAATAGGCTATATAGAAACCCACGGGAGAGAAGAAACCGTTGCTATGGCAGAAGGGATCCCGCAAATTGAGAGAAAATCTGTTTTTTATAAAGGAAAAAATCTGGAAGAGATGGATCTTCAGGCTATTATCAATGAGCATCCTGAAGTAGTTCTTGTAGATGAGCTGGCACACACGAATGTGGAAGGTTCCAAAAATAAAAAAGATGGCAGGATGTTCTGGAGATTCTTGATAATGGGATCAATGTGATCAGTGCCATGAATATCCAGCATATTGAAAGTCTCAATGAAGAAGTAAAAAAAATAACCGGCATAGAAGTCACAGAACGGGTTCCTGATAAAATCCTTGCCCTCGCGGATGAAGTCGTAAACATTGACCTTACTGCCGATGAACTGCTGACCCGTTTAAAAGAAGGTAAGATCTATAAAAAAGAAAAAGTTCAGACGGCATTGAGCAACTTCTTCCAAAGCGGACACATTCTGCAATTGAGGGAACTTGCGTTAAAAGAGGTGGCCACGCACGTGGAAAGAAAAGTGGAAACCGAAATCAAGACCGAGAATTTTAAACCCATAAAATTTCTGGCCTGTATCAGCAGCAACGAGAAGATTGCCAAAACGATCATACGGAAAACCGCAAGGCTGGCAAGCTATTACAGCAGCCAATGGACGGTTTTATATATTCAGAAACCTTCTGAAAATCCGGAAAAAATAGCGTTGGATAAGCAGCGGTATCTGATTAATAATTTTAATTTAGCGCAGGAATTGGGGGCAAAAGTGGTGAGGATAAAAGAAAGCAGCGTTCACAAAGGAATTCTGGATTATGTAATCGATCACAATATTACCACAGTTTGTATTGGTAAGCCCCATGCAAAATTCTGGCATCGTCTGTTGGGGTATAGCTGGATTTATACGCTGATGAACAGATTGAATGAACGACAGGTAGATATTATTATTTTATCTTAGAAGTAATGAAACTTAGAACAAAACTCACCTTAGGCGTAGGCCTTTTATTTTTGCTGATCGTATTGCTTTCAGTGATTGGGTCTGTGTATATCAATAAATTAAAATCAGATACAGAAAAAATCCTTACTGCCAATTACAATAGTCTGGAGTTTTCTAAGAATATGCTTCTCGCATTAGATCATATCAGTACAGATAGTGCCATCGCCATAGCTGATTTCAAAAAGAATAACCAGCTTCAGGAAAAAAATTTAACGGAATTTGGAGAAAAAGAAGCTACCCAGAATCTGAATCTGCACTTCAACAGCTATTTGAAGGAACCCGGCACTGACAAGGAGAAACTGATCCGTGAAGATCTCGCCAAGATCATGTCTTTGAATATGAAAGGCATTGAACGGAAAAGTGATATTGCCATTATTACAGCCGGTAATGCTACTTTTTGGATTGTAAGTTTGGGAACGGTTTGTTTCCTGATTGCCTTTGTTTTATTGTTTAATTTACCCCAAACGATTGCGGAACCTATCGATCAGCTTACATTCAGTATCCGGCAGATTGCCAATAAAAATTATAGTGAAAGGGTCCATTTTAAAGGAAGTGAGGAATTCAACAGCCTTGCCCAGTCTTTTAACGTGATGGCGGAGCAGCTTCAGGAATATGAAAGCAGCAGCCTTTCCCAACAGCTTATGGAGAAAAAAAGGATTGAAACACTGGTCAATAATATGCATGATGCCGTAATCGGGCTGGATGAGAACCATTTTATCTATATGATCAATGATGAAGCTTTGAAAATAACCAATCTCCGCAAAGAAGATATTATAGGAAAAACAGCCCATGAAGTGGCGGTAAATAATGACCTGATGCGGGAGCTGCTGAAAAATATCGATCATCCGGTGAAAGACCCTATTAAAATTGTTCGTGATAATAAAGAAAACTATTTTGAACAGGATATTATCCCGATCAATATCGTTAAAACCGGTGAAAAAGAAAAGAGGTACATCGGTAAAGTTATTCTATTGCGGAATATTACCCCTTTTAAAGAACTGGATTTTGCCAAAACCAATTTTATAGCAACCATATCACATGAATTGAAAACTCCTATTTCAGCCATAAAAATGGGAGTTCAGCTTCTCGGAAATCAGAAATTCGGTGAGCTGAATGAGCAGCAGCAGGAATTGTTGAAGAGCATCAACGAAGACGGGCAACGCCTGCTGGATATTACGGGAGAACTGCTTAATCTTTCACAGGTAGAATCAGGGAATATCCGGTTGACCGTCGGGCAATGTTCTCCAAAGGAAATTGTGGAGACTGCCGTGAAAAATGTAGAAAAACTGGCTGAGCAGAAAAATATATCCATCCATTCACAATATCTTCTTGAAGATAATGATTTTGTGAATGCAGATTTTGATAAAACAGTCTGGGTAATGAATAATTTCCTTACCAATGCAGTCAAACATTCTTACCAGGATGAAAATATTCAGATTGTAGTTGAAAGACAGGATGCCTTCATTCAGTTTAGCATTACAGATACCGGTAATGGAATTGATGAAAAATACCATCGTCAGATTTTCGACCGGTATTTCCAGGTTCCGGGTGAGCACCAGAACGGAACAGGTTTGGGGCTGGCGATCTCAAAAAACTTCATCGAAAAACAAAACGGCGACATAGGAGTGAGAAGCTCTTTGAATCACGGAAGTACTTTCTTTTTCAGATTACCGGTGGTATAATACCTTACATTATCAGTTTTATAGAGGGAAGGATTCTTGAATCATAAGAAATCCATCTAAACGATTAGCATAAAACTCAATGCATTAATCCTCTATAGTATTAAACTCTAAATAATACAGATTGAAAATAAAAAAAGGCTGCAAATCATTTGCAGCCTTTTCCTGTAGTGGTAACCGGTTTAGTCTTTAATAAACTTCTGTACCATTGTTTTATCTTTTGTGAAGACTTTAATCATATAACTTCCTTTAGAAAGTTCTGAAACATGCAATGAATTTCCTTTTACAGTCATTGATCTGATAATTCTTCCTGTGGCATCATAAATTTCAGCCTTGATGACTTCTTCTTTAGATTTGATGTTTAACACATCTTTCACAGGGTTCGGATAGATCGTAAACTGAGTGCTATTTTTGCTGGTTTCTTTTGTTCCTAAAACATTTTCAACCGTCGTGGTATATGTATTGGTAATGATCGGGTGGTTGTAGTCAAAATAAATTTTGGCTGTGTTACTGAAACTCTCACCGGCATTTAATGTGGACTTCGTTTTGATCTTAAACGAAATATATCCATCATTATTTGCATCATCAAATGGCAGCTGAATATTTTCGAAAATAAATTCAACCACATTCGGACCTGTAACTTTAGCGACAAAATCGTGGCTTCCGTTTAATGCAACCAGTGAGGAAAGATCAAATTTTGTAGTATCGATTTCATCTTTTACAACAATATTTCTGGCATTGGCGGTTCCTGTATTTTCAAATCGGATCAGATAATGTACATAATCTCCCACTTTCGCTTGAGCGATAGAAGTTCCTTCAAGACAGGTTTTGTCGTTGGGATCAAAAGAATTCACTACAGTACGGTTGAGTGTGAAATTATTGTCAGCAGGTGTTTCATCTGTAGCTCCGCTGATTTGTGCTGTGTAATGTAGAATATCACCTGAATTTAAAGGAGGCGTCTGCGTTGGAGTATTTAATTTTATAGTTACCGTAATTTCCTTGGTTTCAAAAGGAAGAAGATTGGTAATATTCCAGTTCAAAACTCCCGGAGATTGTGATGTAGGAGCAAGGGTCGAAGACTGGTAGTCTGAAATCGTATCTTCGTAATTAAATACCAACGTTCCTGACTGTGCAGTATTACCTTTATTTTTGTAGACTATTTTATATTGGGATTGAAAACCGGGAGTGGCCGTTGTTATCGGAAGGATAACGACTTCGAGATCGTTAAACGTTCCATTCGGGGTGATACAGAAATTTTGAGCTAACGGACTGGCCTGGGTAGGGAAATCTGCCGTAATACTTGCAGGAGAGATCGTAAAATAATCCGGATTTTCCACAACCGGTGTGATGACATGGGTACCTGCCTGTACAGCTAAGGAATAATTTCCTGAGCTGTTCGCAATATAACTTCCTGAGTTGGTACCATCCGTAATGTTAAATTTCTGAAACGATTTATATGGATCAGTGGCATCACAACCATTATTATTAACGTCAACCTTTGTATTTCCCTGAACGGTATAGGTCGTTCCTCCCGGAACAAAAGAACAGTAACTGTTAATTTCGACATTGGTATGCCCATAGGTAGCTAGCATATTTGAAAACTTCTGTATTTTATTGGTGTCACAACATACATATGCTAAACTGGGAGTCATAGATTTTGGACCGGCAGAATATTCCAGGTTGGATTTCCCGTTTTTAGCATTCACATGCGTAATGGAATTACCAAGAGCACTTAATGAGCTTATCTTCGGATTCTGACTGATATCTACACTGGTAAGAAAATCTTCACCCAATGACAAAAATATAAGATTGGTAGCAGGGGAAAAGTCCATGGAAGTTATTTTGTTATTTCCTAAAGACAGACTGAACATTGCAGTTAATCCCGTTAAATCCAATGCTGTTATCCCCGTTCCGGATATAGTTAATCCCAATAAATTTGGCTTGTTATGAATACTTATAGAAGTAAGCAACGGACTCATGGCAACGGTTGCATATTCCAGATTGTTATTATTCTGAATATTAAGTGAGTTCAGTAACGAATTCTTATCCAGAGAAATATCATTAAGCAGCGGCGACGAGGTAAAATCAAGTGAAGTTACTTTTGTTTTTTGGATATTGACATATTCAAGCTTACTGAGTGTACTGTATGTAAGTGACGTAAGATTGGGTTTGATAATGTATATTTTCTTCAGATTGATATTATTGGTAAGGTTTAAAGTCGTGAAATTGGGATTGGAGCTTTCCCCGAAAAAAATATCTTCCAGGCTTGTAAGATTTGAGAGGTCTGCACTTTCCAAATGTGAATTTGCTGAAACTATAAGCTTTTTAAGAGGAATGTTTTGTAAAAAACCAAGATTCGAGATAGTTCCGCCATTATTAGAAAAGGAAAAAGATGCCAGCTGGTTACAACCTTGTATATTGATAGTATTCAATCCGTTGCTGAAGCAGGTCAGTTCTTTCAACGGAGTCATATTGCTCAGGTCAAGTATAGTAAGCGATGAATTTCCTGTTACATTAAAAGAAGTAAGATTGGTAAAATTCTTAATTCCCGTAATATCATTAATCAGTGTATTCGTTAAGACCAGCTTTGAGATATTCTGGGCTTCACTTACCTGGATCTCTCCGTCATTGTTCGTATCTATGATCGTCGGATTTCCATTGAGATCATAGGAAAAAGGATTATTACCCGTATTTGCCGTGAGTAGCTTTGCTTTGAATTTCGGATCCGGAAAGTTAATGGTCTGTGCAGTGACAGATAATTGTGCAAAGATGAGCACAAAAAGATAAATGTTTTTCATGGTTTGGTGATGTTTTAGTTTGTGTAAATATATGAAAAATGTTTATAATTTGATTTTTATTGCTTAATATTTTTCATTATAATGTGTTTTTGATTGTATATTTTGCTTTTAATATTACTTTTATTGTGATTTTTGATAATTGAATAAGTCGTAATTGTAAGCAGTGATATTGATATTATACTCAAATAACAAAAAGGGTATCGGATATAAAAAAAGCCGTGAAAACTCACGGCTTATCTATTGTTAGAATTTGGTTTTATTCTTATTCTTTGATGAATTTTACATGTGAAATTATGTCCTTCGTAAACAATCTAATGGTATAATTTCCCTTAGGAAGCTCAGAAATACTAACAGACTTCTTGGATACTCCCGTTGAAATCAACAGTCTTCCCGTTGCATCATAAATTTCCGCCTTAATAAGATCATTTTTAGATTGAATATATAAAATGTCCTTTGCCGGATTAGGATAAATACTTACACTATCTATTCTGTTTTTAACCTCAGCCGTAGACAAAGTCGTTGCAATGGTCGTAGTATAGGTATTCGTAATAATAGGAGCATTATAATCAAAATAGATTTTTGCTGTATTGCTGAAGCTGTCACCAGGGGCCAGGGTAGATTTTGTTTTGATTTTAAAGGAAACATATCCGTCATTATTTGCATCATCAAAAGGAAGCTGAATATTTTCGAAAATAAACTCTACCACATTGGGACTTGTAATTCTGGTTACAAAATTGTGGCTGCCATCCATAGGGATCAGGGATGAAATATCAAATTTTGCAATATCAATTTCATCTTTTACGACGATATTTTTAGCATTGGCTGTTCCTGTATTTTCAAATCGGATCAGGTAGTGAACATAGTCTCCAACCTGGGTTTGTGCAATGGAAGTCCCTTCAAGACATGTTTTATCATTAGGATCAAAAGAATTAACAACGGTTTGGTTAAGGGCAAAGTTGTTATCAGCAGGCGTTTCATCTGTTGCCCCGTTGATCTGTGCCATATAGTGTAGAACATCACCACCGTTTAAAGGTGGAGTTTGTGTTGGTGTGTTTAATTGTACAGTAACGGTAATTTCTCTGGTTTCAAATGGAAGAAGATTGGTGAAATTCCAGGTTAGAGTTCCGTTGGATTGGGAAGTCGGAGTGATCGTAGCAGCCTTATAAAGCATTAAACTGGTATTAAAATTAAATGCGATATTTCCTGACTGCATTCCGGTTCCTTTATTTTTATAAACGATTTTATACTGTGCATCAAATCCGGGAGCAGCATCCGTTACAGGAATGAGCATTATTTCAAGATCATTATGAATTCCGTTGGCTGCCAAACAAAAGTTCTTTATAACCGGGCTTGGCTGACTAGGAAAATTAACAGTGTAGCTTGCAGGTGTAATTGTAAAATACGGGTTCTCTACAACAGGTGTGATCGTATGTGTACCTGCCTGTACCGGGAAAGAATAATTTCCGGAGGTTCCGCTAATTATTGCTCCTGATACACTGCCGTTTGTAAGGGTAAAACGTTGGAAAGATTTGCCGGGATCATTGGGGTCACAACCATTGTTATTACTATCATATGTTGTGCTTCCCTGAATGGTGTAAAATGTTCCTCCAGGAGTAAATGAACAGTATGTGTTAATGACTGTATTGGGACTTCCGTGTGTAATAGTATAATTACTCAGTTCATTAAACTCTTCCTCATCACAGCATATATATTTTAGGGAAGAGTTGGGAAATAGATTCAGATAATACCATGGTTGAACTTTTCCATTCTTCATGAATATTTTTTCCAGATTGGGATTATTATGACAGGTGATCCTTGATAGTTCTTTATTATTTGATAAATCAAGTTGTGTAAGTGAATTGTATTCACATTTAAGCTCCGTTAGATTGATTAATGAGCTTACATCCAGACTAGAGAGGTGATTGTAACCGATAGTCAGAATATCAAGGTTGGGTGCTCCGGATATATCAAGTGAAGTAAGCTGGTTGGAATCAGCAGATAAAACTTTTAAAGCCGGTAAATTGGGCAAAACCAAATTCGAAATAGGATTATTTTTCATCTCAATATTCCAAAGGTTTGGATGATTGTCTAACGGGACAGAAGTGAGGTTGTTGTTTGATAATGAGAGTGTTTCAAGAGCGGGAGTACCCACCATGCTTATTGTAGGTATGTGGTTGTTGGATATATTGAGCTGTTTAAGAGATGTACATCCATCTAATTTGACACTTGAAAATGAATTACCATTGGCAAGTATGTTTTCCAACGTAGAATAATTGGTCAGATCTAGCAAAGGTAATCCTGTTGTATTGAAACTTATGGTTCTGAAATTAGGTGATCCTTTGAAATCAAAGTGTGATAAGTAAGGCGTGTTTGAAATAAACACAGCTTCGAGAGTGGGCATGTTGGAACCGATTATACTTTTTACTGCCGGACCTGAGTAAAGAGTTAGGTTTTTTAGAGCTGTACAGTTTTGTAAATCAATGTTTTGAAGGTTATTTCCACCTGTGACAACTAATCCCTTAATAGAATTATTATGTAAAGCTAAGGTTGTCTTGTCATACTTTTGTATTGAAAGAAATTTTAGATTTGGTGATGACAAAGTATTTATGGTGTTCAGATTAGGACCGCCAAGGTATAGATCTTCCAGATTAGGTAAAGCTATATCAACCGATACATAAGGATTCTCAGCGGCATATAGTATTTTAAGATTCGTAAAATGACTCAGGCCGGAAAGGTCACTGATCAAACTGCTTCTGACATCCAGCTTAACAACAGCTACAACTTCACTATATTGGATCTGACCGTCATCATTTGAGTCTATTTTAATATAATCTCCATTTTGATTAGCTGCAATGCTGTTTGTTGTATTGGCTGCCAATAGCCTTGATTTTAAATGAGGATCAGAAAAAGATATAATCTGTGCTTTGAAGATAGAAAACATGATCATAAAAATGACCGCCCATGCTTTTCTCATAATTTTTAGTTTTTATGTTTTTTATTGCAGTTGCGAAAATAGGCCATTGTAGTAAAATTACAATGGCCTGTTAATAATTATTTTGAATGCCTTACTGCTTTTCAATCAAATCCAGGAATTGTTGCTCATCAAGGATTTCAATAGTGCCGATATCCTGGGCTTTTTTAAGCTTACTTCCCGCTTTTTCACCTACCACAAGATAATTGAGGTTTTTAGAAACGGCAGAAATGTTTTTTCCGCCATGCTTTTCCACCATCTCTTCTGCAGATTCTCTCGTGAACAGAGATAGCTTTCCGGTGAAAAGGAAAGTTTTACCTTCCAGAACATTGGATAATACCTCATTGGTGCTTTCTCCTTTTTCCAGTTGTACACCGTAAGATTTTAAACGTTCAATCATTAAAACATTTTCGGAGTTCTGGAAAAAATCGACAATGCTGACTGCAATTTTAGCTCCGATATCTTCCACCTGACAAAGCTCTTCAACAGTAGCATTTTTTAACTCATCAATCGTAGGAAAGTTTTTTACCAGTTTTTTGGCAACCGTTTCCCCTACATGTTTGATTCCGATACCGTACAGTACTTTTTCAAATGCAATTTCTTTTGATTTTTCGATTCCTGTAATGATATTCTGGGCAGATTTTTCTGCCATTCTTTCCAGCGGAAGAAGTTGCTCTTTCGTCAGTACGTAGAAATCTGCAGGATTTTCAATCAACCGTTCTCTGTATAATTGCTCAATCGTTTCGCTCCCAAGATTTTCGATGTTCAGTGCTTTTCTGGAAACGTAGTGAATCATTCTTCCTACCACTTGTGGCGGGCAGTGAAGCTCATTAGGACAGAAATGGATCGCCTGGTCTTCAACTTTTACCAGCTCGGTTCCACATTCAGGACAGTTTTTGATATATTCTATTTCTCTGCTTTCCTCCGTTCTTTTATCAGTATTTACCCCAACAATTTTAGGAATAATCTCACCTCCTTTTTCTACATATACAAAATCATGCTCGTGCAGGTCCAGCTTTTTGATAATATCTTCATTGTGAAGAGAAGCTCTTTTTACAATGGTTCCGGCCAATAAAACAGGTTTTAAATTGGCGACAGGAGTAATAGCCCCCGTTCTTCCCACCTGATAAGAAACAGTCTGTAATTCGGTCTCTACCTTTTCTGCTTTAAACTTGTAAGCCATTGCCCAACGTGGTGACTTCGCGGTATATCCAAGCTGTCTCTGTTGTTGTAATGAATTTACTTTTAAAACAATACCATCAATCTCAAAGGGAAGATTATGACGCTCCGTATCCCAGAATGTGATAAATTCTTTCACCTCATCGAGTGTTCTGCATAATTTTGCCTGTTGAGACGTTTTGAAACCCCAGCTCTGAGCTTTCTGAAGCAACTCCCAATGAGTCTCTGCAGGAACTTCCTCCGAAATAAACTGATACAGTACAGAAGATAATCCACGTTTTCTTACCTCGCCGCTGTCCTGCATTTTTAAACTTCCACTCGCTGTATTTCTTGGGTTCATGAACGGGTCAAGACCTTCTTCCTCACGTTGCTTATTCAGCTTGTCAAAGTTTTTTCTTGTCAGATAAATTTCACCACGCATAAAAAACTGAGAAGGAAAATCTCCTTTTAATGTCAGTGGAATATCAGAAATTGTACGGACGTTTGGCGTAATCTCATCTCCCTGGAATCCGTCACCACGCGTTACAGCCTGGGTCAGTTTTCCGTTTTCATAAAGAATGGAAATGGATGCACCGTCATATTTCAGCTCGGCTACAAACTCTACTGGATCATTAATGGTTTTAATAATTCTTTTCTCCCAATCTTCCAGATCATCAAAATCGTAGGAGTTATCCAGAGAATACATCCTGAATTTATGCTGGATTGTAGGGAAAACTTTAGTGATCCCACCACCTACACGTACCGTAGGAGAATTGTCATCATAAAATTCCGGATGTTTTGCTTCCAGGTCGCGAAGTTCTTCCAATAGCATATCAAAGTCGTAATCAGATATGGTAGGAGTATCCAGCAGATAATAATTTTCGTTATGTTGGTGAAGCTCTTTACGGAGCTGCTCTATTCTTTGTTGAATGTTTTCAGACATTACTATTCTATCTTTTAAGCAAAAATAAATAAACTAATCCCATTTAAAAAATAACATAATTAAATAGTAACGGAAAATTAAAAATTCGTAACATGCTTCAACAGATTGATTATATCGCCAGTGTATTGATATTTATAATAAGTTAATATAGGGTTTTAATTTAATTAAAATAATGTTAAAGTTTTCTTAAATAGATGCCTTTTAAAGTTAAATATCTTTGCGCATCTAATAATTACATAAATGAGAAAAGTAAAGATTGTACTGGGATTATTGTTTTTAGGGCTTGGAACGATGGCGTATGCCCAGACCACGCAGGCTTCTATTGTAGGGAAAGTAACCGGACCGGGAAGTAAGGCCCAGGAAAAAGTGAAAGTAACGATCGTCAATGAATCTACAGGGTTCAGAACGGAAACAGAGACCAATTCAAAAGGAGAATATATCTTTAAAGAAATTCCTTTGGGCGGCCCTTATACAGTTATCGTCAATGATGACAAAAAGGAAGGCTACAGTGTAAACTTCGGAGATCAGGTTACTGTAAACATGGATCTTGGAGGAGAAAAGAATATTGAAGAAGTAAAGATCACAGGAAACCTTAAGAATAAAATCGGAAACCTTGGAGCTGCTACGGCCATTTCTGCGAAAAATATCAGTATGCTTCCGGTGAACGGAAGAAACTTTGCGAATCTAACCGAGTTGTCACCTCTGAGTGGTAAAGGTGGAAACCTTTCCGGTCAGCTTGGCTCTTCCACAAACTTTACGATTGACGGGATGACCGCAAAAAATCCTACTTCAGCAGGGGCTACGACCAGCCGAAGTGGTGCCCCGTTCTCAATTTCTATTGAAGCCGTTCGTGAATTTAAAATTACAACCAACCAGTACGATGTCACTCTGGGAAGAAGCGGAGGAGGAACAGTAAGCGCCGTTACGAAATCCGGAACCAATAAATTCTCAGGAAGCGCATGGGAATATTTAAGAACAAACTGGCTGTCCAGCCCTTACGATATCAAAGGAACCAAGAGGCAGAATGACTTCTCAACTTCTCAGTTCGGATTTTCACTGGGAGGACCGATCATCAAGAATAAATTACACTTCTTCGTAGCCTGGGACCATCAGCTGGATTCAAGACCATTGCTTATTGCTGATATCGGATCAAAAGAAGATGAATTAAGATTAAATACAACCACTGAAACCCTTAATAAATTTCTGGACATTGCCAGAGCAAAATACGGAGTGGGAAATACACCTCAGTTCGGAAGTTTTAATAAAGTAAGAAATTCAGACGCCGCCTTTTTACGTTTAGACTGGCAGATCAATGAAAAACATTTGTTAACCTTAAGAAATAACTTTACCCACGATCTAAATAAAAACGGATTAGGTGATAATACAAGCATCAATTTCTTTGAGTCTTACGGAAATGATAAAAACCTTGACAACAGTTTATTATTAACATTGAGGTCAAACCTGAAACCCAATCTGACCAATGAGTTGAAAGCTCAGTATCTGTACACATTCCAGAACAGTTATCAGAATGATGAGCTCGGTGGACCTGTACCGAGAGCTGTTGTAGAAAATATCCTGTCTCAGGGCGTAGGATCTACCAATATCCAGATCGGAGGTCACCGTTTTGCACAGGAAAGCTTTAGAAACAATGTATTTCAGATCGTAGATAACTTGTACTACAACACCGATAAAGTAAAATATACCTTCGGAGCAGACCTGATGTATACTACTTCAAAATCGATCTACGGAAGTGAAGTGAACGGGAGATTTTATTTCAGGGAAGATGGCAAAAATAATCCTAGCAATCTTTACAATTTTGAAAGCCTTAAACCTTACAGATTCTACAGGGAAGTACCTTTAGTTGATGATCCTTCCGTGAGATCCAATATCTGGAATATCGGTGTTTACGGTCAATTTCAGACAAAAATTGCAAAAGGTCTTGATGTGATGGCAGGCTTAAGATTGGATTATGGCGGTTATCCGAAAGCAGAATTTAATCAAAAGCTGTATGACGAAATGGGCATCAGAACGGATAACAAAATCAAGTCATTCGTGATCCAGCCCAGATTCCAGTTTGATTGGAATATCAACGAAGAAAATAAAGATTTCCTGAAGTTCGGAGCCGGAATATTCTCGTCTGATATCAACAATTACATGATCATCAATAACCTGGTATTTGACGGAAAACACCTTGCAACGGTGGATGTGACGGGTACTGATGTTCCTGTTCCGGATTTTAACAGCTATAGAAATAATTATGGCACAGTTCCGACATTGGCTGATAAACAGATTCCGACAATTAACTATACCGGTGAAAATGCTAAAATCCCAATCGTTTACAAAGCAAACATTTCCTACACCCACTTCTTCAATGAAAGATTCAGAGCAGGAATTGCAGCGTATATGGCATTGGGAAGAAACAATTATTACTACTATGACAGAAATATGAAAGTTAATCCCGTCTTCACCCTCGATAATGAAGGAGGAAGAGGAGTATTTGTGCCGGCAACAAGTATAAAAGATGGTAAAGTAGACTGGAAAGAAGGAAGAATCAATAACAATTTCGGCAGAGTACTGGAGCTGGTAAGTGACGGTAAAGTAAATCAGTTCTCCTTTGTGATTGACACGAGCTACCGTTACTGGAAAGATGGGGAAATCACAGCAAGTTATACATGGTCCGACATTAAAGATAATACTTCTTACAACGGGAACGTAGCCAATTCAGCCACACTGTCTACCATGATTCAGAGTGACCCGAGAGATTTAAGAATGACATATTCTGACAATCAGTTCCGTAATAAAGTCGTGATCTACGGTAACTCACCTACGATCGCAGGGTTTACACTGGGAATAAGGTATTCAGGGATCGGAGGAACCCGTTTCTCAATGACTTCAGGGGGAAATGTTAACGGAGATTTCGTAGATTCCAACGACCTGGCATACATCTTCCCGAATATTGCACAATCTATTTTGGATGATCCGCAAGTAGGAAAAGCATTGAAAGATTACGTAAATGAATACAATGGTAAAATAGCAGAACGTAACGGAGGTAAAAACGGATTCTTCGGAGTATGGGATGTAAGAATTGCCAAAAAAATTAAGTTTGATAAAATCGGTGCATTTGAACTTTCTGTAGATATTTTCAACGTAGCCAACCTGCTGAACAAAAGCTGGGGAGTTAATGAATCATACGGAAATACCGCTTTATACAGAATAAAAGGATTCAATCAGGTAACCAAACAGTTTGAATACGATAAGAATATCAGCGGTAACGGTTTAGTCCCTCTTTCAGGGAACCCATACCAGATCCAGATTGGAGCGAAGTATAGTTTCTAACGCATCAAAACCATACCCCACAAAAGCCGGAATCTTCCCTTTTGTGGGGTAATTTTTATAATAAGTCTCAATGGCTATCGTTATAATACCTACCTTTATCAACAGGTTTCCGAACTTTATTTTAATTATCTAAATTATATTATGAAAAATTTTATCTTAGGGTTAGCAGTTTTAAGTACAGGATTGATGAAAGCACAAACCCAGATTATTGCCCATAGAGGATATTTCCAGGCTCAGCCTCCTACAACGGAAAACTCCCTTAAATCTTTAGAAAATGCTCAGAAACTGAAAATTTACGGATCTGAGTTTGATGTGAGAATGACCAAAGATGGAGTATTGGTGATCAACCATGATGAACATCACGGTAAAATGGAAATTTCAGAAACATCTTTCAAAGAATTGGAGGCTCTGAAATTATCCAACGGTGAAAAATTTCCGACATTAAAGGATTATTTAAAACAAGGAAAGAAAGACACTTCCCTGAAACTGATTGTGGAAATAAAACCGGCAAAAACTCCTGAACTGGAAAATGAGCTGACCCGGAAAACCATCAGGACAATTAAAGATATGAAGCTGGAGTCTCAGACTGAGTTTATTTCCTTCAGCCTGAATATCTGCAAAGAAATTAAAAAGCTTGCTCCAACCGCTAAAGTTCAGTATCTGAACGGAGAACTGTCTCCCGAACAAATCAAAAAAGAAGGATTAGACGGTATGGATTACCATTACAGTGTTTTCCAGAAAAATCCAACATGGATTGCTGAGGCCAAAACATTAGGGCTGATCACCAATTCCTGGACGGTAAATGATGTGGCAGTATATGATGAGTTGAAAAAACAGGGCATAGGATTTATCACAACCAATATCCCGGATCAACTGAAAAATAAATAACCCGAATCTTTCTGGGTGTATCACAAATACCTCAGTCAAAAGACCAGACATTCCCCTCTCCTCCGGAGGGGTGTCAAATCTTTGATTTGACGGGGTGGTTAACCTCCAACCAAAAATGTATGTAATATCTGCAATCTGCCCCTATAATGGAACAGATTGCTTTTTTTATCCAAATATTTCTCTGTAATACATTTTGCAGGTGATGTATGGATATTTCCGGAATGGAATTTTATTGTATCTGTTTTTAATTCAATACTTTACATTTGTTTTGTGGTATTATCCCAAGAGAAGACAATAAAGGTACGTAAATAAGTTCTGACTATGATATTAAAAGTACTTAATTCCTTAAATCGTTGTGAAACAGAGTGGTATATTTAGTTGTTAAGAAAAAATTAACAATCCATTCAATAAACATTTAAAAAATGTTAAAATCATATTAAAATCGTAGTCATATTGTCGTTTTAATTTTGCGCAAACAAAAAGGATATGCGTAAAGAGACACAAAAGCTGTTGGTTTTGTCGCTGTTAGGAATAATCAGCGTCAATCTGACGGCTCAGCAGAAAGCTAAAAAAGACACCATTAAAGGGCTTGACGAAGTAGTGGTAACTGCTTTAGGGATCAAAAGACACGACAAGTCTTTGGGGTATTCTACCCAAACTATTAATTCAGATGAAATTTTACAAACCCAGAACAATAACTGGGCACAATCTCTGGAAGGTAAAGTAGCCGGATTAAAAATTCAGACTGCCGGAGCCGGCCCTTTGGGAACAAGCCGTATTACGCTTCGTGGAGATATTTCAATGAATATGGGAAATAATGGTGCGCTGATTGTTGTGGACGGCGTTCCTTTGAGTGATAAAAGAACAGGCACCGGCACCGGGGCATACGGAGCGGGCTCCGGGGGAGACTTACCAATCGATTACGGAGATAGTTTCAACAGCATCAATCCTGATGACATTGAATCCGTATCCATCCTAAAAGGACCTTCCAGCGTCTGCATTATATGGTTCCCGAGGTTCCCGGGGAGCTATTATGATTACCACGAAATCAGGTAAGACCAGAAAAGGAAAAATTCAGGTTACGCTAAATTCTTATTCGAGCTTTGATACGGTTTTAAAATGGCCGGATTATCAATATGAATACGGACAGGGAACCCAGCAGAAAGATAAAAACGGAAATTATTATTATTCTTACGGAGCCTCACCGGATGGAGTCAATACAGGCTCTACGAGTAGTGCATTCGGACCGAAGTTTGACGGTCAGTACTATTTCCAGTATGATCCTGCCATAGAAGGGCAAAGTAAAGAAAGAAAACTCTGGAAACCTTATAAAAATAATATCAAAGACTTCTGGCAGACCGGAGCAACCTATTCAAACAGTATATCGATTGCTCAATCTAATGAATCAACTGCATTCAGGACTTCCATCTCTTATCTGAAGAATGAATGGATGATGCCCAATACAGGCTTCAATCGATTCAACGGAGCAATCTCTTTAGATCATAAACTGAGCAGCAAAGTAAAAATCGGGACCAAAGTCAATTTTAGCCAGACGACAAGTGATAATCTTCCTGCAACGGGATATAATAACCAGTCGATCTCTTATTTCATGATTTTCCAGAATCCCAATGTTGATCTTGACTGGTACAAACCGATTTGGAGAAAAGGCCAGGAACAGGTGGATCAGGTACATCCTTTCAGTTCTTATATTGATAATCCTTATCTGATCGCTTATGAAAACCTGAATACAACCAATAAAAAGATCCTTACGGGAAATATTAACGTAAGCTATCAATTTGCGAAGAATCTGGATGTGGCTTTCAAATCAGGATTGGAATGGAGCAATGAAATGCGTACCCAAAGAAGACCATGGAGCTCTGCCAATTACCTGAAAGGTTATTACAGGGAACAATATATCAGGTATATGGACCTTAATAATGATGTCTTGTTCACATATAAAAATAAATTCGGAGACTTTGGAATTACAGCTTCCGCCGGAGGAAGTATCAGGTACTATGAATCTACCATGAGTGATTACAGGGCTATCGGGCTTAATAAAGCCGGTCTTTATCAGTTGTCTAATGCGACATCTTTAGACAACAGGCTTCCGAAACCAAACGATAATCAGGTGAACAGTGTCTATGCATTGGCCAACTTCAGTTATAAGGATATGATTTTTCTTGATGTAACATCCAGAAACGACTGGAGCAGCACCCTGCCTCGTCACAACAGATCCTATTTTTATCCTTCCGTATCCTCATCCTTTGTCCTGTCTGATATCTTTAAACTGAAATCAGATCAGTTCAATTTCTGGAAACTGAGATTATCATGGTCGAAAGTAGGAAATGACACCTACAATTATATGCTTGATAAATATTACGAAAATAGCACTTTCTCAGGATCGGTAGAGTCTCCGCTGTTATACCCGAATCCCAATCTGAAGCCGGAAATGATTACCAATATAGAAGGCGGACTGGATTTTACCCTCTTAAAAAACAGATTGACATTCAATTTTACAGCATATCAGATCAATTCAAAAAACCAGTCCATTGTTATCCCGGTTTTATATGAAACAGGCTACAACAAAAGAATTATCAACTCAGGAGAATTGAGAAACAGAGGGATTGAATTGGTACTAAATGCTTATCCGGTCAAGAATAAAGATTTCTCATGGAACATTAATGCCAACTGGTCTATGAACAGAAACAAAATACTTTCTCTTCCGGATGAATTCCAGGGGCAGCCCTATACAATGGCCAGCGTGGGAGGTGTAGTATATTATAACGCAGTTGTAGGAGGTTCATTGGGAGATATGTACGGATACGGTTTAATGTATTCTCCGGATGGCCAGGTGATCTATGGAGCCGATGGCCTAACGGCTAAACCTACAGAAATGAAAAAGATAGGAAATGCATACCCGAAATGGAGAGCAGGACTTCAGAATGAATTTAAATATAAAAACTTTACAGTCAGTTTCTCATTCGATGGACAGTATAAAGGTATGGCTTACTCACAGTCTCATCACAAAATGTCTGAACAGGGAAAACTTACCCATACGCTTGCAGGAAGAGACAACCCTGGTGGTTTGATCGTTGGGCAGGGAGTGGTTCAGAATGCTGACGGGACTTTTTCTCAAAATACAAAAGGAATTCCCGTGGCTACTTACTATGGAGATTATTACAGGAGAGCCAATGTCGAAACCAATTCATTCGATACTTCTTTCATCAAACTGAGAGATGCCAGGATTTCTTATTCTTTCCCCAAATCAGTAACAGAGTCTTTAAAAATGACCGATATCACCCTTGCCGTATTTGGAAGAAATCTCTGGATGTGGACGAAGTTCCCGCTATTTGATCCCGAAGCTGCTACCCTTGACGACTCTACCATCACTCCCGGTGTTGAAATGGGTCAGTTGCCTACCGCAAGAACAGTAGGAATTCAGTTAAACGTTAAATTTTAAAATCAGAAACATGAAAAAGTTAATCTATATATGTTCATTCCTTGCCCTTCTCAATACCACTGTTTCATGTGACAGGAGTCTTGAGGAAATCAACAAAGATACCAGCAGAATTAATGAGCCGGTGGCCAGCTCTTTGTTGGTTCCGATCCAGTACAATATGGCTGCGGTAGGCTATAACAGGGCCAATGACTTTACTTTCGATATCATGCAGGTTTCTCTGGATTTTCCGAATGAGGGAAATTCCCTGAGCCGTTATTATATCACAGAAAATACAGGAGCCGGATTCTGGAATAATTCTTACCGTTGGCTGAAACAGGTAGATGACCTTAAAAAAGCAGCCATTGCTGAAGGTGATAAAAATTACCAGGCCATTTCAATGGTGCTGAATGCATGGATTTATTCCAATCTTACCGATACTTACGGAGATATCCCGTTTTCCCAGGCATCACAACTGGATAATGGTATTCTTCAGCCAAAGTTTGACAAACAAAAAGATATTTATGTAAGTCTGTTAGATGATCTAAAGGCTGCCAATAGTCTTTTTGTTACCAATAAAACCCTGACCGGAGGAGATTTGTTTTATAAAGCGGATACTGATGTCAACGGAATCACCAATTGGAAGAAATTCTGTAATTCTCTTTCTTTAAGGCTTCTGACAAGAATTTTAAGCAGAGACGGAGAGGTTAATGTAAAAGAAAGAATTCAGGAAATTGCCAACAATCCGACCGTATATCCTGTTTTTCAGACTAATGCTGATGCTGCCAAGCTTGACATTTCAGGAATTTCCCCCTTAATGCCGCCTATCGCAAGACCTCAGGATTTTACGACAGGGAGGGCTGCATCTGAATTCTTTTTACAGACCTTAAAGGCAAATAATGATCCGCGCGGTCCTATGTTTTTTACCCAGGCTAAGGACCTTAATAATGTCAATATCGGATATGTAGGAGCGCCTTCAGGGTATCCTTTCGGAACTGTTTTTAACTACCAGCCTTCCAACCTTAATCAAAACCTGGCAAAAGCTCCCCTGAAGATATTTATTTATCCCTATGCGGAGCTGCAGTTTACCTTAGCTGAGCTGGCCTTAAAAGGAATTATTACCGGCAGCGCAAAAACTTTCTACGAAAATGGCGTAAAGGCATCTATTGAACAGTGGGGATCAGTAGTTCCGGCTAACTATTTTGATAACGATAATGTTGCCTTCAATGCAGATATTAAAAAGATTATGCTCCAGAAGTACATCGCTCTTTTCTTCGTAGACCAGCAGCAATGGTTTGAAAAGAGGAGAACAGGGTTTCCGGTGCTTCCGAACAATGGCGGATTGCTGAATAACGGAGAGCTGCCTCAAAGATTGATGTACCCTCCCAATCCTAAAGTGTTGAACACAGCCAATTACCAGGCAGCCGTTCAGCAAATGGGCGGAGATCATATCAATGTGAAAATGTGGTGGAACAAATAATTGAGAATGTAAAGAGTAAAAATAATTTAAAAATTTAAAAATAATGAAGATCAATATACAATGTATCGTGCCTTGCCTGCTGGTTTCAGCAATGGCATTCTCACAAACTTCTGTTTCAGGATATGTATACGAAGATACTAACAAGAATCAGAAAAAAGAAAATCGGGAAAGAGGAATTGAAGGCGTAGCTGTTTCCAATGGCGTTCAGGTAATTCTTACGGATAAAAACGGGAGATACAGCCTTCCGGTTCAGGAAGATCAGACTATTTTCGTGATCAAGCCTTCAGGATATCAGACTGCTTTAAATTCCAACAATCTTCCGCAGTTTTATTATCATCACAAACCTAAAGGATCACCCGCTGATTTTAAATATAAAGGAGTAGCACCAACAGGACAGCTTCCCAAAGAAGTAAACTTTCCGCTTTATCCACAGAACGAAAATAAAAATTTTGATATTCTGGTTTTCGGTGACCCACAGCCTTATACCGAAAAGGAACTTGATTATTTCAAAAGAGGAATTGTGAATGAAGTAAAGAACACTAAGAAAAATGCTGTTCTTGGAATCAGTTTGGGGGATTTGGTAGGAGATAACCTGAGCCTGCAAAAACCTTACGCAGATGTGATGAAAGAAGTTGGATTACCATGGTATAATGTAATGGGCAATCACGACATGAATTATGATGCTAAAGAAGATAAACTGTCCGATGAAACTTTTGAATCCAATTTTGGCCCGGCCAATTACTCTTTCAACTACGGGAATGTACACTTTATTATTTTAGATGATATTTTGTACCCCGATCCCAGGGATGGAAAAGGATATTGGGGAGGCTTCCGTGAAGATCAGCTGCAGTTCATTGAAAATGACCTGAAACTGGTAGATAAAAACAAACTGATTGTCATCTCTTTTCATATTCCGCTGGAACATAAGAATGAAGACAGTTTCAGAAATGCAGACCGTCAGAAGTTATTCGATTTCCTAAATCCTTTCCAGAATGTACTCTTATTATCAGCCCATACCCATATCCAGCAACAGATTTTTTATGGTAAACAGGAAGGTTGGAAAGGGATGAAAGATTTACATGAGTACAACGTGGGAACAACCTGTGGTGACTGGTATTCCGGAACACCTGACGATGCAGGACTTCCGACATCAACAATGAGAGACGGAACCGCAAAAGGGTATTCTTTTATTAGTTTTACCGATAACCAGTATAAAGTGAAATACAGAACTGCCGGAAAACCGGAAGATTATCAGATCAAGTTATACGTTCCGAAAGTAATTCCTTATCCCTCAAAAACTTCTGCGAAAATACTGGCCAATTTCTTTATGGGAAGCAAAAAAGATAAAGTAGAGTACAGAATAGACAACGGAAAATGGGAAGAAATGGAGTATGACGAAACCATCGATCCGAATTTTGCTCTTTCCGTGTTCAAATGGGATACCACTGAGAAGATCTTACCGGGCAGAAGACCTTCCAATCCTGAAATGTCTAAACATATCTGGGAGGCAGATTTTCCCAAGAAACTTGCTCTGGGAAAACATAAAGTAGAGGTGAGAGCAGTTGATATGTATGGAAATAAATTCACTGCATCAGAAGACTTTGATGTTCAGAATTCAATCCAGATTCCTTAGACTTTTAATTTTTTACTATACTTTTTTTTAGATTTTGAAACCGGTTCTTTTGAAATCGGTTTCTTTATTTTGGGAAGGTTTAAAATGTCGAACTATTAATTTTTATTAAATCACATAGAAACATAGAAAATGAAAAATTGATAAAAACTCAAAGGGGGAGATCCCGGATTTAAATGTTATATTACCTGTGAAGTCATTTCAGGCAACTTGTTGTCTCAAAATACTACTGTGCCTATGTGGTTTATACTCTTCCCAACCATTAAAAAACTATTAAATATCCTTTCTTTCCGTTCCATAAAAATGTTCTTTTGTAACTTTGTGCAACGAAAAGTATTATCACTATGAATATAAATGGAAAAAATGCCATCGTAACAGGTGGTGGAAGAGGACTGGGTAAAGCTGTAGCATTAGCTTTGGCTAATGAAGGAGTGAACGTAGCCATTACAGGAAGAAACGAAGAAACCTTAAAAATACCGTTGAAGAGATTAAAAAACTGGGAGTGAATTCAGCCTACGCAATATTCAGTATTGATGATGAAGCTGCTGTGAACTCAGGAATCGCTACTCTGGCAGAATCGCTTGGAGGTGTGGATATCCTTGTGAATAATGCAGGTATCGGCGACTTCGGAACCATAGAAGAAATGCCGTCTGAAACCTGGGAACAAGTGATTAAAACAAACCTATTCGGAGTGTACTATGCTGCTAAAGCTGTACATCCGTTTATGAAAGCAAAAGGTGAAGGAGATATTGTAAACGTAGCTTCTACAGCGGGACTGAAAGGAGGACCAAACATGTCAGCCTATGCCGCTTCAAAAGCAGCCGTAGTTTCTTTATCTCAATCTATGATGGCAGAATGGAGAAAGCAAAATATCCTTGTGATTACATTGACCCCAAGTACCATTGCTTCTGATATGAGTATCCAGGGCGGACTTACAGACGGAAATCCGGATAAAGTATTACAACCTGAAGATTTTGCAGAATGGGTAAGGGATATTTTGAAAATGAACAGAAGAGCTTTGATTGCCAATGGATCTATTTTTTCTACAAACCCTTAATGAATTGAAAATTGGAAATCACAACTTGATTTCAATTTTAATATAGAATTCAATAGGAGCGGGCTTTAGTCCGCTTTTTTGTTAATCAATCAGGTTAGTGAAAGCATGAAATCTGTAGAATTTGTGAATTCATCGGAGATTGAATCAATAAGATACACCGATAGGAGCGGGCTTTAGCCCGCTTTCATTTTTCCGTTAACCATTCGGCTTTAGCCAAAACCTGAAAATTTACAGAAAATTGTCCATAAAAAAACAATTCATCCCCCCGATAAAAATAAAATGCTCCACATTCACCAAAACTTATCTTATCCATTTTTTTAACAATAATAACATTAGTATTTTTGCAGCAAATTATTCACATGCAAAATTATTTAGAATTCGATTTCAGGATTTCGCCGCTTCAGCCATGGAACGAAATATTAATGGCAGAACTTATAGAAATAGGTTTTGACAGTTTCACGGAAGAGCTGGAAGGAATTTTAGGATATATCCAGACAGATGTATTTAATGAAGAAGAACTGAAGGCTTTACCGCTTTTTCAAAATGAAGAAGTGAAAATCGAGTATACTTTCCAGGAAATGCCCAATATCAACTGGAATGAAGAATGGGAAAAGAATTTTGAACCCATCAATATCGATGATAAAGTAATGATCAGAGCAGAATTCCATGAATCTGTACCGGGAATGCACGAAATTATTATCCAGCCGAAAATGTCTTTTGGAACAGGGCACCATCCAACAACCCACCTGATGATCCAGCAGATGATGGATATTGACTTTACCGGTAAAAAAGTACTGGATATGGGTTGCGGAACTTCTGTACTGGCGATCTACGCAAAACAGCAGGGAGCGGGAGACACAAAAGCAATTGATATTGACGAATGGTCTGTAGAAAATTCAAAGGAAAATGCCGTGAGAAATGGTGTTGAGCTTGATATAGAACAGGGAACAGCTGAAAACCTGGGAAATGAAAATTATGATATTATTTTAGCCAATATCAACAGAAATATCCTGATTTCCGATATCCCGACGTATGTGTCCGTGCTGAATGCCGGAGGTAAATTATTACTTTCAGGATTATGTTTCTTTGATGTAGATGATATTCTTGAAGTTTGTAAAGAGAACGGTCTTACCTTGAAAAAGCAACTGCAGCGTGAAGAATGGGTAAGCCTGTTATTGGAAAAATAAAAAAAACAAAATAGTAATATGAAAACTTTATGGACAGCTTTATTTTTGCTGACTCTGCAGTTTTTTGGAGCTCAGGAAAATGAAGTTTATGCAGATGGAATCTTCGGGTTTGAAGAAAACAAAACCCAGAAAATTTTTACCGATTGGACAAGAGTCAGAAAAGAACCGATGGCCAATTCTCCGATTTTAGACTCGTTACCAACCAATCAACAGATAATGATTCTGAAGAAAGATGAGACAGTTCCTGTTTTGCAGCTGGGGGAAAGAAAAGCAAACTGGTATAAAATCTCCTACCAGAAAGGGGATGCAACCGCCGAAGGCTATGTGTGGGGAGGAAATCTCTGTGTAGGCTACCGCAATAAGAATGGTTATGACTTCCTTTTTGGACTTTCAAAAACAGTCAGTCAGAAAAGCAAAGACTTTGATGGTTTTGAAAAACAAAATATTGCCGGAGTAAAGGTACTGGAAGGACATAGACTTGTAGATGAGGTATATTTCAACACAGGAACAGGAGAGGAGCTGAGCTATGCAACGTTCAATATAGAAAGCAATCATCAATTACAAAATGTTGAGCTGACCCTGAAAGCAATGGTTTCCGGTGAAGCGTGCGGTATTGCAAGCTATGATCAGTATATCCTCTTTAAAGACAAAAAGCTTATTGCGCTTCCTCAGTTGATGAATGTAGGAGATGCAGATGTCTATTATCACAGTGAAGTATATGTTTTTCCAAATGATAAAGGCGGAATTCCAAATACTTTCGTCTTTAAAATGGAAGAAATGGAAAAAGACGACAAAGACAGAGAAAAGAAAAAGCATTCTTCCAAAACCTATCTATGGAATGGAAGTTCATATAAACTGAAATAAAACTTTTTCATTAAATAAAAAACCGTTGTACTATACAGCGGTTTTTTATTTTTATGTTCCGTCAAGAAGCAAAAACACCTCTTGGGTACCTGGAAAAAATCAAATACATTTATACTGACAAAATAAGTACGCAAATGGATTTACTTGATGATATACTTCCGATTCTTTTTTCAGTGATGGTAGGCGGTATTATAGGCATTGAAAGAGAATACCAGCTGAAGTCCGCAGGACTACGAACGATGATACTGGTAACGCTGGGAGCTTGTATTTTTACTATGCTTTCCCAGAACCTGGGTGGATCAGGCAGTCCGGATCGGATAGCTGCGAACATTATTACAGGAATTGGTTTTGTAGGAGCAGGAGTGATTTTTAAAGAGGAAAACAGAGTTTCGGGCCTTACCACAGCTGTTACCATCTGGATATGTGCCGCATTGGGTATGACTATCGGAGCCGGATATTATCAGGAGGCTACAGTAGGTTCTGTTGTCGTATTCTTACTGTTGATTATGTTTAAATATATTCAGGATGTGATCGATAAAATCAGTACCCGTTATACCTATCAGATGACTCTTTCCTATGAGGACGGTGTAAGGGAAAAATATGAAAATCTCTTTAAAGAGCACAATCTGAAATCAATGAGAGGAAAACAGATGAGAAACGGAGAAAAATATACTATCATATGGCGTGTACAGGGAGCCGCCAAAAATCATGACATTTGTACAAAAATTTTACTGAATGATTCGTCCATAGATGAATTTAAGTTCTGATAAAAAACATCAATTTGGTGTTATCATAAAAAATAGGACTGGAACGAACCAATCCTACCAAACTTGATTAAGTGTATAGATTAGCCATAATGAATGGCTACAAGGAGCTTAAGAAGCACAAAAAAGATTTTTATTGATCCTTAACCAATGTTTCATTAAATTAATTAAACTAACTTTTTAATGGTCTATTTTTGTTTACCATGTAAATGTAAGATGAATTCTCGCCAGTAAAGGTAAAAGTTAAGTTGATTCAACAAAATAAGGAGGTGAAACGTAGTTTTCATTGAATGAAGTGTTGAGGATATCGGCTTGCAAAATATTATTCAAAGATTAACATCACAGTTCCTGCAATAATCAGTAAAGCGCCGATAACTGTTTTTATCGTCAGAGATTCACCAAGGAAAATGACAGATAAGAAAATAGTCAGGGCAACACTCAATTTATCAACAGGAGCTACCTGAGTTACTTTGCCGGTTTGAAGTGCTTTAAAATAAAATATCCAGGAAAGGCCTGTTGCCAGTCCTGAAATTACAATATAAATCATGTTGTGACGCGAGAGGGCCGGAATTCCCTTGTATTCGCTACGAGCCAGAACGATTCCCCATGCAACAAATAAAATGATGATGCTTCTGATCGCGGTAGCCAGATTTGAATTAACCCCGGTGATTCCAATTTTAGCAAAAATTGCGGTTAATGAAGCAAAAAAAGCCGAGAGAATTGCGTATACCCACCACATAATTTAAAATCTTTTAAAATTATTGAAATGCTTATATATTAATTTAAAGGTAGTTATAAAAGTAATAATACATTTAATGTTACTTTAAATTTTAATCTTCCATAAAAATAAGCATAGGAAATATACCTCATGAGTCCTTTCTAAAACATGTAACCGTATAATGAATTAGGCCATTAATAACTCAGGTTATGTATCGGGATGCTCTATCCTTGTTGAGGTATTGCTATTAAAAATATAACACAAAAAAAGACCCTCATAATTGAGAGTCTTAGAAGTGATCGCGAAAGGATTCGAACCTTTGACCGTCCCGATCTGTATCGTGATGCTCTATCCTTGTTGAGGTATTGCTATTAAAAATATACCACAAAAAAAGACCCTCATAATTGAGAGTCTTAGAAGTGATCGCGAAAGGATTCGAACCTTTGACCGTCCCGATTTTTGATCGGGATGCTCTATCCTTGTTGAGGTATTGCTATTAAAAATATAACACAAAAAAAGACCCTCATAATTGAGAGTCTTAAAAGTGAGCGCGAAAGGATTCGAACCTTTGACCGTCTGCTTAGAAGGCAGATGCTCTATCCAGCTGAGCTACGCACCCTAAAAAAAGTCGGGGCGGCAGGATTCGAACCTGCGACCTCCTGGTCCCAAACCAGGCGCGATGACCGGACTACGCTACGCCCCGATTGGTGGTCATCTTATCAACTTTGATTTTGCTATGGCAAAGATACAAAGCTTTTTTGAAAAAGAAAACTCACAATAAGTTGTGAGCTTGTAGTGAGCGCGAAAGGATTCGAACCTTTGACCGTCTGCTTAGAAGGCAGATGCTCTATCCAGCTGAGCTACGCACCCTAAAAAAAGTCGGGGCGGCAGGATTCGAACCTGCGACCTCCTGGTCCCAAACCAGGCGCGATGACCGGACTACGCTACGCCCCGATTAATGGTCATCAATAACGAATTTTACTTCGTTTTTGCGGTTGCAAAGGTACAATACTTTTTGAAATAAAAAAATAAAATTTACGATAATTTTCAATTAATTTTTTGAGATAACGCAGTTCTTACCTTTACCCTGTTAATAACCATTGACTTATCGCGGTATAAAATAGACACCCATTTTTTTGATGATTATCTTCATTTTACAAGGTTCCTGACTTTTAAGGTATAAATAAAACAGTAAAATTCAGATAGAATACAAGTGGACGTCAACAAAACATCGCAAAATAAAAGGTTTTTATCCTTACAAAAAGTACTAATTCCTATCTTTACCCCATGAAACGATTAATGCTAGTGAGTTTATTTTTCCCATTACTGATATTTTCTCAAAACAGTGGAAGGGTAATAAAAATTTCAGATGGAGATACCATTACCGTACTTATAGACGGAAAACAACAAAAAAAATTAAGACTTGCGGAAGTAGATTGTCCTGAAAAAGGCCAGCCGTTCGGAAAAAATGCCAAACAGTTTACTTCAAATCAGGTTTTCGGTAAGACGGTCACTTTTATCGAAACCACTACAGACCGTTATGGGCGCTCTATCGCCAAGGTATACTATGACCAGGATAAATACCTTTCCAAGGAATTGATAAAGGCCGGAATGGGATGGTGGTATTATCCTTATTCTAAAGATCTTTCTTTGGGGAAATTACAGGAAAACGCTCAACGTAATAAGACAGGACTTTGGCAGGATGTGCATGCCATATCTCCCTGGGAATACAGAAAAATGAAACGTGAAGAGTACAAAAATAAAAAATATGAAGCATCCAAAACTCAATGGAAACTCAAAGAAGCTTAGCACAGGAGATCTTTAAATGAATATTTTAGGTTTCTTCTTTGTCATTTTCAATAACGTAATTTGTTATATTTGTAACATTCACATTTCCTTTAGTCTTAACAGGGAAATATGATGAATAAACTAATTAATTATGAGGGCAAGCAAATTTACGATCCTGTGTTTTTCTTTATTTTTTTACTCGATAAACGGACAAAGCCCGCGAATTTCACATGATAGCATTTCCGTTTTTTTTAATGAACTTAAAACAGCTTCTCAGAAAAGTGCTTCGTTATGGAATGAAGCATTATACGGTCCGGTTCTTTTTATTGATCCAAAAACCAGAGATATTTTCGCAAACGAAAAGGATGCAGAAGGGTTACTACAATTAAGTGCTGATGTATATACGGGGATTTTACCTTTAAACATTAATATTGCCAATACAGCGATCAATTGGAAGGGAAAAAGATGGGCAATGATTATGTTGCCGCTTCCTGAAAATAAGCAAAAGAGGATAGGCTTACTGGCTCATGAATCATTCCACCGTATACAGCCGTTATTAGGATTTGAACTTAACAATAAAGAAAATAACCATCTGGATCAAAGAGATGGTAGAATGTATCTCCGGTTAGAACTTGAGGCACTGAAAAAAGCTATTCAATCAGTCTCAGATAATGAATTAAAGGAACATCTTACCCGTGCGCTGTCTTTTAGAAAGTACCGGCACAACTTGTATGACGGATCTGCATTAAGTGAAAACCTTCTGGAATTAAATGAGGGAATGGCAGAGTTTACAGGCGTAATTGTCAGCAACAGAAATAAAAGGGAAACAGCAAAGTTTCTAACCGACGGGATTAATGGCTTTTTCAATAATCCAACATTTGTCCGGTCGTTTGCCTACCATACAATTCCTGTTTATGGATATTTGCTTTATGATAAAGATAAAAACTGGAATAAAAACATCACGGCAAAAACAGATTTAACAGATTATTTTGTGAAAGCATTCAAGATCAGTATCTCATCAGATTTAGAAAATGCTGTCAAAAAAGAGTCTTTGCTATATAACGGTTCATCAATTGCTAAAGAGGAAGGAATAAGGGAAGAGAAGAAAAAAAACGGATTGCCGAGTATAAATCTCAATTTATTGAGCAGCCTCATTTTGAAATAAAATTTGAGAAAATGAATGTCTCTTTTGATCCAAGAAATATTATTCCGGTAGAAGATAAAGGAACGGTTTACCCTGTAATCAGAGTTACGGATAAATGGGGAGTACTAACCGTTGAAAAAGGAGCGCTGACGAGCCCCAATTGGGATAAAATTTCCATCACCAATCCGAATCAGGCAGAAGACAAGAAAATATCAGGTGAAGGCTGGACACTTGACCTAGCCGATGGTTATATGATAAAAAAGGATGAGGTAACAGGGAACCAAACGTTGGTAAAAAAATAATTCTGTGATATCCTTATCAATACGAAATTAAAGGTACGCATAGAAGGGCAGGAATAAAGAAAATAGATATTTGTAACGTCAAATGAGCGGAAAGAAGTAGGGCGTGTTCCGACGGAATACCTAAAAACCCCACCACTTGATGGGTGAGGTTGCAGGTATTATACGATGTGTTATATGACTAAAATTTGCATCCGAAAATTTAGGGAGTACTTTTCACAGCATTATACATCAATGAATCTTTTTTCTGATCAGTGTAGTCGTATCTATAGTTGTAGAATGAGGATTCCCAGTCTCCATACCCTGTGTTGGGGATGATAATGAACCTTTTACCAAAGTCTTTAGCAGAAGATTTTACTGCTGCAGACCTTTCTGCTTCGGTCTTTTTATCAAATATCGCGGCAAAGTCTGAAAGATTATCTCCTAAGAGTAAAACGATATTGTAATTTTTGGCAACATCATTACGACGGTTTTCCTTACTGCTTTCTTTTGACCGAAGAATAAGGTTGGTATCATTTTGAATAGGAAAATTATACTTTTTTAAATTTTTCAGAGTTCCTGCACGCTCATGCTCGGCACGATTGGTAATGTAAAAAACCTGAACGCCTTTGCTTGCTGCATACTGATAGAATTCCTGCGCACCTGTAAGAGGTGTAGCAATTCCTTTTGCTGTCCATTCTTCCCATGTTTTCTGATCATAGTTTTTTCCCATTTTTGAACGCTCAACGGCATAATAGGAATTGTCCAGAAAAGTTTCGTCAATATCTGAAACAATAGCTAGCTGCCTGTCTGATTTTTGTGTCAGAGCTTCATCCAGACGAAATTTAGCGATATTGTAAGCTTGCAGACAAAGCGCTTCATATTCTGCGGCTCGTTGCTGATAAAAGGCAGAGTAAATCTTTCCGTTATGTCCCAGATTTTGATAAGGAGCGTTTTGACCTGTTGTGGCAGATGTTGGATTTACTGTCTTACACGAGGTCGTCACAGCAAGTAAACAACTTGCGATAATGAAGTTTAAATTTTTCATTGAATTAAAATAAAGAATGACAAAATTATGACATTTGAATTTGATAGCAGCTATTTTGCTACTATTTAAGATTGTTGTATTGCTTGTTGTTTTCTCAGTCTTTCCTGCAAGTCTTCACATGAATGTCCGATATAATATTTATCTAAAGACTCTGAATAAAGAATATAGCAATAACACATGAAACGAATATAAAACAAAAAATCTCACCATAGAAATGATGAGATTTTTTGTGAGCGCGAAAGGATTCGAACCTTTGACCGTCCCGATTACAAATCGGGATGCTCTATCTTGAAATCCTGGGAAATAAGTTTTTGTATTTTGACTTTACTTTTCCATGCTTTGATCTCCCGTTCTCTGTGGTATGCGTCAGCTTTAGAGTTGAACTCTTCCGTATAAACAAGTCGCCAGTCTTTAACTTTAGCAGTGAAGCCTTTGTGGTCTGAAAGATGTTTTCTAAGCCTTTCCTGCAAGTCTTCACATGAATGTCCGATATAATATTTATCTAAAGACTCTGAATAAAGAATATAGCAATAACACATGAAACGAATATAAAACAAAAAATCTCACCATAGAAATGATGAGATTTTTTGTGAGCGCGAAAGGATTCGAACCTTTGACCGTCCCGATTACAAATCGGGATGCTCTATCTTGAAATCCTGGGAAATAAATTTTTGTATTTTGACTTTACTTTTCCATGCTTTGATCTCCCGTTCTCTGTGGTATGCATCAGCTTTAGAGTTGAACTCTTCCGTGTAAACAAGTCGCCAGTCTTTAACGTTAGCAGTGAAGCCTTTGTGGTCTGAAAGATTTTTTCTAAGCCTTTCCTGCAAGTCTTCGCATGAATGTCCGATATAATATTTATCTAAAGACTCTGAATAAAGAATATAGCAACAACACATGAAACGAATATAAAACAAAAAATCTCACCATAGAAATGATGAGATTTTTTGTGAGCGCGAAAGGATTCGAACCTTTGACCGTCCCGATTACAAATCGGGATGCTCTATCTTGAAATCCTGGGAAATAAGTTTTTGTATTTTGACTTTATTTTTCCATGCTTTGATCTCCCGTTCTCTGTGGTAAGCATCAGCTTTAGAGTTGAACTCTTCCGTATAAGCAAGTCGCCAGTCTTTAACGTTAGCAGTGAAGCCTTTGTGATCTGAAAGATGTTTTCTCAGTCTTTCCTGCAAGTCTTCGCATGAATGTCCGATATAATATTTATCTAAAGACTCTGAATAAAGAATATAGCAACAACACATGAAACGAATATAAAACAAAAAATCTCACCATAGAAATGATGAGATTTTTTGTGAGCGCGAAAGGATTCGAACCTTTGACCGTCCCGATTTGTAATCGGGATGCTCTATCTTGAAATCCTGGGAAATAAATTTTTGTATTTTGACTTTACTTTTCCATGCTTTGATCTCCCGTTCTCTGTGGTATGCGTCAGCTTTAGAGTTGAACTCTTCCGTATAAACAAGTCGCCAGTCTTTAACTTTAGCAGTGAAGCCTTTGTGGTCTGAAAGATGTTTTCTCAGTCTTTCCTGCAAGTCTTCACATGAATGTCCGATATAATATTTATCTAAAGACTCTGAATAAAGAATATAACAATAACACATGAAACGAATATAAAACAAAAAATCTCACCATAGAAATGATGAGATTTTTTGTGAGCGCGAAAGGATTCGAACCTTTGACCGTCTGCTTAGAAGGCAGATGCTCTATCCAGCTGAGCTACGCACCCTTAGAAGTTGATTCTCGCTTAGTTAAATAAGCGCATTAAAAAAAGTCGGGGCGGCAGGATTCGAACCTGCGACCTCCTGGTCCCAAACCAGGCGCGATGACCGGACTACGCTACGCCCCGAAATATATAGAGTGCGGAGGGTAAGGGATTCGAACCCTTGCGACACTTTCAGCGTCGACAGTTTAGCAAACTGCTCCATTAACCACTCTGGCAACCCTCCTTTTTGTTTATTTTTTAATGATCGTTGTTCCGTTATTGCGAGTGCAAATATAGAATAGATTTCTTTATTTACCAAATAAAATTCAAGAAAAATTTGTGTATTTTTGAGGTAATAAATCATTCAAAAACCAAACTGATGCGTAAGACATTATATATCATCGGATTAAGCACATTCGTTTTTTCGTGTACTTCCCAACAAAATGTAAAAAAAAATACATACAAACCGAAAACCCCCGTGGTACAGCCAAAACCGGTCGTTAAAACACAGACTCCCGAAGGCAATAAACCCAAAGTTGTCTCGGAGCATGGAGTAGATTTTTTTACGACTAATATAGCAGACCCAACAAAAAATGACAATACCGCAAGTTATGGTTCAATCGTAACGGCAAAACCTATAGGGTATAAAGTAGTGAAAACCTATTTTCCGGCTATTGCACAAAACTTCAGACAGCGTTATCTGATTTTACATTACACCGCACTTCCTGATGATAAATCGGTTATGGTTCTTACCCAGCAAGCGGTAAGTTCACATTACCTGGTAAACAATACCGGTGATAACGAGATTTATCAGCTTGTAGATGAAAACAAACGTTCTTATCATGCCGGTGTAAGCTCCTGGAGAAATGATAAAAACCTTAATGATACCTCCATCGGAATTGAAATTGTAAATGCAGGCTATTCTACAGATGCCAGCGGTAAAAGAATATTTGCACCTTTCAGTGATGAGCAAATAAGGAAAGTAGCTGCATTGGCAAAGGATATTGCGACAAGGTATCAGATCCCGGCAACAAATGTTTTGGCACATGCTGATATTGCACCGACAAGGAAACAGGATCCAGGGCCAATGTTCCCATGGAAAAGACTATACGACCAGTATCAGCTGGGAATGTGGTATGATGAAGCTGCCAAACAAACTTATTTTGATCTTGCGGAGGAAGAGTTACCTGCCAGATACAATGATTCTTCATTTATCTTCCTTATCCAGACGGCATTGCAGAAATTCGGATATGGGATAGAACCGAGTGGGAAATGGGATGATGCTACGAAGAAGACTATTGAAGCTTTCCAGTATCATTACCGTCCGCAAAATTATGATGGAATTATGGATGCCGAAACATGGGCAATACTTCAATCTTTAAACCAAAAATATCCGGTAAAATAAATCAAATTAAAACGCATCGTTTAGATGCGTTTTTGCTACCTTTATGCCATCAAAAACAGTAAAATATCTGTAATGGAAAATTTCAGAAAAGAAAGTGATCTTTTAGGGGAACTGAACGTTCCAATAGACGCTTATTATGGGGTGCAGACGCAAAGAGCGATCAACAATTTTAAAATTTCGGGGCAGCTGTTGTCTTCATACCCGGATTTTATCAAAGGGTTGGCTTTTGTAAAAAAAGCTGCCGCAAAAACAAACTATGAATTGGGGCTTCTTGATGAGAACCTTTATTTTAAAATAGCAGAAGCTTGTGACGAGCTTATTGCCGGAAAATATCACGAACAGTTTCCGGTAGATATGATCCAGGGTGGGGCAGGTACTTCAATCAATATGAATGCGAATGAAGTTATTGCCAATATCGTATTAGAAAAACTAGGAAAAAATAAAGGAGAATACGAATTCTGCTCACCTAACGACCATATCAATCTTTCACAGTCAACCAATGATGCATATCCTACTGCGATCAAAATGGGACTATTGCAGATGAATATCGGTTTAGTGGAAAGACTTGAAAAAATCGTAGATGCATTCCGTGCCAAAGGAGTGGAGTTTCAGGATGTCATAAAAATGGGACGTACTCAGCTTCAGGATGCTGTTCCGATGACATTGGGGCAGGAATTTGAAGCTTATGCAGCTACTTTAGAAGAAGATATTTCTAAATTAAATAATAATGCAAGCCTGTTTGTAGAAGTAAATATGGGAGCAACAGCCATCGGTACAGGATTGAATGCTCCGGTAGGCTATGCGACTCTTTGTGCGAAAAACTTAGCCCAGATTACAGGTTTTCCTATTATTTCCGCACCGGATTTAGTGGAAGCTACGCCTGATACAGGATCTTATGTGATCTATTCTTCAGCAACAAAACGTCTTGCCGTAAAACTATCCAAAATCTGTAATGATTTGAGATTACTTTCTTCAGGACCAAGAGCAGGTCTTTTTGAGATTAACCTTCCTCCGATGCAGCCGGGATCTTCCATCATGCCAGGGAAAGTAAACCCCGTAATTCCTGAAGTGGTCAACCAGGTTTGTTTTAAAGTCATCGGAAATGACCTTACCGTGACTTTTGCTGCAGAAGCAGGACAGTTGCAGCTTAACGTAATGGAGCCGGTACTTTCTCATGCAATCATGGAAAATATCAATTTCCTTTGCAATGCTCTGGATACCCTGCGTGATAAATGTGTAGTAGGAATTACTGCCAACAAAGAAGTGTGCCTGAATATGGTAAAACACAGTATTGGTATTGTAACAGCCCTTAATCCTTACATCGGCTATAAAAAATCGACAGAGATTGCCAAAGAGGCCCTGGAAACAGGAAAAAGCGTTTACAATCTTGTATTGGAAAAAGGAGTTCTTTCTCAGGAAAAACTGGATGAAATTCTGGATCCTAAAAATATGCTGAAACCGCATAATAAGTAATATAAAACAATAAGTGATAAATGAAAGGGTACTATCATTTATCACTTATCATTCACCATTTATAAATTAATTCGTGAGGTTTTTAATCATAATTCCGGCCCATAATGAAGAACAGAACCTCTCATTTACTCTGGATTCTTTATTACAACAAACCTGTAAAGATTTTAAAGTAATCGTTGTCAATGACGGTTCTACAGATAAGACTTCCGAAGTAATCAGGAAATATACCGGGACTGATTTTCGTTTCGAAACGGTGAATCTGCAAAAATCTGAGCACCAACCCGGCTCAAAGGTTGTACATGCCTTTAAAAACGGATTGCAGACCCAAGTTTTGGATAAATTTGACGTCATCTGTAAATTTGATGCAGATATTATCTTACCTGAAAATTATTTGGAAACAGTAGCAGACACCTTTGTAAAAAATCCTGAGTACGGACTTGTAGGAGGATTGTTGTATGTAGAGAAGGGCGGAAGCTGGATATATGAAGGAAATTCTAATAAACATCATGTAAGAGGCCCCATGAAAGCTTACAAAAAGGAGTGTTTTGTGCATATGGGCGGCTTAAGAGAAACGCTGGGATGGGATAATATTGATGCCATTCTCCTTGAGAATCTCGGTTGGAAAGAAGTGGTCTTACCGGAACTTCATGTAAAATTAATTAAAGTAAAAGGAGCGGACTATACCATAAGGCCTGCAGATTATTACGGCAGGTATTTTTATTTCTTAGGATTAAACCGGTTCCTTGCTTATATTGCTTCTTCGAAAGAGGCGATGAAAAGTAAATCCCCTTCATTCTTTTTTGATATTGTCAGATCTTATGAAAACTGCCGGTCAAAAAAACTGGAACTGAAGATTACAAAAGAAGAACAGAAAGTAATCAACGACCAGCGCTGGAAAATGTTGAAGAAGAAGTGGCTGAAGATGTGATGACGATGATCAAGGAATACTATAAGTATCGATAAAAAGGAAAGCTTGTTTCATAAATCAAAAACTAAGTCGAAATTAGCCGAAATAAAGATTTTAATCTCAATTAATCAGTGAAGAAAATAGCTTACATAGAAATAGACACTCATGCTGAGATCGCACAGGCTTTCATGAATATTATGAAAGGTGCCGGAGACTTTGATGTAGACTATTATTTTTCAAAAAAAATTAAAGATCAGGTCAGTCACAAAGATGAGCCTGTATTTTTATCTGACAGTTCTATGATTTTGGATCAATTGAAAGGCAAAAACTATGATCTGGTGATTGTAGGTACAGTTCATCGTTTTTTCAATACCTTTTTAGCAATTACAAAAAAATACAATACTGCTGTTATTACCCATAATCTTAATTTTAGCAAAACCTCAAAATGGGATCTTACAAAAAGTATTTTTAAAGGAGATATCATTTACAGGTTAAAATTATTGTTGAAAGAAGGGTTGTTTTATTCTTCAGCGGTATACCGGAAATCTGCTTCCCGTTTGGTGCTGGATGAAGCATTAAGCTCAGACAGATATCAATTTCTTCCCATTTTTTATACAAAAGATTTTGAGAAGCCCGAAAATAAAAAACCGGTTATTGTTATTCCGGGAGGGGTTTCCCAGAAGAGGAGGGATTATCATTATATTTTTAAAACAATTCAGGAATTAAAACCGGATGCGTATGGTGAATTTGTATTTCTGGGAAAGGCAAAAGGCAACGAATTGAAACAATTGAAGAGCCTTTCTGAAAAAGCGCCGGAAAATATTGTGATCACCTGCTTTTCTGAAAGAGTTTCCTCACAAGAATTTGAAAAATGGATGCAGAAAGCTGATGTTCTTTGGTGTCCCATCCAACAGGAAACAGAATTTTTCAGTGTCAATGAAAAATACGGTGTGACCAAAATGACAGGAAATCTTGGAGATGCGATCGGATACGGCAAACTTGCTGTATTCCCTAAAAACTATCCTTCAACGCTGGAGTTTATCATTCCTGAAAAAGAAAACATTTTTGACCAGCTTGAAGAGCTTTCGGAAAAGACATATGATTTTCAGAAAAATTACAGTAAAGCACAGGTTCAGAAAAAACTGAAACAGGTTTTAGACCAATTTATTTCCTCTGATTAAGGCAAAAAATCAGCCTTTCATTTCCTTTTTAAAATTTAAAAATACTCTTAATAAATCTCATGTTGAGGTAATCTTCCAGCGGGAATATCTTTGTGAAATAATTTCCGATGTAGATCAGCAGCAAAACAACTGAAGGCTTGTATATCATGTTGATCAGGTTGCTGCTAAAATTCGGAAGTACGATCGCAACGGTAATCGCTAAGGTACAGATGATCGAAACAAAGATCATTTCAATACTCAAAGGAGAAACCTTGAATACAATGTAATTGAAAACAATTTTGATAATATTGTAGATCGATAATGAAATAGCAGTAGACAAAGCGATTCCGATAAGCTTTAATGGGGTATTCTTGATGAAGTAATAGTTTAACCCAATCGTTAATCCGGCTAATAAAAGCATCACCAGGATATTGAAACGGTAGTATTTTGAGAGTGAGATGATATTCCCGTTGAAGCCGGTGGCAAGATCTATCAGAACCGCAGATCCCCAGATCCAGACTACAGGCTCATATTCTCTCAGCATCGTTCCGTTTTTCGGCATAAATTGCGTCAGATAAGGAAATCCAACCATGATACATGAGAATAATACAGCTCCCAAAAAGTATAATGATAAAGATGTTTTTTTGTGGAATCTGTCAAGTTCTTCCATATCTCCGTCAGCAAGGGTCTTGTTGATAATAGGAGCGGAAATATTAAATAATCCAAGTTGTGGGATAGAGATCAGGGAAATCAGGGCGTATAGCACAGAATAGATTCCTACCTCTTCCATTCCCATAAACTCTCCGATCATAAAACTGTTGATAGCCAGATAATTTCCGAAAGTCCCCAGGAATCCAAAAAAGCTGTAATTGAAAAATTCTTTCCAGAAATTATTCTTTTTGAAGTAATCGGTATTAAAATCCAGCTGTATCTTTTCAAGCTTATTGGTGTAATAAATATATCCGAAAAGCATCAGGGTAAATATTCCGAAAAAGAAAGCAAAGGCTATTTTCTGTGATAACGCAAAATAATAAAAAAGGCAAAATGCCCCGAGGTTAGCTATTTTCGGAAACAGATTGTCAAAAATATTGGAAACAACAATTCTTTTATAGTTCGAAGTATACTTGTTAAAAATAGCGCAGAAAGAAAGAATTAAAATTAATGGAAGAATCATTTCTTTGATCTTCCATGCTTCTGAATGTTTGAATTTAGGGTAAAAATAAGGCAGGATAAAAAAAACAGCCGTGAAGATCAGAAAATTGATAAAAACGGTCAGCAATGACAGCGACAGCATATTTTGTTTCTTACCGTCCTTTTCTACCGTATGAAAGAATTTTACGTTAGAATAAGAGATTCCCAATACCACAAAGGGTACCAGCATTTCAGCAGTAGGAAGGATATAGCGAAGTTTTCCATAAAATTCAAAATCATTCGGGAAAATGAAAATTGCGGAAACTGTGCCCAGCAAAAAACCAATATAGCCGATAATGGAATATTTGAAGCCTTGTCTCGCTACTACACTCATAAAGTTATTTTAAGGGTTTCTAGGTATAAAAATAATATTGTTGATGTACTGAGTTTTATTTTTTTCGTCGTTTGTATTTTGTGATATGATTTCCTCCGTAAGTGTTTCCAGGGTGAAGCTGTTCCTGTTAAGGTATTTCGCCTCATATCCCCAGCTTTTTACTTCAGATATCTCGTTCCATATAGGTGTTTGGTGGTGTCTTTGTTCCATTTCAACCATTAAGGTAGGAAGGAACTGTCTTATGGTTTCCCTGGCTCCGGAAAGGGTCTTGATCTCATTTCCTTCAACATCAATTTTAATAAAATCAAGTCTGTTGAAATGCTCCAAAGCTGCCCAGTCATCGAGTTTAATCACCTTTACTTGCTCGGTGTAGCTTTTTTCTTCACCTTTTTCTTTGTAAGAAGTGTTTAAGGTCCCACGGGATGCAATTGTTTTTCCATTGATGACAGGAACTTTAAATTCGGCCATCATATTTTCGTCAGAAAGGGCCAAAGGAAGTACACGCATGGAAGGAAATAATCTTTTTAATCGCAAGAATAGCTTTTTATTAGGCTCAAAAGCGTAAATATGCTCATGATCCAGCTTGTTTTCCAATTGATAAAGAAAGGTTCCTACATTCGCACCAATATCAAGTATTACAGCATTTTTGGGAAGGTACTCTTTGATCCATACCAGTTCCGGTTCTACATTGCGTGCCGAAAAATTATCCTTATTAAGATTATTTAAACTTTTAAAGTATCTTTTTTATAAAAACTCGGACTTATATATTGTAGGTTTTCTGCAATTTTTTGGTATAAAGACATCCTTGACTTTTTGACGAACAGCAAAGATAAACAAAAATGTAAAATATATCTTAAAAAATGTTAAATATAAAATACTGATAGTCAGTAAGTAGTGTATGTGAGTTATTTCTGAGAGATATGAGTTTTGACAGGTTAGAGGTTTTATTCTGCTCTATGATAGTTTCTTCACAGGGTCTGAAACAAGCAGTAATGATAAGGTGTATACCTAAAAGCTTATGTAATGTCAAAGAAAAGGAGTGTTGAGGAAATCATTAAATGGTTTCATGAGTTTAAATATCTTTGACATTTTGCCGGCGGCATTTTTATCCAGGACCTCTTCGTCCTTAAGATGATAAAGAACAATAAAATTTTTAAGTTTCAGATATTCTCCCATCGGATCTTCTTTTTCAAAACCCTGAGGTATCTTTTTCAGCTTATCCTGCTGATCAAGTTCAGGAAAATGTTTTTTAAAATCTTTCTGATTTAAAATGTTGAGAAAGTCATTTCCGTACAAAGATATTTCCTTGCGTACTTCTTTCAGTACCGAAGGTTCAGGCATGTAAATTCCTCCGGCCAAAAAAGATTTGCCGGGTTCCATATGAAGGTAATAGCCTCCTTTCTGGCTTCCTTTTCCCATTCCCAGGGAAGCCCCGAAATTGGTTTTATAAGGACTTTTATCTTTTGAAAACCTGGTATCTCTGTAAATTCTGAATAGTGCTTTTTTACTGTCAATTTTTGCAAGCCCTGCATCGAATGATGACATTTCTTTAAGCAGGTCATCCAGAAAACTGATCACATTTCCCTGAGATTCTGTGTAGAGATTTTTGTTTTCATTGAACCATTCTCTATTATTATTTTTGTTTAATTTTTTTAAAAAACCGAATGTATCGGGAGAAATACTTGCTGACATAATTTTGTGTAGTGTTTTTGTGGGTGGATGGTTATCTGGTTGCTCTTTGTGAGTTGCTTGTTACTGCCTGTTATTTGTGGCAGGTTAATGATGTTGGTAAAACAGCTGTTTTTCATTTTCAACGTTCAATTTTCAACTTTTCCAAAAAATCAAAGCCTGTAAAAGGGTATTTTAAATGGAATAATCCGCGTTCTGTGGTTTTATTTTTAAAAGTTCATACATAATACATAAAAAATTAATCCAATTTAATAAAAAAAAATAATATTTAATAATACCTTAATGTAAGGGTGTTTTTTTTTGGATTTAATTTTCCAAAAATTAAAAAAATAGTAAAAGATTCTGAATTTAAGTTTGTATATTTAAAACTTTGTTCAAAAACAAGTCAAATATTTATTGTATCTTTGCAAAAATTTTAAAATAGTTAATGAATTTATTTACGGAAACCAATTTAAGTCCTGATATCCTTAAGGCAATTGGCGAACTGGGTTACGAAAGCCCAACAGAAATCCAAAAACAGACTATCCCTTTTATTCTTTCAGATATTCGCGATTTGATCGCACTTGCGCAAACAGGGACAGGCAAGACAGCAGCGTTTTCGCTTCCGATTTTGGATATGATTGACGATACGAGTCGCAAAATCCAATTATTGGTGCTTTGTCCGACACGGGAATTATGTCTTCAGATTTCGAAGGACATAAAGAATTACTCTAAGTACATGAAAGACATCAAAACTACAGCAGTTTATGGTGGAAGCAGTATTGTAGATCAGATGAGATCTTTGAAGGATAAGCCACAGATTATTGTGGGAACTCCTGGTAGAGTAATTGATCTTATCAACAGAAAAGCATTAGACTTTTCTGCTATTCATTGGTTGGTATTAGATGAAGCCGATGAAATGCTTTCTATGGGATTCAAAGACGAATTGGAAACCATTCTGAGCGAAACTCCGGAAACTAAACAGACTTTCTTATTCTCGGCTACGATGAATAAAGAAGTGGAAAGAATTTCCAAAAACTATCTTACCAAGCCACACCGTATTTCAGTAGGTTCTATCAACGAAGTGAAGAAGAACATTACTCACGAATACTACGTGGTAGGTTACCGTCAGAAAAAAGAAGCGTTGAAGAGATTGATCGATGCTAATCCTAACCAGTATTCTATTATCTTCTGCAGAACGAGAATGGAAACTCAGGAGGTAGCTGATTTTCTGATGCAGAACGGTTATGCTGCTGATGCTCTTCACGGAGACCTTTCTCAGGCGCAGAGAGATACGGTGATGAAGAAATTCAGATTAAAAAACATTGATATTCTTGTAGCAACAGACGTTGCAGCAAGAGGTCTGGATGTAAACTCTCTGACTCACGTGATCCATTTCTCTTTACCTGATGATCCTGAAGTATTCGTTCACAGAAGCGGAAGAACAGGTAGAGCAGGGAAGGACGGTATTTCTATGGCTTTAATCAAGCCGGAAGAAAGCAGAAAGCTGAAGCAGATCAAATCTGCTACAAAGATTGAAATTAACGAAAGATTTATTCCTACCGGTGAAGATATTATCAAAGCTCAGGTAGGTGGTGTTTTTGAAAAATTATTCACAGAGCACGAAGATCTTTTCGAATTTGATGATAGCTTAATTCCTGATTTGAGCAACTTCACAAAAGAAGAATTGGTACACCAGTTGCTGCAGTTCCAATTGAAAGATCTTGCTTTATATTACAAAGATAAGCATGACCTTGCTGAGCAGAAACTGAGCAGCAGAGATGACGATTACTCAAGAAGAGACCGTGGCCGTAACAGAGATAGAGACAGAGGTCGCGACAGAGATCGTGGAAGAGACAGAGACCGTGGTGGAAAACCAAGAAGAAAAGATGAAAACATGGTAAGATTCTTCTTCAACCTTGGGAAAAAAGACCATTTGAAAAAACTCGATGTTTTAGATATTATCAACAAAGCTACCGCTGGTGGAAAAACCAAGAAAAGAGCTGAAATCGGTGATATTGAAATTTTAGAGAAATTCTCTTTCTTCGAAGTTGAAAAATCATTCAAAGACAATGTCCTTAGCAATATTCAGTCCATGAAATTCAAAGGAAAAGATATGAGGGCTGAAGTGGCAAACTAACCCTTGTGTAAACCATATAAAACCGGCAGTAATGTCGGTTTTTTTATTTGATAATCAGAAGGTAAGCGAATGTTAACAAAACTTAATGTTATATAGTTTCGTGGGCGGTCCTTTTTAGGAAATTTGCACACGAATTATAAATACTAAAAAATGGGAATTGGTAATATTTTCCACGCTTTTCAACCAAAAGATAAAATCTTCTTTGTACTTTTTGAAAAAGTAACTGAAAATCTAGTTGCAATGTCTGAAGAATTCAATACAGGAATTAAAGATTTCGATCTTAATGATGATTCTATGTTGAAGAAAATGAGCGACTTCGAACATAAAAATGATGAACTTACGCATGAGATTTTCGTAGAATTAGGAAAAAACTTCATTACTCCTTTTGACCGTGAAGACATTCACACCTTGGCAACAGGATTAGATGATATCGCTGATTATATCTACGCTTCTACAAAATATATTTTCTTATACAAATCGCCGGAGATGAAGGCGTATTCCGACTTCTCTTTACTGATCCACAAAGCATGTCTTGAAATTCAGAATGCCATGAAAAACCTTAAAGGTTTCAAAAATATGGAGCAGGTGAAAGAAGCTTGTATCAAAGTAAATTCTATTGAAAACATTGCAGACGATTTACTTTCCAATTCAATGGTGGAACTATTTGAAACCAACGATGCAATCAATATCATCAAAGTTTCATCTGTATTGAACTATCTTGAAATTGTAACTGATAAGGCAGAAGATGTTGCCAATACCATTGAGAACATCATGATTAAATACGCATAATACATCGCAAAAAATGGAATTTCCTATTTTACTTGTAGTTATTATTGCGCTGGCATTAATCTTCGATTACATCAATGGTTTTCATGATGCAGCCAACTCAATTGCAACTATTGTTTCTACAAAAGTTTTAACTCCATTCCAGGCCGTACTATGGGCAGCCCTATGGAACTTTGCAGCATTCTTTATTGCTGCTTATATTATTGGAGAATTCAAAATCGGTAATACAATTGCCAAAACAGTTAATGAGAATTTTATCACCCTTGAAGTCATATTTTCCGGTCTGGTGGCAGCAATTGCCTGGAACCTGTTGACATGGTGGTTCGGAATTCCTTCATCATCTTCACATACATTGATCGGTGGATTCCTGGGAGCAGCATTAATGCATGCTTTCATGATGGATTACCATGAGGTGGCAGCAGCGCAGCCGGCTCTTGGTTTCTGGGATACGGCTAAAGAAGCTTTCAACCAGGTGACTCACCAGAGTGTCGTGAAGTTTGATAAAGTGATTCCTATCTTCTTATTCATTTTCATGGCTCCGATTATAGGGATGATTATCTCAATCATCATCACTCTTATCATTGTACACCTTTATAAAAGATCAAACCCTCACAAAGCTGATAAGTCCTTCAAAAGATTACAGCTGGCTTCTTCCGCTTTGTTTAGCTTGGGACACGGTCTGAATGATGCTCAGAAAGTAATGGGGATCATTGGGGCAGCGGTTATTTATTATCACGTTAATATGCTTCAGGATACCCAGTATTTGAACATCCCTTCAGCAGAACGTTTTGATTACTTTGCCCAGCACTATATTTGGGTTCCTCTCGTTTCATTTATTGCAATCGCTTTAGGAACAATGAGTGGAGGATGGAAAATCATTAAAACAATGGGGACCAAGATTACTAAAGTAACCTCATTGGAAGGGGTAAGTGCAGAAACTGCAGGAGCTATCACCTTATTCATTACAGACCATTTCGGTATTCCTGTATCTACAACACATACGATTACAGGTTCTATTATCGGGGTAGGATTGACAAAAAGAATATCGGCAGTGAGATGGGGGATTACAGTAAGCCTTCTTTGGGCCTGGGTACTGACAATTCCGATTTCAGCTATTGTAGCGGGAGTTACTTATCTTATTGTAACCTTCCTTTTCTAAGATAAAAATTGAAATAAACATATAAACTTTGTCCGTTTGGGCAAAGTTTTTTGTTTCTATAAATGAATGTAGTTGGATAAGACAAATGCTATTTCAATGTGAGTTAGGATTTGTTTTAAAAAAATATGTTTACTTAAAAATGTTTTTGTTGTTTTAAAAAATAATAGCTTTTTTAACTGTAATTTATATTTTTTTCCAAGAGATATTTTTTAAAAAATTAATAATAAGATGAAGAGATCAGATATTTACACTAGTTTTTTTATTATATTTGAAATTAGAATCACAATTGATTAAAGATTTCTTTAATGTTTGTGATTTCAAAAAAAACTAGTGGAAGAAAAGCAAAATACTTAGATCTTAATCTAAAAAACTTTAAGATTTAAAGCTATAAGTTAAGTGCTTTTACTCCATCAAAATAACCATCTATGAAAACAAAACTCCTTTCAATGTTCTCTCTATTGATAGGTTTTCTCGGCTATTCACAAACTGAAGTCTATTTTAAATATGATGAAGCTGGAAACCAACGATACAGAGGAACAAACAGTACCGGGAAAAAATCGGAAGAAACTGTACCAAAAGAGATTAAACTACAGGAGCTGTTAAAACCGCAAACAGTTACCCAACAATCTTCAACCATTGATGAGAAAGCCTTCTGGAAACAGATCAGGCTTTATCCTGTTCCGGTAAATGACTATTTGACCATAGACTGGACGGAAGAAGTTGATAATCTGATTGAATCTGTCTCATTGTATCAACATAGTACTGTTCACTGGAAATTCCAGCAGCAGAATACACCAGGATTAAATCGTCAGGTGAAAATCAATATGACAGGCTATGACTGGGGCGTTTACATACTACGCTTTACATTAAAAGACGGAAGAGTTTTTAGTAGAAATATTACCAAACGATAAGAGTAATATTCAAGAATTGGGACATTGAAGATTAAAAATATTCTTTTTCTCTATTCAATACTATTTCTACAACCTATCAATTATCACTTATAAAATAATTATATGAATATGAAATTTATTTCATCTTTTATACTATCCTTATGTTCTGTGGCGGGATTTTCGCAAACCATACTTTATCAGGCAGAAACTACATCCCGAACAGTTCAGGATCCGCAGAGTATAATATTTGCACAAGGTTTTTCTGCTAAATCAAGCAGCTCTAATCCATTTATTGCTAAGATCGGGCCATCGACTGACAACCCAGGTGGTGGGCCAGCAGATTCAAATGCTGGCGCTAATAATCCAAGTGGTACCAGTGCGCCACAAGGCCAAAGCTTTCATGATACGAAAGGAAATATTGATGTCAATGTATCGGGACAGCTACAATTTACCGTACCAGTTGCTTTACCTCCGGGAGTAAAAAGCGTAGCCCCACAAATTAACCTGGTGTATACAAGTGGCTCTGGAAATGGGATTGCCGGATATGGCTGGAACTTAGCCGGAATCACATCGATAGCCAGAATCGGAAAAACCGTTGAAAAAGACGGAGAACTTAAAGGGATTCAGTTAGATTATTCCGATTATTACACCTTCAATGGTCAAAGATTAATCTTAAAGTCAGGTGAATATGGAAAAGACGATGCTGAATATGTGACAGAAAGGTTTTCAAATGCCAGAATAAAATCAAAAGGAGCCATTAGTGGGCAGGCATGGCAAGGACCTGAATATTGGGAAGTGACTTTTGAAGATGGATCTCAAGCCTGGTATGGGGCCGTAGCTTCAGGAACAAGCCAGGCAAGAACCCCGATAGAATATAATATCGTAAAATGGAAAGATAGCAAAGGAAACTACATTACTTATAACTATACTCAAAGTAGTAATACAGCTGCTATTAACACCATCCAATGGGGCGGAAATGAAACACTGGGGAAAGCTCATTACAATCAGATTAACTTTTACTACGCTCCCAGAAATATCCAGGAATCATCTTATGTGAAAGGGGTGCCATTCTTACAGAGTAAAATATTAACTACAGTAAGAGTTAACGCAGGGAGTAGTACCTTCAAAAGCTATTCTATGAACTATTCCGTGGAAACTGTCAATAGTGATCCCAATAACAGGGTTAACTATCAGTTTGTAAAAAGTGTAACGGAAGGTAACAGTATAGGAGATGCAGCCAATCCGGTTACCTTTACTGCAAAACCATTAACCACCACGAGCAGTGAAAGTAATTTTGCTGATTACAATAATATTGTGACGACCGGAGATTATAATGGAGATGGATTGGTTGATTTTATCGTAATGCAGCCTGCTCAGAGTGGCAGACCTGATGGATATTATATTTATTTCGATGCTATCAACAGCAGCAGTCCTTCTTTTGTTTATTTGGGCGCTTCAACCACTTTTTGGCCTAGCAGCAGTTTCACCACTTTTAATATAAAATCAGCAGACAATTATATTAAAACGAAACAAGGACTTATTATTTCCAAAGCAAACTCAAGCTCTAATCCTCCGTCTACAGGAAATATAGAATTAAAATACTACTCTATAAAAAGTGACGCTTCTGTTTTAAATACTTATAATAATCCTCTTGTTTTAGAATATTCTAAAACGATAGCCAACAATACCTATGAGTTTGGTAATGGTATATATCCGCCTGATCCGGATCCTGAGTATGAATATGGAAGTAACAAATCAAGTCTTATCACTTTAAAAGAAGCAGATATCGATTCTGATGGAATGTCTGAACTTGTAATGGGAATACAAGATAGTAAATGCAAATATGTTGTGATTGTTCCAGATCCGCCTAAAGGAAGATGGCAATGCAAAACAGTTGGGCATAGATATGTAGTTGTAGATAATGATGATATAAAAAACAATACAATCCATATTATCCCCGGTACTACACCTAAAGATATTCTCAGTAAAGGGGGAATTATGGATTTTGACAACGATGGAACACAGGATGTTGTTTTTGTAGAGGCTACCGGTGGAAATACGGATGTAACTTTTTTTACCAAAGAATACATGAACGAGAATGGTTCATCTACTACTAGAACAGTTAATACCCCATTAAACAGTGTTCGACAATATGAACTGAAAAAGCAAAACAATACCTATGTTCTCAATCTGAAAAATTTACATACCGTAAAAGGATTGATAGATGGGCTACAATTTGGAGATCTGAATGGGGACAGAAATATTGAAATGCTTCTGCCTTTGCATGAGAATGCAACCAACGATATCTATATGACAGGATGGTCTATCTATTTAAATACCGGACTGTCTCTATCTGAAAGTGTTCAGGGACTAATGTATTACAAAAAGGTATCTCAGAACCCTACCTCTCTTGTCAACTATTCTCAACCGGGATTGATTGATCTGGATAATGATGGGAAAAGTGACCTTGTCAATTCTACAATAATATTTGCAGCTAATAATAATCAGTTGTCTACATGGTCTATTGACAATTATGCAGAACCGTATTATAATGCTGCAGATACAGAATTTAAATGGCGTTTCACCAGGAAACGTATTTATTATTCGCAGCGAGCTAAAGTAGTTGTAAACCCGCTATTTGGTGATTTCAGAGTGAATAATAAATCATCTAAAATATTATTTTTATTGAAGAGTGTTGATAATGGAGAAAGAAAACTGATCAGTTACCAACATTATAATCTCAATGCTGATAAAAATATTTCAGGTATCTTTCAGGGTGGTATTCAGTATGATATTGATTATAAAGAACTTGATCCTGTCATCAATCCCAATATATATTCTCCGGTAAAAAAGGAACTTTATCCGTACATGGAAATGGATAGATTATCTCAGATGTATGGGGTAAGTCAGATCAGGATGTCAGGCAGGAAGCAGGATTTCAGATACAGAGGATATATTGCTCATTTACAGGGGAAAGGTATAGTAGGCTTCCGTCAGACAGCCCGCTCTTCCTGGTATGCTGATGGGCTTGAAAATACCAAAGTATGGACAGGAAAAGAGATTGATCCTTTAAATGACGGGGTTCCGCTAAAAGAATGGTCAATCAGAACTAATAATGAAAATATGATTTTCCCGGGAGATATCTCTGAGAATAATTCGCAATTATTAAGTTTTAAATTTACACAATATCAAATCGATAAATTGCTGAACGGACAGGTTGTCACTTCCATACCTAATGCTGATAAACCGAAAATTGTTACAGCACTGCTACCAAAAGAGATCAAAACCAAGGATTTTTTAACAGGCATCACCAATGTGAATAATATCACTTATGGAGAATATTATCTTCCGTCAAAAAGCATTTACAATGTTAACAATGGTTATGGTATTACTACGTCTACTTTTGAGTATATTCATAATCCATCTGGAATTGGAGCTGATTATTATATTGGTCTTCCCAAGTCTAAAACTGACATAGGACAGGCCTATGGAGATAACAAATCTGCAAAGGAAGAATACACATACGAAAACAACTTACTGAAAACCCAAAAAACATGGAACAGAGATAATTCCGGATATATACTGGATACCTACATTTATGATGGGTTTGGAAATGTTATTCAAAGAATCATCACAAATAGCATAGATTCTCAGAGCCAGACTACGCAGGCAGAATATGATAACAAAGGTAGATTTGTCGTTAAAAAAATTGATAATCTCGGATTGCAGACCAACATTACTTATAATGATTGGGGGCAAATTTTAACCCAAACTGATCCTCTCAATAATACCCTTATCAACACCTATGATCCATGGGGTAAGCTTGTGAAGGCTAAAACCAATTTACTGGGTACAACAACATATCAGTATGAAAAAGATTATTTTACCAATTTGATTATTACACAATATGATCCAAGTGGAAATATTTCAAAGAAATACACCAATACACTTGGTCAGGAAATAACTTCTTCAACCAAAGCTTTTGGACAGGGATACTTTGTTTTAAAAGCTACGCAATATGATATTTTAGGAAGAAAATCAAAGGAATCAGAGCCCTTTTTCGAAGGGCAGGGGGTAAGTGATTGGAATATCATAGAGTATGACGATACTTTTTTCCCGGCTAAAATAAAGGCTACTTCTTTTACAGGGAAACAAATGGAGACCAGCGTTTCAGGGTTAACTACCACAGTGAAAGAACTGAACGGATATGGTAGGGTGACAACTAAAACTGCGGACGCCTTGGGAAATATCTTAACAACTACCGATAAGGGAGGAACCGTTACATTTTCCTATAATGCTGCAGGAGAACAGATAAAGGCTCAATATGCCGAAAATATCGTGACTACGAAGTATGATGCATGGGGAAACAAATCGGAATTTAATGATCCTTCCAATGGGTTGTATCAATATGAATATGGAGGATTCGGACAACCAAAGAAATTTATCAGCCCAAAAGGTACCAAGGAGTATGCTTATAATAATTTAGGACAGCTAATTAATAAAAAAGAAATTTCTACCGTCGATGGTGGGCAGGCAACCAATAAAACTATTTCTTATTCATATAATGACAAAGGAAAACTGATTTCCAAATCCGGAACTTCCAAAGGAAAGGCATTTGGTTACAATGTTTCTTATGATCCCCAGGGGAGAATTTTATCTTCTTCGGAAAGCAGTAATGGTAAGTATTTTATCCAGAAAGGCATGACCTACGATGATAAAGGAAGAATAGTTTCTTATGAAAAACAGGTCTACTCTTCCGGTACTCTTACCAAAGTGAACATAGAAAATGTATACAGTACATGGAATGGTGAGCTTTATCAGGTCAAAGATAAAAACTCAGGGAAAATCCTTTGGCAGCTTGATGAAGTCAATGTAAAGGGACAAATATCGAAAGCTAAATTAGGATCGACGCAGATTAACAATACTTACGATACTAATGGTTTCTTAGTTGGTATCAACCATTCTTCCCAAATAAAGCCGGGCATTCTACAGCTTTCCTATTCATTCGATGCCATCAGAAATGAATTGAAGAGCAGAACAACAGGAGGCGACTTTAATATTGTTGAGACTTTCGATTATGATGATAACAATAGATTAGTCAACTGGACAGATCCTGTAACAGGAGTAAAACCTGCGGCTTACAGAAATGTTTATGATGTTAAGGGGAGAATCATCCAAAATGATCAGGTCGGGACGATTAAGTTTGAGAATTCTGCCAAAATTTATCAGGCAACAGGAATGACCTTAAATGCTGCCGGAACTCAAAATTACAATAATGATCTCATTCAGACTATTGTTTATAATGAAAATAATGATCCTGTATTCATTGATGGAGAAAAGGGCGATGTTGCCTTCCAATATGGATTAACAGCAATGAGGCAGAGGGTTACTTACGGAGGAAACTTCGCTGCAGAAGCTGATGGTAAATTTACCAAATTCTATAATGAAGACGGAAGCTATGAAATCATTACTGACAATACGACAGGAAAAGAAAAACATATACTGTATATTGGTGGGAATCCTTATGAAAGCAATATTATCTTTGTGAAGAATTATACGGAGGCTAACGGATCTTATAAATTTTTGCATAAAGATTATTTGGGAAGTATCTTAGCGGTGAGTGATGAAGCAGGAAATAAGCTTGAACAAAGACATTTTGATGCATGGGGGAACTTCACTCATTTACAAATAGGAAACGGAGCGATTATCACAGATAAAGCTTCCATCCTCAGCCAGTCGAATGATCTTATGATTGATCGTGGGTATACCAGCCATGAACATTTTGGAGAAGTAGGAATTATTCACATGAATGGAAGATTATATGATCCGTTATTAAGAAGATTTTTAAATGCCGATGAGAATATTCAGGATCCTACCAATACCCAAAATTATAATAAATACGGATATGTGATGAATAATCCACTGATGTATAACGATCCGAATGGAGAATTTGTTTTTGCTATTTTTGCAGCCTTGCCTGTCTTTTGGGGAACAGTTGCTACAGCAGCCGTTATAGGGGCGGCAATAGGAGCCGTTTCTTACATCATTAGTGCTTCTTTTTCCAGCAACTGGAGTTGGGGCGGATTCTTGAAATCCATTACCTTCGGAGCAATAAGCGGAGCCGTGACAGCAGGAATAGGAGGAATTTTTACTACTGCAGCAAGTGGATATACCGCCGCTACACAGTTTGCTGGGACGACGTTAGGTGTTTTAGCACAAGCGGGAGCGCATGCGGTAGCTCAGGGTGCCTTATCTTTAATGCAGGGATATAATTTCGGACAAGCATTTTTATCAGGTGCTTTAGGAAGTTTGGGAGCAAGTGCTTTTGGAGCTATCGCCAAAGGAGCTGCTGGTTCTGCTGTAGGGCAGATCAGTTTCGGAGCTTTAGCAGGAGGTGTAGGTTCAGCTTTATCAGGAGGGAATTTCTGGCAGGGAGCTCTGATTGGAGGAACTGTAGCAGGGCTGAATCATGCGCTGCATACAATGGCTGCAATGTCAGAGTATAAAGAAAAACTAAACCAATTTTTAATAGATAATAAAGTAAATCCAAAAGATAAGGCAAATCAAACAACTTTAAATGCCTATAAGACCATATTTAAAGAATATTGGGATAATAGTGCACAATGGGCAGAATTTGCTGACGCCAATACAATTGCCGAATGGGAAAAAGGTGATAATGCAAAACTAACGATTACAGCAAGAGGTACTTTGAACTCTGGTGGAAAAGATTCTGCATGGGGAATTACAAATGCGGAAGGAAAAGTTATATTGGCTCCTGGACTGACTTCAAAGTCTAATTATAAACTGGCCACAGTATTTATACATGAAATGAGGCACTCTATTGATTATGTTTCAGGATTCTATAAAACATTTTGGCAGCTTTCTAGCATTACTGATATTATGGAATATAGAGCCTATTTTGAAGAATATAAATGGACAGGAGTTATGGATTCAACAGGTCTTGATCATAAAGTGAAAATGGGTTTTGTACCATCATTTTTGCTTATTAAATAAATATAAAATGAAAAGAACTTGTATATTGATTGCAATATGTATTTACAGTTTTTATTTGTCTCAGATAAAGGTAAATACTAGAAGTGATCTGGAAATTATTTTACTAGATTCCAGTGTGTCAATGCAAAGATATTTGGACGGAGCTAGCCCCTACACATATAAAATCATTAATCATACAGACGATAATTATATTATAGATCCCCAGGGATTTATTGGTAAAACATATGTGTACGAGAATAATGAATTGTATGATGTTCCAGAAAAAATGATCCCGAAAGGCTATTATTCAAGAGATCTGGAAGATTGCAAAGCCGATTTATTATTGGTAAATAAAAAAGATTCTTTGATAGTGCAGCTTGACATTTTAAATATAAATTTTTACTATAAGATCAAAAAAACGGAAAAATATGATTTAGAAATTCAATCTAGGCATAATGAATATACTGCAACTCTATTAGGTTGTTCAAAATATATAAAAGATCTTAAACGTAAAGGGTATAAAATTTTTGATGACAAAATCAATATTAAAATACCATTAAAATCTTAAAAGTGATTATCAAAGTTCTTAAAATGAAACTTGATTTTGTCACACAAATGATCAGATATTCAAAGCTAATACACTAAAATAGCATTACAGTGAATTATCTTGATAAATACCAAGCCATCTTATGTTTATCATAAGATGGCTTTTAATATATTATACATACCATTGGTTTTGTTCTATGATTAATCTATAAAAAAATAATTTATCATAGTCATTCATTGCTTCCAGAAAAATTAGGCAACTTTTACCAAAAAGAGTCTGCATTTTTATTTTCCTAACTTTTTAAAAATCGTATTTTTGTTCAAATTATAAGATTTTATGGAATTTTTAGACAGATACCAGCAGCTTGTTGGGGAGGCCATCAATAAGTACACTTTTAAAGATAAGCCAGCGGAACTATATGAACCGATGAATTACATTATTTCCCACGGAGGAAAACGTCTTCGTCCCATTATGGTACTGATGGCTTGTGATTTGTTTGGCGGCGACCTTAAAGAGGCTATAAAGCCCGCGTTGGCAATTGAGTTTTTCCATAACTTCACGCTGATCCATGATGATATTATGGACGAAGCCCCCTAAGAAGAAATAAACCTACCATCCATACTTTACACGGAATCAATGTGGGAATCCTTTCAGGAGACGGATTGATGTTGAAAGCATATAAATTCTTTGAAGATCTGGAACCTGAAATTTTCAAGGCATGTATCAGGATTTTCACTCATACAGGTCTTTTATTGTGTGAAGGGCAGCAATATGATATCAATTTTGAAACTCAGAAAGATGTAACTTTTGATGACTATATCAGAATGATTACTTACAAAACAGGAGTTTTAAGCGCCTCTTCTTTTGAAATCGGAGCCTTGATCGCAAGAGCAGATTTTAAAGATGCAAAAGCCATCTTCAACTTCGGAAAACATATCGGAATCGCCTTCCAGATCATGGATGACTATCTTGACGTTTTCGGAGATCAGGCACAGTTTGGAAAGAAACATGCAGGAGATATCTACGAAAATAAAAAAACGGTTTTGTACCTGCTGGCAAGAGAACATGCTACAGAAGAAGAAAGAAAAGAGCTGGATTACTGGTATTCAAAGAAAACTGAAAATATTGACAAGGTATATGGCGTTGAAAAGATCTTCAGAAGAACGAAAGTAGATGAAAAAGCACTTCGCCTTATCGAAAAACATAACGAAATAGGACAAAGCTATCTTCAGAAAATCGATATTCCGGAAGAAAAGAAAAAACCGTTTATCGAACTGGCAAATTATTTGTTGAGAAGAGAAAGTTAATAGAGGGAGCAGAAGGCATGCCGCAGGTAACAGCAATTTACCTGCAGCGTGTTTCCTGCAATCTAATACCTGTACAATGAAATTCAGAACAGAAGTTGATATTCCGGCATCAGAAAAGAAAATTGAGATTGAAGATAAAATATTTTCAGTAGGTTCTTGTTTTGCTTCCGAAATGACCGACCTGTTACAGCAAGGTCAGCTTCAGACACTTAATAATCCTTTTGGAACCATTTTTAACCCGTTTTCAATTCATAATGAAGTCAGGATACTTCACGACTCAGCATTTTATGAGGAGGAAGATTTAATCACTTATCATGATCAATACATCTCTCTCGATCACCATACAAGCTTTGATACCCGATATATTCACCAGACCCTAGATAAGATTAATGGGGCTATTGAAGCAGGTAACGCTTTCCTGCAGGAAGCTGATTGGGTGATTGTAACCTACGGAAGTTCGTTTATCTACGAATTTCTCCCCCAAAAAAAACTCGTTGCAAACTGTCATAAAATTCCACAGAAGTTTTTTGAAAAGAGATTGCTGACCCATCAGGAACTTACCGCCGCCATTTATAATACCATTCTGGATCTGAAGGATATTTGTAAAGAAGGAGTTCAGATTTTATTTACCGTATCACCTGTACGCCATACCAAAGATGGCATGGTTGAAAATCAACTCAGTAAGTCTAAGCTGATTACAGCCATCCACGAGTCTATTTCGATGTTTGAAGATTGCCAATATCTGCCGGTGTATGAAATATTGATGGATGATCTGCGGGATTACCGCTTTTATAAAGAAGATATGATTCATCCCAGTACACAGGCGGTTAATTATATTTTTGATAAATTCGGGGATGCTTATTTTTCAAATGATACCAAAGATTTTATCAAAGAAAATTTTAAAATCATGAGGGCGCTGGAACATAAAACAAATGATAAAAAAGATCCGAAATTTATTGAATTCAGAGAAAAACTGGATCAAAGGATTGAAAAGCAACGCGAAAAGGTAAAGCATAAAATATTTTAAATGATCGATTTTACCAGGATTAACTATTTGAGAAATGGTAATGAACGACAGAAAAGAGCGCTTGAAGTTCTTACAAAATATAAAGTTTTAGAAAAATTAAAACCATACTCTCCATTACTGACAGGTACAGTTCCTATACAAATTGATATTGAAAGCAGCGATCTCGATGTCATTTGTGAAGTAGATCTCAGATTTGAAAAAGAATTTTTGGAAGATATAGTACCCTTACTACCGTCCGGTACCGATATGAAAGTGGAAAACACGGTCATAAATGGAGAAAAAAGTATCGTTATAAACTTTATGCTGGAAGAATTTCCGATTGAAATTTTTGGACAGAATAAACCTTCTGAGCAACAGAATGCATACCGGCACATGATCGCCGAGTACAAAATACTACAGGAGAAAGGAGAAGAATTTAAACAAAAAATAATAGAACTTAAAAAACAGGGCATAAAGACCGAACCTGCCTTCGGAATACTGATGAATCTTGAAAATCCGTATGAAGATCTGTTAAAACTATAAAAAAATGATTGATACACATACCCACCTCTATGCTGAAGAATTTGATGCGGACCGAAAGGAAGCCATCCAGAGAGCTTTAGATAAAGGAATTACAGAATTTTATCTTCCTGCCATCGATTCCGAATCACACGAAAAGATGTTGCAGCTGGAAACCGAATATCCGGGACAGATTTTTTCAATGATGGGATTACATCCATGCTATGTAAAACCGGAATCCTGGGAAAAGGAACTGGAAATTGTTAAAAATTATCTCGATCAAAGGCAGTTTCCGGCCATAGGAGAAATAGGAATTGATTTGTATTGGGATCAATCGACTTTAGATATACAGGTGAAGGCTTTCGAACAACAGATCGATTGGGCTATAGAAATGGATCTTCCCATTGTCATCCACACAAGAGAAAGTTTTGATGAAACATTTGAAGTATTGGAACGAAAAAAACATCCCCAATTAAGAGGTATTTTTCATTGTTTTTCAGGAAACCTTGAGCAGGCAAAACATGCCATTGATCTGAATTTTATTTTAGGCATAGGTGGAGTAGTCACTTTTAAAAACGGGAAAATTGATCAGTTTTTACAAGAAATCTCTTTAGATAAAATTGTATTGGAAACAGACTCTCCTTATCTGGCTCCCGTTCCGCACAGAGGCAAGAGAAATGAAAGCGCTTACCTTGATCTCGTCGCCGGGAAACTTGTGAATATCTACGGAAAAGATTTTTCTGAGATAGACAGGATAACGACAGAGAATGCCCGGAATCTTTTTAAATAAACTCCACGAAGATTGATCATCAAAATAAAACCCTTTTCAGATCTGAAAAGGGTTTGTCTTTATTTTTTTCTTGTGAAATTTTTGTTTTTAGGTTTTTTAAATCCTACGGAAGCGGCTGTAGAAGGTTTCTTTTTCCTGTTTCCATTACTTTTAGGCGCTCTTGAAGGTTGTTTTGGTCCCTGCGATTCCCCACCTGAACGTACAGGTTTGTTATTGGAATCTCTTTTCTCAGCAACAAGGTCATCAGTATGGAAAGGGTGGTCTTTTATGATAGGAATTTTCTTTCCGATAAGCTTCTCCGTATTTTTTAAATTTAACAGGTCAAGACCATCCACAAAAGAGATTGAAGTCCCTTCAGCTCCGGCTCTTCCTGTTCTTCCGATTCTGTGTACATACGTTTCGGAAACATCTGAAAGTTCAAAATTGATCACGAATTTCAGCTCATCAATATCAATTCCCCTTGCAGCAATATCTGTAGCTACCAGAACTCTGGTTTTCCCGGATTTGAAATTATTCAGTGCATTTTGTCTTGCATTCTGAGATTTATTACCGTGTATCGCCTCTGCCGAGATATTATCCTTTTGAAGTTTTCTCGCGATTTTATCTGCACCGTGCTTTGTTCTTGCAAATACAAGTACAGAATCAGCGATATCATTTTTCAGGATGTGAGAAAGCAGATTCAGCTTATTTTCACGTTCCACGAAATAAACAGATTGTTTGATGGTATCTGCAGTAGAAGAAACCGGTGTTACTTCTACTTTTACAGGATTATTAAGGATAGAATTAGCCAGTTTCTGAATTTCTCCGGGCATAGTTGCAGAAAAGAATAACGTTTGTCTTCTCTGTGGTAAAAGCTTGATGATTCTTTTTACATCATGTACAAAGCCCATATCAAGCATTCTGTCCGCTTCATCAAGAACAAATATCTCAAGGTTTTTAAGGCTGATGATTCCCTGAGCAATAAAGTCAAGAAGCCTTCCAGGCGTTGCTACCAGAATATCGACCCCTTTTTTCAGGGCAGCTTCCTGGTTGCCTTGCTTTACGCCTCCAAAAATAACAAGTTGTTTTAAAGGAAGGTATTTTCCGTATGCATTAATGTTTTCTTCAATCTGAATAGCTAATTCTCGCGTAGGAGTAAGAATTAAAGCTTTTATATGATTGTTTGAAATTTTATTTTTTGATAAATTCTGTAATATAGGAATAGAAAAGGCTGCTGTTTTACCTGTTCCGGTCTGAGCACACCCTAAAAAATCTCTCCCTTGTAAAATATCAGGAATAGATCTTTCCTGGATAGGGGTAGGAGTAGTATATCCTTGTTCCTTGATTGCCTTGGCAATAGGTTCTATTAAGTTTAAGTCTGTAAAATTCAAATGAATTATTTTAAAATTTAAATAAAAAATTCCTTCAGTATGAAAGAATTACATTTTGCAAAGGTACTCTAAATATTTTTAAGAATTTTAGCTTATTGCTATGTTGTGTAAAATGCTTATTTATAGTTGGTTATATTTATGTTGAAAGAGCTTCTTTTTAATGAACAAATTGGAATCCTGGAACTTTATGATTTTTTAATGTCACGTACTGGTAAGCTATCTTGGTTATGCGTATATTTGGAGTAAAACTAGTAAATAACTATGAAAAAAATCGCTATTTTGCTTGCGGCATTGCGGGTCTGCAGGTACATGCTCAATCATGGAGCACCACCGGAAATGCCGGAACAAACTCTGCAACCAACTTTATCGGAACTACAGACAATCAACCATTGGTTTTTAAAATAAACGGAGCTGAAAAAATGAAACTTTCGCCTAACGGAAGGCTGGTTTTTTTGATACGCATTCACAAACCTGGAGCAATAATCTATACATCGGAGGAGGAAATGAGGTACCCTCAAACAATGCCGGAGGAATTAATTATGCTAACGTAGCAGTAGGACTGGGATCCATGAGCTCCAATACAACAGGAAATGCCAATACAGCCGTAGGTTTTAATACCATGACAAGGAGTACTACAGGATCTTTGAATACTGCTTTGGGAATTAATTCAATGCAAAATTCAGTTACCGGTAACAACAATGTAGCTGTAGGACACAATACATTGGGCGGTATGATTGCCGGAGAATATAATACAGCAGTTGGATTTTCAGCAATGCGTACCTGGGGAAGCACCAATTCAGTTCCGTTGGTGGGAAACACTGCCATAGGAAACAGTGCTTTAATGGACCTTAATAATGGTTCCTTTAATACTGTAATGGGACATAATTCATTCCTGAGAACGGTAAATGCAAACTATAATGTTATAATAGGAACAAATAATGCTCCTTTAATCAATAATGCTACCGGAAATATTTATATAGGAAATAATATTGCTGCTGTAGGCACAAGCCCTTCTAATGAATTGAACATCGGAAACTGGATTGTAGGGAATAACGGAACTATCGGTATCGGGCAGTTTACCACTCAATTGCCAGCGGATGGTGTTGCTGCTGACGGACAAAAATATAAATTATTCGTAAAAGATGGAATCAGAACAGAAAAAGTGAAAGTAGATATTGCTTCAGGTAACGGCTGGGCTGATTATGTTTTTGAAAAAGACTATCAACTAATGTCGTTGAATGACCTTAAGGAATTTATTGATAAAAACGGACATTTACCTGAAGTTCCTACCACAGAAGAAGCCATTAAAAATGGCATTGAATTAAAGGAAATGAATATCCTCCTGCTAAAGAAAATTGAAGAATTAACACTCTACACCCTTGAACAGGAAAAGAGGATAGAAGCCTTAGAGAAAAAGGTAAAATAATACAAATTAATTACAATGTTTCAAATGCACAATATCTTTCTGATGATGTTCTGAGAAGCATGATATATATTATTTTAATTGTAAAGAGAATGGCTGCCTGAATTAGCGCAGCCATTTTTTATGAATAACAGAGTTTTAATTTGGATTACGCTTATTCTACCTTGGTCCACTGTTGATTTTTTCTAAGGTCTTCAAAAAAATGATAAACTTCTGAAAGTTTTTCACTTCCTCTTTTCCATAATCTTCTACATTTTTTGAAGTTCCGTCGGTAAATTTAATTCTTAAATAGGAGGTAGGTAAGTCTGTGATATTCTTTTCACCATAGTTATCCTTTAAGTTTTTGATATCCAGGCCATTCAAAAGGCTTATGAGTTTTTGATAATCCGCTTCTTTAATCGTTCCTTTAAAAGTTCCTTCGCGTGGTTTCGAGAACTCATCCTTTGAAGGTTTATCCGTGAAGTTAAAATGCTCGGCTTCGAAAACAGCTGTTCGGTCCGGATTGATCGTCATCTTAAAAACAGGGCAGAACCCAAAACACGGGCTAGCCTGGTATTCAATTTTAGAATATCGATTAATATTTTTCTGTGAAGTACAGGACAATAAAAATACAAATGCACATAGACCTAATAAATATTTCATAGTTTTTGAATTTGAAAAGGTCTGTCAATAATTATTCCAAAGAGAGCCGGCAAACCCTATTTAAAAAGAAACCCCGGAAATATTCCCGGGGTTGTATCATATTATAGATCAGAATTTTTTCTTATCCATGCAACTGTTTCCAGATGGCATCTTTTAGTTCTGTAAGACCTTCTCCGGTAACCCCTGAAAAGAATAAAGGCTGTTTATTCTCAGGAAATTCAGCTGCGATCTCTTTTTTCAGCTCACTGTCTAAAAGGTCAGACTTGGAAACAGAAATAATGAAATCTTTATCTAAAAGTTCCGGGTTATATTCCTTCAATTCATTTTCAAGAATTTTAAACTCCTGATAATGATCTTCCGAATCTGCCGGAATTAAAAATAAAAGAATGGAGTTTCTTTCAATATGCCTCAGGAATCTGTGTCCCAGTCCTTTTCCTTCTGCTGCACCTTCAATAATCCCCGGAATATCAGCCATCACAAATGATTTGTAATTTCTGTAATCTACAATTCCTAAGTTGGGAGTCAGCGTGGTAAAGGCATAATTGGCAATTTTAGGCTTCGCTGCCGAAACAGAAGCTAAAAGTGTAGATTTTCCTGCATTTGGAAACCCAACCAATCCTACATCTGCCAAAATTTTAAGTTCGAAAACAACATAACCTTCTTGACCATCCATTCCGGGTTGGGCATATCTTGGCGTCTGATTGGTAGAAGATTTGAAGAATTCGTTTCCTCTTCCTCCTTTTCCTCCTTCCATTAAAATGATTTCCTGCTTGTCTTCAAGGATCTCGCCGATAATTTCTCCTTCTTCATTTTTAGCAATAGTTCCGATAGGAACATCGATGTAAATATCAGAACCGTCAGCTCCGGTAAGCTGGTTTTTGGCTCCGTTTTCACCACGCTCTGCTTTGATGTGGCGGGTATAACGAAGCGGAAGTAAAGTCCATTCCTGGGCATTTCCCCTCATGATAACGTGGCCTCCACGACCTCCGTCACCACCGTCAGGACCTCCCTTGGGAATATATTTTTCACGGCGAAGGTGTGCAGAACCTGCTCCTCCGTGTCCGCTTTTACAATGAATCTTTACGTAATCTACAAAGTTTGACATATTTTTTTAGGCTTTAGGCCTTAGGGGTTAGGGAATAGATATTTAACTATGCTAAATCCTAATCCCTAAATCCTTATTTAATTTTCTCTATCTCAGCGAAAAGTTTTTGGGAAATCTCATCAATTTCTCCAACACCGTTTACCTCTACATATTTTCCCTGCTGCTTATAAAGTTCGGCTACCTCTGCTGTTTTAGTGTAATATTCTTTAATTCTGTTTTCGATGATCTCTACATTGCTGTCGTCAGATCTTCCGCTGGTTTCACCTCTTTTCAGAAGTCTTTCAACCAAAATTTTATCTTCTACTATCAATGAAAGACAGATATCAATCTCATCATTCAATTCTTCTTTTACGATTTTTTCCAGCGCTTCTGTCTGAGCAGTAGTTCTCGGGTATCCGTCGAAGATAAAACCGTTGGTATCCGTTGGTTTTCTGATCTCATCAATCAGCATATCTGTTGTTACCTGATCCGGAACCAATTCTCCCTTATCGATGTAAGACTTAGCCAGTTTACCAAGTTCAGTGTCATTTTTCATGTTGTATCTGAAAAGATCACCTGTTGAAACCTGTTTTAAGTTGAATTTTTCGATTAGATTCTGAGCTTGTGTTCCTTTTCCACTTCCTGGAGGGCCGAACAGAACAATGTTTATCATAATGTTGATTCGCTTACGGCAATGGGCATTGGGCTTCTTGTTTTGGCGGCTTGCTCTTTTGCTTTCAGCTTTTTTAAGTTAATATTTTACTTTCTTTAGATATTGATTTAAAAGCTAATAGCCAAAAGCTAGAAGCTTATAGCAATTAATGATTGATTTGTCCTTCCTCTAATTGATATAGGTTAGGTAAATTTCTTCCCAATTCATCATAATCCAGTCCATAGCCAAGAACAAATTTGTTGGGGATTTCCTTTCCGATATAATCCAGTTTGAAGTCTTTTTGTAAATCTCCGGTTTCAATAAGAAACTGGCCAGTTTTACAGATTTAGGACGCTGAGTTTCCTGGAAATATTTAAAAAGACTTTCTACAGTATTTCCTGTATCTACAATATCTTCTACAAGAATGATGTGACGGTCTTTTACTTCTTTAGTCAGCTCCATTTTCTGATAAACGATTCCCGTAGATTCTGTTCCTACATAAGAACTCATTTGAATGAAAGCAATCTCGCATTCACCCGGGTAATATTTTAAAAGATCTGAGAAGAACATAATAACCCCATTCAATACTCCAATGAAAACAGGAACTTCATCCTTGTAATCTTCATAAATTCTTAACGCTGTCTCTTTTACAATTTCCTGAATTTCGGCATCCTTTAAATAGGGAACGAAAGTTTTGTCGTGAACTTTAATGCTTTCCATAAAATTTTTAGTAGGAGGCAAAGTTACGGATTTTTGATTTTTGATTAAAATCTTTTTGTGTTTAATCCGGGATTTATACTATATTTGTTCTTTCAAAACCCATAAATACAGACATGTAGGATATAATTTCTTTCAGATTCAATAGGACAGTAACCGGTGAGTTGCTGGTGTTTAACCATAATTAAGAAAGAAATCATGATTTTACTACAAAATATATCCTTTGGGTTTCCGGGAGGAGATCTGCTTTTTAATCATATAAACTTATCCATACAATCTCAAACCAAATCAGCACTCGTTGGAAGTAATGGTATGGGAAAATCCACGTTGCTGAAAATTATCGCACATACCTTACAACCCTTGGAAGGAAGTATCAGTATTCAGGGCGAAGTGTTCTATGTGCCCCAGATGTTTGGGAATTTTAACCATCATACCATTGCAGAATGTCTGAAAATAGACAAAAAACTGGAGGCTCTTCAGAAAATAACAAATGGGGAGGTTGAGGAACACTATTTTGAAACTTTAAATGACGACTGGGATATTGAAGAACGCTCTCAGGCGGCTTTACAATATTGGGGCCTGGAAGATTTTGAGCTCACCCAAAGACTTGATGAGTTAAGTGGCGGGCAAAAGACCAAAGTATTCCTTGCCGGAATTCAAATTAACGAGCCTGATATTGTCATATTGGATGAACCTACCAATCATCTGGATCACGAAGGAAGAAAGCTGTTATATGATCTTATCGATAAAATGAAGGCAACGGTTGTTATTGTGAGCCATGACAGGGCATTATTAAATCTGGTGGATACAATTTATGAGTTGACCAATCAGGGAATTGATACCTATGGAGGCAATTACGATTTTTATGCAGAACAAAAAGAGATAGAAGAAGAAGCTTTACACAATGATATCCATGCCAAAGAACGCGCTTTAAAAAAAGCAAAGGAGAAAGAACGGGAAACTTTGGAACGTAAACAAAAGCTTGATGCCAAAGGAAAACAAAAGCAGGAAAAATCGGGAGTGGCTAGAATAATGATGAATACTATGCGGAATAACGCAGAGAAAAATACCTCAAAACTCAAAAGTGTGCATGCTGAGAAAATCAGTGGGATATCCGGAGACTTAAGGGATCTGCGTTCTTCTTTAAAAAATTCTGATCAGATGAAAGTTAATTTTAATGATTCAGGTTTACATTCCGGTAAAATCCTCATTGCAGCGGAGGACATTAATTTTATATATCAGGATAAAAAGCTTTGGAAGGAAAATATAAGTACTGAAGTTCGCAGCGGAGACAGAATCTCTGTTAAAGGCTTGAACGGATCAGGAAAAACTACATTAATAAAATTATTACTGGGAAATCTTACCCCTTCGTCAGGAATAATAAAAAGGGCTGAATTCAATAGCATCTATATCGATCAGGAATATTCCCTGATTCCTTATGATGTAACAGTTTATGATTTTGTTCAGACCTTCAACGATAATGGTTTGCAGGAATCAGAAGTCAAAACACTGTTGTCGAGATTTCTGTTCGGAAAAGAGACCTGGGACAAGAAGTGCGGGGTACTGAGCGGAGGAGAGCGGCTCAGGGTACTCTTGTGTGCATTATCAGTAAGCAACAGGACTCCCGATATGATTGTTCTGGATGAACCTACTAATAATTTAGACCTCCAAAACATTGAGATTCTTACAAATTCCATCAAAGATTATCACGGTACGTTATTAGTGATTTCCCATGATAAAGTCTTTTTGGAGGAGATTAAGGTGGATCAGCAATTGATCCTTGGCTGATCTTTTTTAAATTCAGGGGCGGGCTTTAGCTCTCCTGTCAATACAATAAATCCCATTGGCTTTAGCCGGAACTTTATCAAAAAATAAACCTGGAAATTTATTTCCAGGTTTATTTTTATCCCTTGAAAAACTTTTTCTTTTCTTATTGTGGTATCAAGACAAGGCAAGCCTCAGTTATTGCGAGTATAGCGAAGAAGTCTCTATTTCACCTGCAGGTTTCCCTGTTTTACCTGATTCAATATAATCTCCATCTTTTGAGTCAACTCATAATCACCGGACAATTCAATTAAAGGTGTATCTATATCAGACAGCCATTCAAGATGAGCTTTTAAAGTTCTGTTGGCAATACCGGTATTATGATCATAATCTTTAGCCCAATCCATAAATTCTTGGAACTTTTTAGATTTTTCAGGATGCGTGATGATGGCATCGCCGTATCTTTCTAATTCTCTTTTTCTCAGCCTTTCCATTCTGAGTTCAGATGGCAGATAGAGAAATATGATCAGATCAAATGGTGGAAATACATTCTCACCCCAATGAATGATTGAACCCCCAAAAATCCAGTTGTCGGTGGTGTGAAGCTTCTCCGATACCATGGTATTCCTTACTTGAGGATGTTGTCTTTGCGTAAATGGATGTTGGGTTTTAAGCCAGAAAAAATCATCACTGTCAAAGTATTCAATATGGAGTTTCTCAGACAGTGCTTTTCCCAAAGTGGTAACACCGGAACCGGAAGCTCCGAAAATATGTATTCTCATTATTTTTAACTTGATAAAATCTTTGGAATTTCCATAATTTATTGGTTTTTAGTATTTTAGAATCCAATTGTAGATTTCCTTTAACACTTCTTCCCGTATTTCTTCATTCAAAATCTCATGACGCATATCCGGATAGATCTTTACGTCTACATTTTGAAAACCATCAGACTTTAAATGGTCTACAGTCTGCGTTACTCCTTCACTGAAATTACCGATCGGGTCATTCTCTCCGCTCACAAATAAAAAAGGAAAAGATGGCGGAACGGAAGAAGCCCAGTTTCTTGCCGTAGCCCTTTTATAAATGGTAAACAAAGTATAAAAAGCATTATTAGTAAAAGGAATTCCGCAAAGGTCATCCTGCTCAAAAGCTCTTCTGTTTAGGGTATTGATACTTAGCCAGCTCGTTTCTCCGAAGTCTTTATCCTTTTTAAACCTTTTATTATTCACTTTAGTAAAAACAGAATTCAGGAAAGTACGATGGTGAGGAGCAATAAAATTAGCTAATGATAAATACCCTTGTAATAAACTGATGCCGCGCAGCGGTCCACCGGTTCCGGTAATGATGGCTCCCGTAAATTTTTTTAGACGCTGTCTGAAGCAGACAACGGGTAATAAAGGATCCCATGGAATGGCCGAGAATAAAGTGGGGAACATCAGGGTATTTTCCTGCAAGATAGTCAGCCATCATTTCGGCATCGGCAACCAGTCTTTTGTCCGGCTTACTGAGCTGAAAAAAGCCAATTTCCTTTTTTCTTCTCACAGATCTTCCATGTCCCAGATGATCATAGGTTACTACAGCTATTCCATGATTGGCAAAATATTCTGCTATTTCTGAATATCTTCCGCTATGTTCCTGCATGCCATGAACAATTAGCAGGGTTGCTTTTACGGTTTCCGGTGAAAAGAGAGTAAAGAAAAGTCTCGATTCATTATTCATATTAGAAGGCAGATACGCTGATGTTGGAGATGAAGTCATAACAGTTCGGGTATTATATTATTGTATCTCAATGTCAGGGATTTTGTAATTTCCAACGGTTTCTATTAGTTTTTGATGAATTATTCTTTTTGCCCCAAAGCAATAGGTCCCGGCATGCTTAAATAATCCTTTGCCGTCGTAGCCCTGCTTTGCGCTTGTATGCAAAATATCGGTACTATCAGAAATAAGATTAGTATTTTGAATTTCATCACTTTTAGCTTAAATTTTAAAGTAAATATAGTGGATTTATAGAAAATAGAATGTATAATTAATATTAATAATACTTTCCCAATCTCATGATTTTCATACCAAATCAAAATAAATTCCTCTATAATTTGGTCGTCATTTTTTTTAAAAGTAATTTTGCACGAATCTTAAAACAAAAGTAAAATATGTCAACTTATGTAGTTGTAGGTCTTCAGTACGGAGATGAAGGCAAAGGTAAAATCACGGATGTTTTATCGGCAAAATCGGACTATGTAGTGCGTTTCCAGGGAGGAGACAACGCTGGTCACACGGTTTATGTGGGAGATGAAAAATTCGTTTTACACCTTCTTCCTTCAGGAGTTCTTCAATGCAAAGGGAAATGTATCATTGCAAACGGAGTAGTGGTAAACCCTAAATCTTTCATTAAAGAAGTGAATCAGATCGAAAGCAAAGGCTTGAGAACAGATCACATTTTTATCAGCAGAAGAGCGCATGTCATCATGCCTTACCACATCCTTTTGGATACTTACCGTGAAGAAGAGCACGGCGGAACTCAGATCGGAACTACCAAAAAAGGAATCGGACCTTGCTACGAAGATAAAATAGCAAGAGTAGGAATCAGAATGGTAGACCTTCTTAATCCTGAGATTTTAAGAGATAAAATTGAGAAAAACTTAAAAGTTAAAAACTCTCTTTTGAAAAATATTACGGAAAACCTGTTTTGGATGTTGAAGAAATCTATAACGAATTTTTAGAAATCGGAAAACAACTTCAGGACAGAATCGTTGATACAGAACTTGAACTAAACGAAGCGATACAGGAAGGTAAAAATGTCTTATTCGAAGGTGCTCAGGCACTAATGCTGGATATCGACTTCGGTACTTATCCGTATGTGACTTCATCTTCTCCGTCTACAGGAGGAGTGTGCTCAGGAGCGGGTGTACCACCAACTTCACTTCAAAACCTTATCGGGGTGGCAAAAGCATACTGTACAAGAGTAGGTAACGGACCTTTCCCATCCGAATTGGATAATGAGCTGGGAGAAAAAATCAGACAGATCGGTGGTGAGTTCGGAGCTACAACGGGTAGGCCGAGAAGAACAGGTTGGCTAGACCTTGTTTCTTTAAAACATGCTTGTATGATCAACGGGATCAACAATCTTGTGATTACGAAACTGGATGTTCTTACAGGAATTGAAAATCTTAAGATCGTTACTCATTATAAAACTGAAGACGGAAAAATTATTGATTATTTCACATCTTCAACGGAGAAATTATACAACTACGAACCTATCTATCACGATTTACCGGGTTGGGAAGAAGATATTACCAAAGCGAGAAGCTATGATGAACTTCCTGATAATGCTCAGAAGTATATCGAGTTTATTGAAGAGTATTTAGGAATCAATGTATATCTGGTTTCTGTAGGACCTGAAAGAAGTCAGAATATCATCAGAAAAGAATTGTTCTAATTCATTTACCTTAAAAATAAACTAAAAAGAGACTGTCTTATCGGATGGTCTCTTTTTTTATGTCACTAGAATCACTTATCTTTATTTTTACATGGAAAATAATAGTAAAGCAACCGGACCTGTGAACAAGATCGTAATAAGCTCGATTCTCAGTCTCGTCTATTGTCTTGTAATGATCATTTATAATGCAATGCCATTATCGATGATTTCTAATTTTCTCCTTGTTTTATTTATTGTATCTACTTTAGTCTTGAGTAGTGCTGCGATCTATTTTGCGGTTAAAAACTATCGTAGAACAAAAATCTTATCCATTATCTTTATCATTATGAATTCCATAGGGTTGCTGATCCCCTTAATACTTCTGCTTTTGCTTATGTGATGTCTATTTTTTTTCTGGCTATTTATAAGACATTTTTATCCTTAAATACCTGTATGTTTGTAGATTAGTCTATGTTTTTTGTAGAGTTTTTTGTTATGTTGAAATGTTAAAATTTAAACTTTGTCATAAAATATTATAATATTATGTTGTTTTGATAAAATTGTGGCAGATATTTTGATATTGATACATTGCTTATCGATAAGAACTAATCAAACTAATAATCACATTTTAACCGTTTAAAAAAAGAAGTAGTGATGAAACAACAGAATCAAAACCAGGAATTTCGCTTCAACGAAGTTCTTTTTGAGCACCGCAACAAAGAATATGGTGCCTATGCATTAAGAAACGAATCAGACAGAATATTAACCAAAGCACTTTTTGTGGGAGTAAGTTTAATGGCTGCAGTATCCATTACACCGTTTGCTATGTCAGCATTTACAACAGATGTACCACATGAGGGACTAGGTGGAGTTGTTATAGATTTTACTCCAGTTACACCTGATGAACCAGCTCCTCCTGTAACTATTGTACCTGTAAAACCAGCAACAGCTCCTAATACAAAAACGTTTGACAGTACAGTGCCAACTCCATCAAAAACAGCACCCGATGATCAGACGAAAAAGGATCCAGTACCTGATGACGCTGTGGCAGGTCTTGCTAATAATTTAAAAGGAGATGTGGTAGCCCCCAATACATATGTTCCGACAACAGCACCTGTAGGAACTGGTCCGGTAATCAATACCGCACCACCAACAATTCCTGAGGCTGTAGATAAAAATAAAATAGTAGAAGCAGGGGATCTTGGGATAGAAGCTAATTATGCAGGAGGAATAGACTCATTCAGAAATAAAGTAATGAACAGTTTTGACAGTTCAGGATTTGAATCAGATGGAGTTATGAAAACTATAGTGACTTTTATTGTAGAAATGGATGGCTCAATTTCAGGAATAAAAGCCAGCGGAACCAACGCTGATTTCAATAACGAAGCGATCAGAACGATCAAATCCGTGAAAGGAAAATGGGTTCCTGCCAAAAATAAAAAGGGAGAGTTCGTAAGAAGTTATTTCAAATTTCCGATCTCAATGAAGTTTGAAAATTAATACAGAAAAACAAAATTTAAATAGTTATCCACAAAGATTTTTTTTGTGGATAATTTTTTTAACGGTTAAGGCTCTTATTAACAGTATTTTAACTCAATTTTGATTTTCGTCACTCACCAAGAGCAAAGAAAAAAGTGTATTTTTGAAACTTAAAGTTCTAATAATGGCAAAAATCATAGGTATTGCTAATCAAAAGGGAGGTGTCGGTAAAACTACCACAGCCGTAAACCTGGCAGCAGCATTAGGAGTATTGGAAAAAAGAATATTAATTATCGATGCAGACCCGCAGGCGAATGCTACATCAGGTCTGGGCGTTGAGGATGTTCAGTATTCTACATATAATCTACTGGAGCATAGTGCAGATACAAGAGTTTGTATCAAGAGAACTGCAACTCCAAACCTGGATATTATACCGTCACATATCGATCTGGTAGCTGCGGAAATTGAATTGGTTGACAAGGAAGACCGTGAATATATGCTGAAAAAAGCATTAGCCACCGTAAGGGATGATTACGACTATATCATTATCGACTGTGCACCGAGTTTAGGACTTATCACAGTAAATGCACTTACAGCAGCTGATTCTGTGATTATTCCGATCCAATGTGAATACTTTGCGTTAGAAGGACTTGGGAAACTTTTGAATACCGTTAAGAATGTTCAGAAGATTCACAATAAAGATCTTGGAATTGAAGGCCTCCTTCTAACAATGTATGACAGCAGGTTAAGACTATCCAATCAGGTAGTGGAAGAAGTGAACTTACACTTTCCAGAAATGGTTTTCGAAACCATTATCAGCAGAAATGTAAGATTGAGTGAAGCTCCAAGTTTTGGAGAAAGTATCTTGAATTATGATGCTGAAAGTAAAGGAGCTGTTCAGTACATTCAGTTAGCAGAAGAAGTTCTTTTGAAGAACGAAAATTTAGTAAAGAATTAAATTAATAATAAATGGCCACTAAGTGAATGTTAGCCATCACTTATCAAACATCATTTATCAATTATATCTATGAAGGACAAAAAAAGAGCTATGGGACGCGGCTTGGGCGCCATTTTAAGTGCAGAATCCAAAGCAACTGTCAACTCCGCTACTGATGAAGGAGCAGATAAGTTTGTAGGAAATATTGTTGAAGTAGCACTTGAAGACATCTATCCGAACCCGACGCAGCCGAGAACTTATTTTGATGAAAAAGCATTAAACGAACTCGCCCAATCGATTAAAAACTTAGGCGTAATCCAGCCGATTACCTTAAGAAAAGATGGTGAAAAGTTTGAGATCATATCCGGGGAAAGACGTTACAGAGCCAGTAAAATTGCCGGTTTAACGACTGTTCCTGCCTATATCCGTTTAGTGAATGATCAGGAGCTTCTTGAGATGGCTCTTGTGGAAAATATTCAGAGAGAAGATCTTGATGCGATCGAAATCGCTTTGACCTATCATAGGCTTTTAGAGGAAATCGGACTTACTCAGGAAAACCTGAGCCAGAGAATAGGAAAAGACAGAAGTACCATTACCAACTCAATCAGGTTGTTGAGGCTGAATCCCGATATTCAGAATGCCATCAGAAGTGGTGAGATTTCTGCAGGACACGGTAGAGCTATCATCAGTCTCGAAAGAGAAGAAGATCAGCAGGTTTTATTTGATCTGATTATTAAAGAAAAATTAAACGTTCGTCAGGCAGAGCAGGCTGCTGCTGCATTGAAGAATCCTAAGTCTCCGGCAGCTAAAAAAGTAAGTGCCGAGCTTTCCAATAATTACAAAAGAGCCCAGAAGACGATCGCTGACATCTTAGATGTGAAAGTAGAGATCAAAGCTTCTGGAAATGGTAAAAAAGGTAAAATTGTCCTCGACTTCAAAAATGAAGAAGAATTAGAGTATATTTTATCCCATATTAAATAATGAAGAATATATTTTTCACATTTTTCCTTTGTATCACTTCGCTGGCTTATTCACAAGTCGGTCCTATCGATACTGTCCGGGTACAGGCGCTTCCACAGGAAGAAACTGCCAAGGTAAAGCCGGGGAAAACCGAAGCCAAAATTATCGCTGATCTCGAAAAAGCCAATGGACCCACAAAAAAGACCATAAAACTAAATCCTACGAGAGCAGGGCTGTATTCAGCTGTTTTTCCGGGATTAGGGCAGTTCTATAACAAAAAATACTGGAAAATTCCCATCGTTTGGGGAGCTGTAGGAGCAGGAGTTGGTATTGCTATCTGGAATGATAATCAATACAAAAAATATCGTGAATATTATATAGCCAAACTTAACGGTACCCCTAATGAATTTGTTGACAGCCGTCCCTGGTTGGATAAAAAAGCTTTAGGTAATGTACAGGACAGAGCAAAACGACAAAGAGATTATGCCATTGCCATTACAGGATTGATCTACATCCTGAACATTGTAGATGCTGTAGTCGATGCCCACCTGTATGAAAGCCGTCATGATCCGGACCTTACTTTTAAGCCGTCAGTGATTCAGGATCAGTATGGTTATGATGCACCAAAGACGGGTTTCAGTTTAAGTTATAGATTTTAATACAATAAAAATGCACAGACGTACTGTTTCTGTGTCAAAAAAATAGAATATAAGATATGAAAATAGCATTAGTTGGTTATGGGAAAATGGGTAAGATCATTGATGAGATCGCTCAGAAAAGAGGTCATGAAGTGGTAGCCCGCCTGAAGGAGACTCCAACTGCTGAAAATCTTAATAACCCGGATGTTGTTATTGAATTCTCTTTGCCGGAAGTTGCATATGATAACATCAAAGCCTGCCTTGAAAATAAAATTCCTGTAATCTGCGGAACAACAGGCTGGCTGGAGAAAAAAGCTGAAATTGAGCAACTGGCTGTAGATAATAACACTGCCTTCTTGTATGGCTCCAACTTTAGTCTGGGAGTGAATTTGTTTTTTGCTTTGAACGAAAAATTAGCCGCTTTGATGAAAAATGTTGATGAGTATTCCTGTCAGCTGGAAGAAATTCACCACATTCATAAAAAAGATGCACCCAGCGGAACCGCTATTTCTATTGCGGAAGGAATCTTTAAAAACAATCCGAAATTCGATGCATGGAAACTGGAGGAAACAGAGAATAATCAACTGGGAATTTTTGCTATTCGTGAAGATGAAGTTCCGGGAACCCACAGTGTGTTTTACAGAAGCGAAGTAGATGAGATTGAAATCAAACATACCGCTTTCAACAGAAATGGATTTGCATTAGGAGCTGTAGTCGCTGCAGAATGGATTAAAGATAAAAAAGGGAACTTCGAAATGAAAGACGTTTTAGGGCTTTAATTTGTAACAAATTATTTAAATTGCATACCAATAACAGGAATGATGAATAGTAAATTGTAAATAGCACAAGCTGTACTCATTTATTACTCATCATTTATCATTTATATTTAGAATAGGCACAAAAAAATTATGAATTATTTTTTAACTTATACAGTGTATGTCCTTATCTTATCCGTATTGATGGGGATTTCAACATGGAAGTTGTTTAAGAAAATGGGGTATAGCCCCCTATTTGCATTTATACCTTTCTATAATTATTTCATTATCCTGAAAGAAACCAAACATCCGAAGTGGTGGGCCATCCTGTCTTATCTTCCGATTGTAGGACCAATCATGATGTCTGTTTTCCACCTTTATTTAGTGAAAAAGTTTGGAAAAACTCTTTTTAAAGATCAGATTCTTACGGTAATTCTGCCGTTTATCTATATGGCCATCATCAACTATTCTAAAGATGCAGAAGTGGAAGATGAAAATGCCAATGATCTTTTCCTTACAGATGAAGAAAAAGAGGTTAAAAAGAAAGATACCTTTTTGGGATCTATTACTTTTGCGGTAGTATTTGCAACCATTATCCACGTTTTTGTAACCCAGCCATTCGGAATCCCTACAGGATCCATGGAAAGAACTTTATTGGTAGGAGACTTCCTTTTTGTAAACAAATGGAGCTATGGATACAGACTTCCGATGCGTCCGGTCGCTATCCCTTTCCTTCAGGGAACCATTATGGATACGGGACAAAAAGGAAATCCGAAAGATGACCCGAAATCTTACGTTGACGGCGTGAAATTACCATACACAAGAATTTTACAGTTTAACAAGCCTCAGAAGAATGATGTCGTTGTTTTCAACTATCCTCAGGATTCTGTACATACAGCGATCGACAGAAAAGATCCTTATGTAAAAGATGTGTGGCTACCGCAGGGGATACTTTTGAAATGAGAGCCGGAAGACTTTTCGTAAACGGAAAACCGGAAACTGTTTTAGGAGACCAGGAAGTACAGCACCGATATATGGTAACGACAGGAAGCCAATTGGATATTCCTGCACTATATAATACCTACGGCTTTTTACCCGTACAGGAAGTACAAACCAATAGCGGATATTTATATGGATTCCAGGGATTAACTGATAAGACGGCTAAAGAGATCAAAGCACTTCCGCAGGTAATTGATATGAAGGAAGAAGTTTCTGCCAAAGGAGAAGCTGCGGTATTATACAGAGATGAAGCTAAAACAAAGATCGATACAACACAGTCTATTTTCCCGATCAACAAACCTTGGAACCAGGATTGGTACGGTCCGGTAAGAATTCCTAAAAAAGGAGATGTGGTAGCTATTAATAACGAAACACTTCCAATGTTCCAGTGGATCATTTCCGAATATGAGCATAACAGCTTAGAAAAGAAAAACGGAAAAATTTTCATCAACGGAAAAGAAGCTAATCAATACACCATCCAGCAAGATTATTATATGATGGTAGGAGATAACAGAGATGCTTCATTAGATGCAAGATTCTTTGGCTTCGTTCCTGAAGAAAATATTGTAGGAAAACCAATGTTTACCTGGATGAGTCTTCAAGGAGCTTTTGCAGACAGTGGTTCAACCTATCAGGCCCCGTTTAAAATCCGTTGGGAAAGAATGTTTAAAGCAACCAATACAGGAGAAGCCAACAAAACTTCATACTGGTGGATCGCTGCAATGATTTTAATATTGTTCTTCGGATGGGAGTATTTTGTAAAATTATTCAGAAAGAAAAATACTGAAGACGAATTGTAAATAAAATTAAACTTAAAATAGAATGAAGTATTTGAAAAAATACTTCATTTTTGCATTATGAATATGAAGAATGTATTATTACCGGTATTTTATATGCCCCCGGTTTCATGGTTTTCAGTCCTTTTGGATACTGAAAACGACATTACACTTGAACAGTTTGAAAATTTTCCCAAGCAAACCTACAGAAACAGAGCTAATATCTATGGAGCCAACGGTAAGCTGTCACTGATTATTCCCATTAATCATAACGGAAAAAGAGAATTCAAGGATATCGAGATTTCTTACAGAGAAGATTGGAGAACCCTTCACTGGAAATCCATTCAGACCGCGTATCAAAGTTCTCCCTATTTCGAGTATTATGAAGACAAGTTCAGGAAAATATTTGATTTGAAAGAAAAATTCCTTTTGGATTTTAACCTTAAAGGGATAGAAATCATCCAACAGATACTGAAAACAGAAAAGGCATACTCTTTGAATGAAGAATATATCAAAAATCCCGAAGGGATCAGTTTCAGAGAAAAATTCTCAGCAAAGCTTCCTTCAGAATTTGGAATGGAAGACTATTATCAGACATTCTCAGATAAGTATGGATTTCTGGAAGATTTATCGGTTTTAGATCTTATTTGTAACAAAGGACCGGAATCTCTTACTTATATAAAAAGTATTAAATTAAAATAATTTGAAAAAATTGCCATTCAACAACAGTTAACAGATAAAATGGCAACCCGTTTCACTTTATAAAATAAATATCAACATATGAAAAAGGTATTATTAGCTGCTGTTTTTTTAGCAGGTTTTAGTTTCTCTTATGCTCAGGAATCCAAAGCAAAGAGTATTGATCCAAAAGAAGATAAAGATCTGATGACTTGGTATCATAAAGATTTTTCTGGTACAAAAGTATATGGAGTAAATACGGAAAACGCATACAAATATCTTGAATCTAAAGGCTTAAAACCTAAAACGGTTGTCGTTGGAGTGTTAGACAGCGGAGTTCAGGTAGATCACCCTGGATTAATTAAAAACGTATGGTCCAACCCTAATGAAGTACCTGGAAATGGTAAAGATGATGATGGAAACGGATACATTGATGATGTACACGGATGGAACTTCATCGGAGGGAAAAACGGAGATATCGATATAGATAATATGGAAGTAACCAGAGTGGTTGCTAAATATAAGCCGCTTTTTGAGGGAGATGACTCCGCAAAAAACAAAGCAAATCAGGTTAAAATGCCGGAAGATTTTGCGATGTACATGAAAGCTAAAGAACTTTTTAATAAGAAAAGTATTGAGGCAAAACAAGGTCTTCAAACCTATACAATGATCAATGAGGTCGTTCCGAATATGGTTAAACTATTAGGAGGAAAGCCGGTAACTGCCGAAACGATAGCTTCCATTAAAGCTCCGTCTGACCAGAAAGATGCCATTGCTTTACAGGTTTTAGGGCAGGTATCACAAAGCCCTGAATTTAAAGGAAAATCATCAGCTGATTTTGAGAAAGCAATCAGAGAGCAAATGAAAGAAGCTATCGATTACTATTCTCCGCAGTCAAAACAATACGACTTAAGCTATGATCCGAGAAAAGAAATCGTAGGTGATAACTATGATGACTATTCTGAAAAAAATTATGGTAACAACCATTACGAAGGACCGGATGCAGAGCATGGAACACACGTAGCGGGGATTATTGCAGGACTTCCGCAAGGAAAAGAAGTACAGTATGGTATTGCATCCAAAGTAGCCAAAATCATGTCTGTAAGAACCGTTCCCAACGGAGATGAAAGAGATAAAGATGTTGCCAATGCCATCCGTTATGCAGTAGATAACGGAGCAAAAGTTCTGAATATGAGCTTTGGAAAACCCGTTTCACCCGGTAAAAACGTAGTTTGGGATGCATTTAAGTATGCAGAAGATAAAGGGGTACTTTTGGTAAAGGCAGCAGGTAACGAAAATGAAGACGTAGCAGAACATTTAGCATATCCTACCAACTTTAAAAATGTGGCAGATGAAAAACCATTTGTAAACAACGTTTTGGTTGTAGGGGCAAGTACCAATAAAAATAGTGCTTTGAGAGCAAGTTTCTCAAATTATAATAAGAAAATGGTCAACGTTTTCGCACCGGGAGAGGAGATTTATTCTACCGTTCCTAAAAACGAATACAAGTACCTTCAGGGAACTTCAATGGCATCACCGGTTGTAGCAGGAGCAGCAGCTGTTTTATTAGCGTATATGCCAAATCTGAAACCTTATCAGATCATTGAAGCGCTTGTGAAAAGCAGCAACCCGAGTACAGAAAATGGATTTACCGATTATTCCCAGGCTGGAGGAGTAATAGATTTGAAAAAAGCAGCAGAATATGCTTATAACAATTTCTATGACGGAAAATCTACAGCTTCAGGGAATGCAAAACCTTCGAAATCCACAAAAAAGGCTGTTAAAAAATAGTTTATCTCCCTGTGTTTAAGGAGAAACCATAAAGAGTCCGAATTTTTTCGGACTTTTTTATTTTTTATTTTCAAATTTGGCACGGTTTTTTGTAACTTTAATGTAACAAAATAATAAACAACAAAATGAAAAAGTTACTACTTGCAGGGATGTTGGGAACATCACTTTTTGCAGTGTCGTGTTCCTCTGTAAACAAAGCAGCTACATCTCAGAATCAGAGAGCTGATTTCCTTAAAATGAAAGGAGACTGGCAGATTGTAAGCATAGATTACGAAAAAGGATATAAAATTAAACCTTTCGATGAAGGAGCAGATGCACAGTGTTTTGTAGGAAGTCACTGGAGACTTATCCCTAACAACTGGACTGGTGCTTATACGTTAAATGGAGGAGGAAGTTGTCCGGCTATCACACAGCCTATCAAATTTGAAGTGAAAAACGGGAATACATTTATGTTTAAAAAAGTTTTAGATGGTACTAAAGCAAAACAAAACATAGCAGGGTATACATTGACATTAATTAACCAGACTACAGATCAGTTTTCACTTCAGCAAGATGTTCCTTTCGAAGGAGGAAGCGTAAAAGTTGTTTACAACTTTGAAAGAGCAGGAATGAAATAATTCAATAACATAAAAGATCAAAAAAAATGAAATTTACTAAAACATATGTAGCAGCCCTTTTCTTGTCATCAGCTTTATTATTGACAAGCTGTGAAGCGGTTCAGAATTCAAATCACCAGCAAAGAGGAACAGCCGTAGGTGTTGCTTCAGGAGCAGTACTTGGAGGTATTCTTGGAAATAATGTAGGAAGAGGTGGAAACGGAGCTATCGGTGCTGTATTAGGTGGTATTATCGGTGGTGTTGCAGGGAACGTTATCGGTAACAAAATGGATAAACAAGCCAGAGATATTAAAGAAACTTTACCAGGTGCTCAGGTTGAAAGAGTAGGAGACGGTATCAAAGTTACTATGAACGAAAGTATTGTAAACTTTGCATTCGATTCTTCAAACCTTACTTCTGTTGCACAGGGGAACCTTGATAAATTAGCTAAAGTATTAAGTGATAATCCTGATACCAATATCAACATCTACGGACACACAGACAGCGTAGGTAAGGATGCTTACAACATGGCGCTTTCTCAAAGAAGAGCGGATGCTGTAAAATCATATTTGATAGGAAAAGGAATCGCCGGTAGCAGAATGTTCACAAAAGGTGAAGGTAAAAATATGCCGGTTGCGAGCAATGATACTGACGAAGGAAGAGCTAAAAACAGAAGAGTTGAATTTGCGATTACTGCCAACGAGAAAATGATTAATGATGCCAAGCAAGGACAGTAATTAATTTAACATATAAATATTTTCGTAAAAGACCGCCCCGGCGGTTTTTTTTGTATTTTTATGCAGGAAATTTTGAATTTATTACTTTTGCAATTGAAATAACATAAATGAAGAAATATTTAAAACTGCTCCGGGTGGAGCAATGGGTAAAAAACCTGTTTGTATTTGTCCCTCTGTTTTTCTCAGGTAATATTACCAACTTAGATTTACTTGCCAAAAGTATCTTTGCTTTTATCATTTTCTCACTGGCTGCCAGTGTCGTTTATATTTTGAATGACTACAATGATATTGAAGCAGACAAAAAACATCCTGAGAAACGAAGACGCCCTTTAGCAAGCGGTGCCATATCAAAATCAAAAGCAATTGCCATTTTAATTGGATTGGTTGTTGCAGATATTGCCCTTGTATTCTTTGCTCAACTTTATTTTCATGAATTTTTATGGAAGTTTGCTACCATCATTGGCTTTTATGTGGTGATGAACCTAGCCTACACATTCAGGTTAAAGCATGTTCCGATTATTGATATCTTTATTATAGCCATTGGTTTTGTATTAAGAGTATTGGCCGGCGGTTATATCACGGGAATCAGTATTTCACAATGGGCTATTTTACTGACTTTTGTGCTGGCACTGGTTCTGGCTATCGGAAAAAGAAGAGGAGAGCTTATCAATGCACAGGTTTCCGGAAAAACACGAAGAGCACTTGACGGTTATAATGTACAGTTTGCAGACATCGCCTTATCAATATCGATAACCCTGGCAATTGTTTGTTATCTGATGTTTACCCTGTCACCTGAAGTACAGGCCAGGTTTCATGAAAGAGTATTTTATACGGTTGTCTTTGTAGTGTTTGCTCTTTTAAGATATCTGCAGCAGACACTGGTGTACAACAGAACAGAATCTCCTACAAAAATTGTCTACAGAGACCGCTACATACAGGTTACTTTATTACTTTGGGTTGCCGCATTTTTAATTCAAATTTACTTTAAAAAATGAAGCCGAATTTTACACAGAAAGTTACAAACTGGGGTAATTACCCGGTAGTGGAAAAAGAAATGAGATCTGAGGACAGCTTCAAAAAAATAAAAGAATTTGTACTCAATCACAACGAAGTTATTGCGAGAGGGAACGGAAGATGCTACGGAGACGCTTCATTGGGAGAATCCATATTTTCTACCAAAAAATTAAATAAGTTCATTAGTTTTGACCGTTTAAACGGAATTATAGAATGCGAATCAGGTGTATTGCTTTCAGATGTTCTTGAAATATCTGTTCCGCAGGGATACTTTTTGTATGTAACTCCCGGAACGAAATTTATTTCCGTTGGAGGAGCCATTGCTTCTGATGTTCATGGAAAAAATCACCATGCAGAAGGATGTTTTTCAGAATATCTGATCGAATTTAAGCTGATGACAGAGAACGGAGAAATCATGACCTGTTCAAGAGAAGAAAATTCAGAAAAGTTCTGGGCTACGATTGGCGGAATGGGACTTACAGGAATTATCCTTACTGCAAAATTTAAACTTAAAAATATTGAATCTGCCTACATTCGTCAGGAAAGTATCAAAGCTGATAATCTGGATGAGATTTTCAGATTGTTTGATGAAAGCGAAAGCTGGACGTATACGGTAGCCTGGATCGATTGCCTTCAGAAAGGACAAAATATCGGGAGAAGTATTCTGATGAGAGGTGAACACGCTTTTCAGCACGAGCTTCCTCAACACCTTGGAAAAACCCCTTTACGATTAAAGAAAAAGTTGCAGCCTACAGTTCCTTTTTATTTTCCCGGATTCGTATTGAATGCATTGACGGTGAAAATTTTCAACTGGTTGTATTATAAAAAACAGACTAAAAAGGAAGTGAAGAATTTTATCGATTATGAAACGTTCTTCTATCCGTTGGATGCTATTAACGAGTGGAATAAAATCTACGGAAAATCAGGTTTTATACAATATCAGATGGTGATTCCCAAAGAAGCAGGGAAAGAAGGGATGAAAAGAATCCTGGAAACCATTGCCAAGAGTGGAAACGGATCCTTTCTGGCGGTGTTGAAACTCTTTGGAAAAAATAATCCGCAGGCTTACAATTCATTTCCTGTAGAAGGATACACGCTGGCACTTGATTTTAAGGTAAATTCAAAACTAAAAAAACTGGTAGATCAGCTGGACAGTATCGTCCAGGAATTTGGAGGGAGAATTTATCTTACCAAAGACAGTATGAGCAGATCGTCTCTGACCAATTACCTGAAAAATATTCAAAGTCCTAAATTTGTGTCTTTACAGCACAAAAGAATCATAAACAACAACTCATAATGATAGTCCTGGGAAGTACATCTGAAGTGGCACAGGCTTTTGTGGAAAAAGCACTTCAGGAAGGAGAAAAATTTGAAAAAATCTATCTTTTTACCTCAAATAAAGAAACTACAGAAAGGTTTGCAAGACATATTGACGTCAAGTTTCTGCAGCAGTCTGAAGTGATTGAACTGGATCTGACAAAAGAAATTGATTACAACAGATTTGATTATGTCAATTCAAATGTATTATTTTGTGCCGTAGGATATTTGGGCGAAGGAACGGAGGAAGGCCTGTATGATAACAGAAACACACAGCGTATCATTGATATTAATTACTCAAAGCTGGTTCCGGTTATGAATTATTTTGCCCAGAAGTTTGAGAGCAGAAGGTCGGGGACGATTATCGGGCTTTCTTCAGTAGCAGGAGACAGAGGAAGGCAGAGTAATTTTATCTATGGAAGTGCTAAAGCTGCCTTTACAGCGTATCTGAGTGGTCTAAGGAACTACCTGTTTGATAAAAAAGTACATGTCCTTACCATAAAACCCGGATTTATGGCTACCAAAATGACAGAAGGTTTACCGTTAAATCCTAAATTAACAGCTACCCCAAAGCAAGCTGCTGCCAGTATTTATAACGCTTTCAAAAAGCAGAAGAATGTGGCATATGTTTTGCCGGTTTGGAGTATTATCATGATGATTATCAGGAATATCCCTGAATTTATATTTAAAAAATTAAAGCTTTAAAAAATGAAAAAATTGTATTGTTTTGATTTTGACGGAACCCTGACTTATAAAGATACTATGTTTATGTATCTTAAGTTTTACGATTCTACAAGATATAGAATACAGTTTTTAAAGCACGTTCCGCTCTTTATTTTATTGAAACTGAAACTGGCGGAAACTGAAAAAGTAAAAAAAAGTTTCATAGGTTCCATTCTCAAAGGACAAACCCAGGAAAAAATTGAATTAAAATCTAAACAGTTTTTTGAACATCATTATCCTAAAATTGTAAGGGAGAATGCATTAGACTTTATAAAAAATATCGATAGGAATAATACACAAAGTTTATTGGTGACAGCTTCACTGGATATTTGGGTAAAGCCATTTGCAGAAGAATTGAAAATGCAGCTTGTTTCTACACGGGCAGAGTTTAAAAACGGTGTTTTCACCGGGAATTTTATTGGCAAAAACTGCAACGGAAAAGAAAAACTGGTCAGAATAAAGGAGGAAATTAACGATTCTAAGTACGATAAAATTATTGCATTCGGTGATACTTCTGGCGATCGGCCAATGTTGAAGTGGGCAAATGAGGGACATTACCAATTTTTTCATTAATTTTGGATGATAAAAGTGTAAAAAATGAAAAGGCTGTTAATCGTATTCTCTGCAATCATAATGAGCTGTACAAATGTACCCTCTCAAAAGTCATCAAGCATGCAAAATAACGCAGAACTCCTTGCCTCTGAGTCACAAGGTGGAACAAAGCAGCCTGGTTTTAGAATCATTAAAGACGAGACTGATTTTCGTAATGTCATGAAGGCAGGCTTTCAATTGGTGGAAGAAGGAAAAGAATCTTCTCATTCTCCGGAATTCCCAAAAAACAAGAAAGTTATTGTCTATAATTTGGGAAGCTTCAGATCAGGAAGCCACAAGATTTCGCAGATCAAAAGTATATCGGTGAAAAATAATGTCCTGTACGTAGAAGTTCCTGCCGGCCCGCCATCCGGTGGAATGGAGATTCAGATGATTTCTAATCCCTGGTTTATGTTTGCAGTCCCTGCAGATTTTCAGTTTACCTCAGTAGAATTAAAATATTCAAAATAATAATGGATAAAATATATTTAGATAATGCCGCAACCACTCCGCTTGCAGATGAAGTTATAGATGCAATGGTAGGTACGATGAAGATGAATTTCGGAAACCCGTCTTCAACTCACAGCTTTGGCCAGGAAGCAAAAATCCTTATTGAAAATGTAAGAAGACAGGTTGCAGACTATCTTCATGTAACTCCTGCTGAGATCATTTTCACTTCCTGCGGAACAGAATCCAATAACATGATCATCAAATCTTCGGTAGAACACCTTGGGGTTGAGAGAATCATCAGTTCTCCTCTCGAACATAAATGTGTCTCTGAGAGTATTTTGGATATGAAAAGCAGAAAAGGAGTGGAGGTAAACTACATCCGTCCTAATGAAAAAGGAGATATTGATCTTAATAAACTGGAAGAATTATTAAAATCTTCAGATAAAAAAACTTTGGTAAGCTTAATGCATGCCAACAATGAAATCGGAAACATCATCAATTTAAAAAAGGTTGCTGAGCTTTGCAAAGAGAATAACGCGCTTTTCCATTCGGATACCGTACAGACTATGGCCCATATGAACCTTGATCTTTCCGATATTCCGGTTGATTTTGCTTCCTGCAGTGCCCATAAATTCCACGGTCCCAAAGGAGCCGGCTTTGCTTTCATCAGAAAGGCAACAGGTTTAAAAGGTATCATTACAGGAGGTCCTCAGGAAAGAAGCCTGAGAGCAGGTACGGAAAATGTAGCAGGAATTGTAGGACTTGGAAAAGCATTAGAACTTTCCCTGAATCATATGGAAGACTATACCAATCATATGCAGTCAATCAAAGATTATGCTATTGAAAGGCTTTCTGCTGAAATAGAAGGGATAAAATTCAACGGACGCAGTGCTGAGAAAGAAAACAGTCTTTATACGGTATTAAGTGCATTATTACCCTATAAAAACCCATTGATCGGCCTTCAGCTTGATATGAAAGGAATTGCGATTTCCCAGGGAAGTGCATGTTCTTCCGGAGCCTCAAAACCTTCTATGGTGATGATGATGGTACTCAGTGAAGATGAAATGGATCATTGTACCCCTTTACGTATATCTTTCAGCCACATGACGGCAAAATCAGATATTGATGCCCTGGTGGATGCCCTGAAAGAAATCTCAAAGGACTTTGCTATAGAAAAAACTAATGTTGAGCATAGATAGTCTTATGATGTAAAAATCGTAATTTTGACTGCTCAATAAGAGTAAACAAGAAAATAATATTAATTAAAATAAAAGAAACAAAATGGCTTTAGAAATTACAGACAGCTCATTCCAGGATACGGTATTAAAATCTGATAAACCGGTATTAGTAGACTTCTGGGCAGTATGGTGCGGACCATGTAGAACATTAGGACCAATCATCGAAGAAGTTGCTTCAGATTTTGAAGGAAAAGCAGTAGTTGGAAAGGTAGATGTAGACAACAACCAGGAGATTTCAATGCAGTATGGCATCAGAAATATTCCTACAGTTCTTATTTTTAAGAATGGAGAAGTAGTAGACAAATTAGTAGGTGTAGCTCCAAAAGAGGTAATCGCTGAAAAATTAAGCGCTCACTTATAAAAAAAATAAGTTTGATAATGAATGCCTTCCAGTATTGGGAGGCATTTTTTCAAAAATAATTTGCAGATAACAAAAAAAGATGTAATTTTGCAACCACGAAAAAGAAACGACGTTCTTTAAAAAAATGATCCGGTAGTTCAGCTGGTTAGAATGCCGCCCTGTCACGGCGGAGGTCGCGGGTTCGAGTCCCGTCCGGATCGCAAAAAGTTTTTTCAATTACTTTTAAAAAAATTGATCCGGTAGTTCAGCTGGTTAGAATGCCGCCCTGTCACGGCGGAGGTCGCGGGTTCGAGTCCCGTCCGGATCGCAAAAAGTTTTTTCAATTACTTTTAAAAAAATTGATCCGGTAGTTCAGCTGGTTAGAATGCCGCCCTGTCACGGCGGAGGTCGCGGGTTCGAGTCCCGTCCGGATCGCAAAAAGTTTTTTCAATTTCTTTTTAAAAAAATTGATCCGGTAGTTCAGCTGGTTAGAATGCCGCCCTGTCACGGCGGAGGTCGCGGGTTCGAGTCCCGTCCGGATCGCAGAAGTTTTCTCAATTTCTTTTAAAAAAATTGATCCGGTAGTTCAGCTGGTTAGAATGCCGCCCTGTCACGGCGGAGGTCGCGGGTTCGAGTCCCGTCCGGATCGCAGAAGTTTTCTCAATTTCTTTTAAAAAAATTGATCCGGTAGTTCAGCTGGTTAGAATGCCGCCCTGTCACGGCGGAGGTCGCGGGTTCGAGTCCCGTCCGGATCGCAAAAAGTCTTCTAGAAATAGGAGACTTTTTTTATGGTGCAAAACTGGTATATATACGATTTATTGATATTTTAGTCGTTAAAACAAAATCAATGTCGAGAGGAAAATTTATTCTGCTTTATATTCTTAAGACTTGGGGCATTTCCCTACTTATTTCTGTTATTTTTCTGATCATCTTTTTATATGTACTCCAAGGGGTAAAAGAACGTCCAAGAAATTGCGATATGAGTGGATTGGCTTATGTTTTTGTAGTTTTTTGGATAACATTTCTGAGTTCGGTTTCATTGAGCAGTCTTTTGTCACTTTTAAAACAGTTTCAAAAAGGAATAATGTCAGGTTTGTGCTGGTTTTTATTACCGGCAGTAGTGATCCTTTATTCTTTTTTTGCGATAACCAACGGAAAGATCAACGGGCAGGAAACTGTACTCTTTTTAATCTTGAATATTCCCTGGATACTGGTTTGGATATTTTATTATTACAGATTTACCACTGTATTCAAGTGACAATTTTTTACTTCAATTGTGAGCTATAGAATCCCGGCTGATAGAATTTTCTGCATCTGAGGTAGAAAAAAACCGATATTAAACTTATTGCTTGGCATTGAATGTTATGATGGAAGAGATCTCATATGATAAAGTAAACCTAACAGGTTTCAATAACCTGTTAGGTTGGTTGGTTGGTTGGTTGGTTGGTTGGTTGGTTGGTTGGTTGGTAAATGATTGCGGATATTAGTAGGTCAGTTGATTATTTACATAATGAATTCAAAGGGTAAAGTATCCTTTTCCTGAAGGTGGCTGTACAAAATAGGACGTCCCGTATGTATTTCCTGCCCGGAAAAAATCTGTTGACATAACATGAAAATGATATTTTGTCAAAATAATAGATAATCTATGCATCAATTCTTTAACAAATTATTAAATATAAATTGCTGTGTTTGGTTGATATTTTCTTTATATTATAGAGAAATAAGTGATTTTTTTAATTTAGTTTTGCGGTTTAGAACAGCAGCTAGAGAATTTTCAGGATGTTTACCAACAGAATAAAAGAGCTTATTTTCCGTGCATTTACGATAAAAATAGATTCAGAAAGAATTTTTGGACTGGACGTACTGCGTTTTTTTGCAATAGGCTTCGTCGTGATATCTCATGGTTTACATTATCTTCCTTATGCTGATTTTTTACTGAATTTTATGCTGGATGGGGTCACGCTTTTTTTTGTTTTAAGCGGTTTTTTGATCGGAGGGATATTAATAAAGATTTTAAACCGCAAATCCTTTGACAAAAAAGCATTGCTGAATTTCTGGATCAGAAGGTGGTGCCGAACGTTGCCCGCTTACTTTTTGGTTCTGGTTATTTTACTTATTTTGGATATCCTGTTTACTCCCGGGTTTTCCATCACTCATGAATTCAGATACTTTCTCTTCATTCAGAACTTTGCCTTTCCCCATCCTGAATTCTTTGCTGAAGCATGGAGCTTGAGTATTGAAGAATGGTTTTATTTATTAATTCCTATTTTTCTATATGTTTTGATCAGCCTAATGAAACGGGATGTACGGTCATCAGTACTTCTGGTTATCATTTTCATTATTCTTTTTACGACTTTGTTCAGACTATACCGTTATTCGGTATCAGATATTCCCCATGATCTCAATTTCTGGGATCTGAACTTCAGAAAACAGGTTGTCACAAGACTGGATAGCCTGATGTATGGCGTTTTGGGAGCGTATATAAAATATTATTATTCAAAAATATGGAATAGCTATAAGAAGAAACTGTTTTATGTAGGCCTGGTCCTGATCCTGATCAGTCAATTGTCTTTTATAGAATTGCTTTCTCACGCAGGGGACCTCTTTTTTCTGTATTTTCTTTTAGCGTGATGTCTGTCGGAACGCTCTTGCTTTTGCCCTTACTGAGCACTTATAAAGACGGACCATCTGTCATTTCCAAACCGGTAACCTGTATTAGCCTTATCTCATATTCGATGTACCTTGTCAATCTGACATTTATCCAGACATGGATTATAGGCCGGATGTTTGTTCATAAGCATATATTTCATTATTTCATTTCTTCTTCTTATGTTTTGTTTGCAGTATATCTTATCCTGTGTTTTATACTATCTTTCTTTTTATACAAGTATTTTGAAATTCCGACCACTCAGCTGAGAGATAAATGGGTAACAACCAAAAAAAACGTGACTCCATGTGACGACGGTCAGATCTTCTGATAAAAAAAATTACTGCCATAAGACAGTAAATAATGTTTTGTGATACGGTGCAGATCAGTGACTTTTAGTAACACAAATGTGTATTATTTAAAAGGCTGATCCTTTTGAGCTGCTGTAAATTCGGTCGGAATCACTTAGTATTTTGTATGGATAAGGTATCATTGTCTGAGTTTATTTTACGATAAAAACTTTAATTGACGAATCAACTTTGGCAGACCGAATTGTTGGTGCAGCTTCTTTATGTCATGGTTATGATTATATTGTAAAGCACTGCTGTTCTGAGTAATATTTTTTTTAAAAAGCATCAGAGTTCTCATTGAGCAGTTTTCTCCGTGTTTTCAAAGAAAGTACAATCATGAAAGCACTTTGCAAATGTAAAAGTCTTCATTTTGAAAAATACTACACTTTTGTGTAGATTTGTACTACGGATCTTAAAACTACTCTTTGGGGTAGTGCCTTGATGATACTAAAGAATATGAAAGAGATTGACCGGTTTTTTAACGATAAAAATGAAGTAAGCAAGAATGCCGAAATTGATTATAGTCAGTCCACAGATTATCTGGAGGGAATAAAAGCTCTTGCCCGGACTACATATCAGAGTTTATATGTCATTAACTACCAAACCAGGGGATTTGAATATGTATCTGAAAATCCGCTTTTCCTATGCGGGAAAACTTCAGAAGAAGTAAAGGAATTGGGATATGCTTTCTATTTTCAGAATGTGAAACCCGAAGATGTGGAAATGCTGATCAAAATCAATAAAGCAGGATTTGAATTTTATGAAACAATCCCTGTTGATGAACGAAAATTATATTCTATTTCTTACGATTTTTATCTTATCAACAGTGGAAAAAACCTTGTTCTGGTTAACCATAAGCTTACCCCCATGTTTCTTACCGAAGAAGGACAGGTCTGGAAGGCATTATGTGTAGTCTCTCTTTCTAACAGTAGCTCTTCAGGAAACGTTGTTTTGAGTAAAGAGGGAACTGATGTAATCTGGAAGTACGATCTCACCGAAGATATATGGGTGAAAAGTGAGAAAATCAGGTTGTCGTCAAGAGAGTATGAGATCTTACGCCTGTATGCGAGTGGAATGACAATTAATGAAATTTCCGGGAAACTTTTTATTACTGCAGATACAGTGAAATTTCACCGGAAAAAACTATTCGAAAAAATTGGAGTTAATAATATTGCGGAAGCGTTAGGATACGCTAAAACGAATAAATTACTATAAAACGCTGTTTTTTCTTACCGTTTTTTTACGGTATTTTTAATAATCTCTTTTGTGATTCAAATTTAGGTCTGATATTTGTACTGGGTAGCCAAACTAAATGACCTGATCTATTTATGAAGAACATATCTGTGAAAAAAACAATTTTATTTGCCTGCTTTTGTACCCTGTTTCTTATTTCATGTAAAAAAGAAATAGAAAAGGTAAGTGATACATTCAAAGAGACGGTTTCCGGATCTGATGTATCCGAAATAGAAAAAGATTCTGTAAAAAAAGATTCAGTACCTGCAGTAAAAAAAGAATCCGTTCCGCCGGTAATGCAGGAGAATGGTTTCTATAATGCCTTTGTCATTCCTAAAGACAAGAAGGTAAGAGATTCTGTATATTCTGCTTTCAGCAAAAAGTACAGCGTTGAAGAACGTACTGCTATTCTCGCTTTAAACAGGCTGGACTCCAAGAGTAAATGGAATGCCGATACTTTGGTTGTTCCGGCTAAAATAGATACAACTTTGATGGCCTACTCACCATTTCCGATGCAGCTGGATGTACTGAGCGGTGTGAAGAAATTCGTCATCTTTTCATATCCTATACAAGCTTTTGCCGTATATTCCAACGGAAGTCTTGTAAAATGGGGTCCTACAAGTATGGGTAAAAAAACAGCTCAAACGACCAGAGGACTTACTTTCGCCAACTGGAAAAAGAAGTTGTCTATTTCTACGGTAAGCACAGAATGGAAATTACCTTATAATTTTAATATTCACAATATCGGAGGAATCGGATGGCACGAATATACGCTTCCGGGATATCCGGCCTCACATTCTTGTTTAAGATTACTGAGAAAAGATGCCCAGTGGCTATATTCCTATGCTGATACCTGGATCCTTAATCCCGGAGGAGCTACGACAAAGGCAAAAGGAACAGCTGTGATGGTGTTCGGGGATTACAAATGGGGAGGGAGAAAACCTTGGAGAAAGCTTTTGGATGACCCTAATGCCAATAATATTTCAGTGGAAGAACTCACTAAATTATTAGAACCGGATGTTCCTAAGATGTTGAAAGAACAGGCAAACAGGGAAAAAGTAGCTGACTCTATTAAAACAGCAAGAGCAATGGCTCCGGCTGTTCAAAATAAAAGTGGAGATTCTTTGTCTAGGTAATTTTCTTTTCAAACTGTAAAGTAGATTCTTCAGCAAATTTTCTGAGTTTAAGCATCTCATCTTTCCCTTTATGTTGTCCAAATCTTGCAGCAGCATAAGTAAGAAGAATAAAAAATAACATGACAAAAGAAGCGCTCAGTGCCCAGGGGTACTCGGCGCTTTTTATTTGTTTTTCCACGTAATACATGGTAAAAAATGTCATCCAGAAAATAGAAAAAGAAAAATACAGGAACATAAAAAAAGTCCACACCGCTGAACTGGGACCAAATACTCCGCGGATCACCGTTTGTTCGTCCTCGATCTCTACCCGTAATGAGAGACGCGGTTTCCAATAGTTATCATACGGCGTTTCAACACTGATTGTTGCCACCTCCTTATTGATATTTCCCGAGAATTCATCTTGATGTTCTGCCAGATATTTTTTTAGATTTTCAGCATACTCTTCTTTTGTCAGATGAGTAAACATCTTAAACCTGGGCCGTGTTCTTATTTTATCTAACGTTGTTTCTTCTGTTTTCATATTCTATTCTTGATAAGGAATCGGATCTTCCAACGTAAACCTGATGGTCAGTATTTCGTTTTTTCGCTGGATTTCCATGTTGATACTTCGCCCTTCCTCGGATTTCATAAGTTCAATCATTCTTTCCAAAGTCATCTCAGAGGTCTTACTCCCGTTAATGCTGATAATACGATCATCCCTTTTAAACCTGCCTCATAGGCAGGTGAGTCTTTCCGTACTCCGGCAATAGAAAAGATGGGCTTTAAGGAAAACTTATACTGAATAGCATCCCTGTGTATGATATTGCCACCATCTGCATTCTGGGTTTCCACACTGATCTTGTCCGGTTGCCACTCTAAACCATCCTGCTTGAAATCCAATCCGCTCATATTAAAATGGAAGGGGTCGGTAAAATTCCTGTTTTTTTTCAAATATAACTTTTTGTTGGCATAATCAAAAATAACAGTAAACCGGCGCATGATTTCCCCGCCAATGGAACCTTTTCTGTCTTCTACTAAATTCACATGTTGAATAGAAAATTCGTCAGGCATTGCGGTAAGGGGTTTTTCAAATACAAAACTTCCCAGATAAAAATTGTGAATCCTGCTCCTTTTGCCATAGATGTCACCATTGAACCCGCGTCCCAGAAAATCCTCAATATTGGGTCTGTTGTACACGAAATCTTTAATAAGAGCCGGGAAAAGCCATATGGCATCACTATTCCCGAGATCAATCAGTAGTTTTGAGTCTTTTTTCTCTTTCGTCATTTCTACATCGGCGTGGAGATAGGGCTTATTTTTTTCAATAGTAATCGGAAATTCTTCAAACCTTCTGATTTTTTTTTGGAGAAGATCTATGCTTTCATATACGGTTATTTTCTTTGCCATATAATCGATGACAACCGGATGATCTTTAAAAAAATGATAACCGATGACTCCGTTGACCGGGATTCCTATGTGGGCTGAAATATTAAACTCTTCATTCATAATGATGTAGAGCGACATGGACGTATTGATGATAGCATCTCCGATACGAACTACATTCCGGTCAGATTTCAGACCATCCATACTTAAACTTCCTCCAAGACCCGAAAATTTTATTTTTTCAACATTTTTTAGGTTAATTTCTTTATTTTCCAGACTGAAGAGAATCGTTTCTGCAACTCCTGTATCAAGTAGCAAAGTAAGTTCGGCTCCATTGACGGTGACGGGAATAAAGATAAGATTGTTGATAAATTTAAATGGAATAACCGCTTTCTTGGCATTAATGAGTTCAAATGAGTTTTGAGCATACATGAAAATGCTGAAAAATAAACTCATCAAAAGAAGCTTTGGTTTCATTTACTGAATTTACTAAAATTATCTTTATCATAATAAAAAACCATTCCAAATACAGGAATGTTTGTATGAACTTCAATGAAGTGCTATGTTTTGTTGAGTTTTTTTGAATGGAGGATCTTTGGTTATTTGGAGAAAAACTCCATTAAATCCATATAATTTTTCTGATTAACCCCATGACCACTCATATATTCTCTGAAAGTGAAATAACAGCTCAGGTCATATAACAAATCAGCAGCTTTTCGCCCCCATTCCAATGGGATTACAGCATCATCCGTACCATGGGAGATAAAAAAGCGAAGCTTTTCCAGTTTCTTTTTATCCTTCACAATATGATCAAGAATCTTTTCTTCCGGATAGGCACTCATACAAGCCACATAATTAAACAGGTCAGGATATTGTAAAGCTAAAGCATAACATAATATTCCACCCTGGCTGAAACCGCATAAATGAGCTCTGCTTTCGGTAAGGCCATAATGATTGATGATTTTTAAGATGTTTTCCAATACTGCACTCAGAGATTCCTTTGCCTGCGGTAAATCAATAAAGCTTTCAGGATCATTAAAATTGATATCATACCATGAATATCCTTCAAACTGAGTATTTCTTGGTGCCCTGAAGCTGATGATAATCCAGTCTGCAGGAAGCGTTTCTCTGAAACTGAAAAGGTCCTGCTCATTACTTCCATAGCCATGAAGCATAAAAAGAATAGGAGTGTTCGGGGTAATATTTTCGGGTTCTCTTACTAGATAGTCTAAATTCATACAGCAAATATACTTAATAAATTATTTTGTAAATCTTAAGTTTTATTATTCATATATGGAATTCAAATGATCCTGTGTTGTCTATGTAATGATTATTTGAATGTACTGTTTTATTGGGTTTTATGTCTTGATTCGTAATTTTATTAATTTCATATTTTTTGTAAATTTCTAATGAAAATTTTACAAAAAAAATATTTTTATATTAATAAAAAACTTATATTTGGAACATTAAAAAATCTATTTGAAGAAATGAAGCAATTTTACAATTCAAAAAGTTTACTCAGACTTTCTCTTTTATTCGTTTTATTATTTTCTGTATTTAACGTGGTCAGTTCTTGTAAAAAAGATGACGATGACGACGGGTATAAAGACCATTTGGTTCAGTTTGAAGTGAAAACATCTGCTGGCGGAGAGATTATCGGTATCGCCACACAAGTCGGTACTACACAAAGTATGATGTTTAATACTCCTACAACACCTTTAAATTCACCATGGTCTAGTGGAGAATTCTTTGTAAACTCAAGTCAGGCCCAGCTCAATCTGGATGCTAATGCGAAATTACCGGCTGCGGATTCAGAATTGATTATCAACCTTTATATTGATGGAGAAGTTGTGAGAACAGTTAAGAAAAAAGGACAAGGAGAATTGGTTGCTTCAATTGACTATAGCTTCCTGGAACCTTAATCTTACTATGTATATAAAATAAAAACCGCTGATAAGCGGTTTTTTTATTCCTCTATCATACGTTGTTGTATAGCACGATTGATCAGTTCTGTTGAGTTTTTGGCCTGGAACTTCTGGAGCAGATTTTTGCGGTGAGTATCTACGGTAAGCGGACTTAAAAATAATTCTTCCGCGATGACATTACTCGTCTTTCCCTGCGCTACCATTTGCAGGATCTGTTTTTCCCTTTTGGTGAGTCTGGGAATGGGCAAGTCATTTTGTGACGGTGGCCGGCTGATAATATGCTTGGTTTCGTTACAGAATACAATATTTCCTGAAAGAGCTCCTTTAATGCATATGACCAGTTCATCTATCGAGGTATTTTTCAGCAAATAACCGCTGGCTCCATTTTGTATAGATTGCATAATGATGCTTCTCTCAGAGCGGTTGCTAAACATAATCACTGAGATTTCCGGTGATATTTTTTTAATTTCTCTGCAAAGCTCAGTACCATTGCCGTCAGGTAAGGCAATATCTAAAAGGATGATGTCCACTTTATGATTTTTCACAAAACTGATGATTTCTGAGCCCGATGTAAACGTTTCAGCAATATTAAAAAAGATTGGCTGCCCAGCATCATTTTCAATCCTTCAATCACAATGGGGTGGTCATCTACAATGACAATATTTATTTTTTCATTCTCCATCTATATTAAGTTCTATATTAATGGTTGTTCCTTGAGGATCGGAGTTGACTTCCATTTTCCCTTTCAGATAATTCACCCGGTTATTAAGATTTCTAAGGCCCAGACTTTTTGTAGTCTTTTCAATATCTTTATTAAATCCTTTTCCGTTATCTTCAATGGTGATGAGGAAACTTTCACGGGATTGAGAGCATTGCAGCAAAATACTGCTGGCCTGAGCGTGTTTTACCGCATTGGCCAGAAGTTCCTGTACAATCCTGTAAATATTAAGCTGGATACTTAAAGGAAGCTTTTTTTCAATATCCATAGGCTGAAAGTAAATATCGAGGTCTTTACGTGCATAAAACTCACAGAGATCACCCAATGCGGTCTCCAATCCGAATTTCAGGAGCGATTCCGGCATCAGGTTTCTTGCTACATGCCTGAGCTCCGTTACAGAATTATCCAATTGATTCAGGATTTTATAAAAATCTTTATCATGCTCCGGATTTAAATGATTGGATGACCAGGTTGAAAGGTTGATTTTAACTCCTGCCAGCATTCCCCCAAGACCGTCATGCAGATCTTTTGCAATGCGTTCCCGTTCTCTTTCTTCCCCGTCCAGAATTGCCTTGGTAAGGGCTAATTGTTCTTTTTGCTTAATGTCTTCTATTTTTTGCTGAAGATTTATTTCTTTTTGTTCAGACAGCTTTTTGTTCTTCTTATACAAAATGAACAGGAATATTAAAAGACTTAAAAAGAATAACAAAATGAGACTTAGCACCCATAAATAGGAGTCTTTTTTGTTGACCTCCATTTGCTTTTGGTTCTTTTCAGCATTCAGGAATGCTATTTTTTTCTCCTTTTCCAGAGCACTAAATTTAGTTTCCAGTTTATTGATTTCAAGTTTTACGTTTTCTGCATTCAAACTGTCATTTAACTTTGAATATTTCTTTTCCCACACTAAGGCCTGGCCGGGATTTCCCATAATTTCATTGATCCCTGACAGATGGCTGTATATTGTTTTTCTGTTATTAAGATCCTGGGCGAGCGTTTTTTCTGCCAGGATTTCTTCCAATAGATTTTTGGCTTCCTTATATCTCTTTAATTTTTTAAAAATGTCATATTTATGGAAGTAAAACATCTGCATCTGTAGTTTCTGATTGTATTTTTTAGCATATGACAATCCTTTTTCTATCATTTCTAATGCTTCTGTATGCTCCTGCAGACCTATAAAGTACAGGGCTTTGTTATAATAGTACAAAGTATTTGAAGATGATTCGCGATAAGGACGAACCATTTCTCCAGCTTTATTCAGAAACTGTTTTCCCGAACTGCATTTTGCCTGATAGCAATAATTGCTGCTGGTATTGAGGTACGCATAGAACAGCTCGGTGGAGTGAGGGGCATTTTTCTCAAGAATCTGAACCGCTTTTTCATTATAACTTTTTGCTTTTTCGAATTCGGCATTGTAGGTAAGCATCAGGGCAAGTTGAGTGTACAAAAAGCCGAGAACTTTAGTATCTCCGTATTTTTCTGCAGTAGGAATGCTTTTTTCAAGCATGGTTTTGATCAGGAAAGGATAGCCTTCCTTATTTTTTTGTACGATACCGTAGTTATACCAACTCATGGAAGTATACAGGGCGGCTTTTTTGCTTTTTAAAAGAGATAAAGATTTAATAGCTTTATCAAAGGATTCTGCTGCTTTTTCTTTGTTGACATCCTGATAATATTGCCCCTCATAATAATAGTAAAGAGCAGCTACAAATGGGCCGTTTCCGCCACTTTTCTTTCCGTTTTCCAGATAATTTCTGCTGAGAATTGTATCGGTATTTTTATAATAGGCGGATAACAGGAAGTACGTATGGGCCTGGGAAATATTGTTTACCTTATTGTTGGCGGAAGATCGCAGACTGTCTATATATTTTTTCTCATTCAGGGGAAACAATCCTTGTCCCTGTAATAAAGGGTGCAACAGAATATATAAAATGCACAGCAACCGTTTCATGGATCTTAATTTCAGTATGAAAAGTTTAGTTTTTTAGTAAATGTGAATATACTTAAAATAATAAGGATGAAAAATACCTAAAACTGGGTAGAAATGACAGGGAAAAATGGGCGGAATGACCAGCCGTGCTATGAGAGCATTAAATTAAAAATCCTTACTTGATCATCAGTCCTGATGTGATACAGATGAAAATAATATTAATATTTTGATGTGTTTGTTGTAATAATTTTCATTTATATAGATTTATATTTTTGAAATTATTAATTTCGTATTTAAAATCACAGTGTAGTGAAACATCAGGAAAAAACCAGCCTGATCAGGAAGGAGATTAATCAGTCCTATCAGCAACTCAAAGAAAGATATCCTTTGTTGAAAAAGCAGGATAGTATTGGATTGGGTATTTTTTTAGTCTCAATCGCAGCGATTATTAGTACTTCAGTCAGTTGGTCCCAAGCTGTTGTTCCAACATGGCTTATGATTATCATTAATGCTTTTTTTATGGGGATCCTTCATGAAATAGAGCACGATCTTATTCATTGGCTTTATTTCAGAAAACAGAAAGCGGTGCATCATTGTATGCTTTTTACAGTATGGATTTTACGTCCGTTAACTGTTAACCCCTGGATCAGGCGTACATTGCATTATCATCACCATAAATTCTCAGGAACATTGCATGATGTGGAAGAGCGGAGTGTAACCAATGGAGAACGATGGTCCGTTAAGCGATTGCTGATGACCCCTGACATTGTATTTGGAGGTCTGCTTCGCCTCCATCACATGCATAAGGATATGGACAGGGAAGTGGCAAGCGGCAATCTTAAAGAGGAAACTTCAGCTGCTTTAAAAAGAATTACTTTTTTAAGTATAATACCTGTGACCATTTTTGCCCATATTGTATTATATCTGTTTTTTGCAGACTTATTAGTAAAGCTGATCAACGTTCAGCTGGGGACAGATGTTAGTTTACCATACTACATTAATGGTCTGCTCAGTTCTCTGAATATAATAATTTACACCATTCTATTGCCTAACCTGTTGAGACAGTTTTGTTTGCATTTTATCACTTCCAATATGCATTATTTTGGAGATGTTGAAGAAGGTAATGTCATCGAGCAGACCCAGGTATTGAATGTTTGGTGGACTTTTCCTATGCAGCTGTTTTGTTTCTTTTTCGGGTGGACGCATAGTATTCATCATTTTGTAGTGAATGAAACCTTTTATGTACGTCATATCGGCCGGAAAAGGTCACATGAAGTGCTGAAGAAATATGGAGTGCGTTTCAATGACCTGGGAACCTTCAAAAGAGCCAACCGTTTCCGGGAACAGGCACAATAAGAGAATATTTACAGATTGATTTTTAAAAATCCGGTGAATAAACTACCCAAAAGCAGGTAGAAAAAAATACTTTTTTTTGATGATTGCGATGCCAAAAAATCTATGATAGTTTTGGAGGCAGAAACCATAATAGAAAACGTAATTATTACATGGAAAAAAGAATTTTTATACTGGGAATGGTATTCATTTTTAGTAGTATGTATGCACAGAGAATCCAGAAAGGGGAAGCACAGGTCAATGTGGATATTGGGGTGGCCAACGATTGGGGGATACCTGTTTCAGTAGGAGTAGATTATGCAGTGCACAATGATATTTCTGTAGGTATTCAGGCCAGTTATACTACTAAGAAATATACAGGTGATATTAAAGGCAGCTGGTTCGGAGCCGGGATCAATGGAAATTATCACTTTAATACATTACTTAAGATTCCCAACAAATGGGACGTATATGCAGGTGCAACACTGGCATATAACTCTTTTTCCTATAAATACAACGGATCAGACTACGATGATTTTGACGGAAAATCTTCAGGCGTAGGTTTTGCCGGACAGGTAGGCGGAAGATACTTTTTTACCAACAATCTTGCTTTTCATGTAGAGTTGGGAGGTGGAACAATAGCTTCCGGTGGCAAAGCAGGACTTACTTATAAATTTTAAATACGGCAATCAAGGTAAACAAATAATATTTTCAATAAAACTTTTCAGAACTTGCAATAATGAAAATTGATGTCAGGGCTAAAAATGACAATTTCTCAGGAAAGTACTGAAGTTTTTCACTACTTTTTTAACGGAATAAAAAAAGAGGCTGTCTCAAAAGACAGCCTCTTTTATGAAATAATATTTTTGTTTAAAGTTATTGAACTTTAATAATAAAGTAACTTTTTTTACCTTTCTGAAGCAATAAGAACTTACCGTCAATAAGATCTGTTTCGTTTGCTGTAAATGTGTCGTTTATCTTTTGTTTGTTCACAGAAATTGAATTGCCTTTGATTTCTCTCTGTGCCTCACTCTTCGATTTTAAGAATCCTGATTTTTCAGAAAGAAGATCAACAATACTGATTCCCAATACATCAGCTTTCGCCACTTCTTTTTGTGGAACGCCGTCAAACACTTCAAGGAAAGTTTCTTCATCAAGGCTTACAAGATCTTCAGCAGTAGATCGCCCGAAAAGAATTTCAGAAGCTTTAAGTGCCTTTTCGTATTCTTCTCTTCCGTGTACCCAAACCGTTACTTCCTCTGCAAGCTTCTTCTGAAGTTTTCTTTCATGCGGAGCTGTTTTATGCTCTTCAATTAAAGCTTCAATTTCCTCTTTTCCTAAGAAAGTATAGAATTTGATGAATCTTTCAGCATCCTCATCCGTTGCATTCAGCCAGAACTGGTAGAATTTGTATGGAGAGGTTTTCTTTTTATCTAACCAGTAGTTTTCTCCGCTTTCAGATTTTCCAAACTTGGAGCCATCCGCCTTAGTGATCAAAGGAACCGTCAGTGCAAAAGCTTCTCCTTGTGCTTTTCTTCGGATTAATTCTGTACCGGTAGTAATATTTCCCCACTGGTCAGAACCTCCCATCTGAAGCTTTACGTTATTGTTCTGATATAAATGAAGGAAATCATATCCCTGGATCAGCTGGTAGGTAAACTCTGTAAAACTCATTCCATCCGCACCGGATTCTCCTGAAAATCTTTTCTTTACAGAATCTTTGGCCATCATGTAGTTAACTGTGATGTTCTTTCCAACATTTTTTGCAAAATCAAGGAAAGAGATATTTTTCATCCAGTCATAATTGTTTACCAATTCAGCCTTATTAGGACCATTTCCGGCAAAATCTAAAAATTTTGAAAGCTGGTTTTTCAAACAATCCACATAATGTAAAAGTGTTTCTTCATCCAGAAGGTTTCTCTCCGCCGATTTTCCGGATGGATCACCAATCATTCCTGTAGCTCCTCCTACCAATGCAATAGGTTTGTGGCCATGCTGCTGAAAGTGCGCCAATATTTTTATCTGAATAAGACTTCCGATATGTAAAGAATCGGCCGTTGGATCAAAACCAATATATGCAGTAGTTACCTCTTTGTTCAGTTGTTCATCGGTTCCGGGCATCATATCGGCAAATAGACCACGCCATTTCAGTTCTTCTATAAAGGAATTCATTGATTTTTACTTTAAAATTTTACCGTGCAAAGATAGTAAATTCAGAAGGAAGAGAAAACGGTCAGAAAACTAAAATTGTAAGGATGGAAATTTCATAATTTGCTTCCCGCTTTCATTTGCCTTTTCGAGTCAAATGCTCTATATTTGTTATTAATGAACGACGAACAGCTATTCCTGCTCATCCAGAAGGCCAAGGAAAAAGACCAGAAGGCCCAGACTAAACTCATTAATATTTTTTGGGTGGATGTTTTCTCATTTGTGATGAAGAAGGTAAGGGATGAAAATGATGCAGACGAAATCACGGTCAATGTTTTTTCCAAAGTTCTATCAAAGCTTGACATGTTTGACCCGCATTTTCAGTTTAAAACATGGGTTCTGACCATTGCCCAGAATACAGTAATCGATTTCTGGAGGAAGAAAAACCGCGATAATGAAGATGCTGTTGAAAACCTTGATGAAGTCAAAAATCAATACGCAAAATCGCCCGAAGAGCTGATGATTTCTGATGAGGAGCAAAAGAAAATCATTAAAACCATAGAATCTCTCGATGCCAACTATCAGGACATTATCAAACTGAGATTTTTTGAAGAAAAAAGTATCAAAGAAATTGCCGAAGAATTGGGGATTTCTGTTGCAAACACAAAAGTACGCGTGATGCGCGCCAAAAAAGTCCTTGCCGAGTTGTTAAAGAACAATGAATTTGATGATAATTAAACCCAACCATTCAATGGAAACGGGCCTTAGCCCGCTTACTAAAAATTAAAATTCAAAATTGGCTTTAGCCAAAACTTAAATCTTCCGGCTTTTATTTACAGATAAACCTTTTCCTTCGTTTTTGGAAGTGTAAACTCTATATGTTCCTTCTGTCTTCTGTTTTGCAAGTTGAGTTTTATTCCTTTTTTGATGTACGTTTCCTGGGTAGATTTACCGTACTCTTCCGTATTTGCAACCTCTTTTTTGAAATTAAGCTGTCCTGTTGACAAGTTGAAATCTACTTCTGTGGAGTATTCTTCAGGTTTTCCGTACTCCGAAAAATACCCGATTAACTCAAATTGTCCGTTCTGAAAACGATATTTGTCGGTATGTCCCCATCTCCATGTGCTACCACCTGCCTGAGTAATCATTAAAATGCCTTTTTCAATAGTAGTATTCTGGTAAGGATCTCCCATCATACCACCGGCATTGCTTTCCAGGATCGCATGTCTTGATTTTTCAAGCACCGTCCATTTGCCTTTAACCTTTTTCAGAATCTGGATTTCACGGATATTACCGGATTCATCTTCACTTTCATCTTTTGTATTGTAAATAATTACTTTTTCAGGAATTTGATCCCCATCAAGGTCACCTTCTACAGTTTCAATAATGGTAGATCCGGCAGGTTGAAATTCTTTTTGGGCGAAGCATAATGCACTTCCAGTAACGGATAAAGCGAAAAGTATCTTTTTCATGGATAAAATTTTGTGGGCGAAATTTACAACGAAATTTTGAATTATTATTTCCATCAATATTTCCGGTAGATGGTTTCCATTAAAAAATCCTTAACTTTGAACTTCAATTTTAGAAATGGAAAATTCAGTTCAAGACACTACCGTTCAAAAACCAAAGTGGATCCGAGTAAAACTTCCTACCGGAAAAAACTACCGGGAGCTAAGAACTTTGGTTGATAAATATAAATTAAACACAATTTGCCAAAGCGGAAGCTGCCCAAACATGGGAGAATGTTGGGGAGAAGGTACAGCCACTTTCATGATTTTGGGAAATATCTGTACGAGAAGCTGCGGATTTTGTGGAGTGAAAACAGGAAAACCCCTGGATGTAAACTGGGACGAACCTGAAAAAGTAGCACGTTCGATCAAATTAATGAAGATCAAACACGCAGTGCTTACCTCTGTAGACCGTGATGACCTGAAAGATATGGGATCTATCCTGTGGGGAGAAACCGTCAATGCTGTGAGAAGAATTTCTCCGGGAACAACCATGGAAACACTGATTCCGGATTTCCAGGGAATTACAAAACACCTTGACCGACTGGTAGAAGTTGCCCCTGAAGTAATCTCTCACAACATGGAAACCGTAAAACGTCTGACAAGAGAAGTGAGAATCCAGGCTAAATACGAAAGAAGCCTTGAGGTTTTAAGATACTTAAAAGAAGCAGGACAAAGAAGAACCAAAACAGGTGTCATGCTTGGTTTGGGAGAAACAAGAGATGAGGTTTTCCAGACGATTGAGGATATCAGAAACGCCAATGTAGACGTTATTACCTTAGGACAATATCTTCAGCCGACTAAAAAACACCTTCCGGTGAAGAAATTTATCACGCCTGAAGAATTCGATGAGTTCGGAGATTTTGCAAGAAGTTTAGGATTCAGGCATGTTGAAAGTTCTCCTCTTGTAAGAAGTTCTTACCATGCAGAAAAACATATTCACTAAAAATAATAAAACCGCTCAACAATGAGTGGTTTTTTTATTGATCATAGGAGCGGGCTTTAGCCCGCTTTAAAAATGTAAAAAATTCATCCGGCTTTAGCCGAAACCTATTATTTCATCTAAAAATCAATTGTAATTTGTGGATTAAAATTCTTTATGGCATGATGATTCCCGTGTGATCACCCCAATTCTTCCATTGATTTCAATCGCTTTGAAATGTTTCTTTTTAAACTCCGAAGGCGTTTCACCGGTATGCTGCTTGAATAATTTGTTGAAATAGGAAAGGCTTTCAAAACCCACCTGAAAACAAACTTCCGTTATAGAATAATCTTTCAGCAAAAACACTTTGGCCTGATTGATCCTGTAATTATTGACAAAATCTGTAAACGTCATATTCGTCTGCTTTTTGAAATAACGGCAGAAGGCTGGCGTGCTCAGGCTCACAATTTGGGCAATCTCATTTACATTGGGCTTTTTATCATGATTTTCATGAATATAATCGTAGATCGTTCCCATTCTTATTTTATCATTCAAAAACCATTTGATCCTTGTATCTTCTTTGTTGAGTTCCTGTACTTCACTTGAATCAGCGAGGATTTGCAGTATCTCAATCAGTTCCATCAGTGATTCGAAAGAGCTTTTATCCCGCATCCGTTGAAGTTTCTCAACCACAATTCTTTTGGTTTCACCCGAAAATGACAGCGCCAGATATGATCTTTCCAAAAGATTTTTAATATTCTCAAACTCCGGAACAGGGAGAATAACATCGTGAAGGAAATTTTCCCTCATTTGCAATACCAGCTGATTACACTCTGTCTGGATTCCATAATCGAAATTAAGATGAGGTACATTGGCACCGATCAGCAGCAGATCACTATCCGTAAATCCTGAAATATTTTTTCCGACATGCCGGATTCCGTTTACGGCTTCTACATATACCAACTCTATCTCAGGATGGTAATGCCAGAAAAAACAGTTCTTAAAACTGGGTGAAAAAAGCTTGAATGATTTTCCTTTTTCAAACTCAATAACTTCTTTCTGGATTTTCATTTTGTTCTGTTTTGATTGTTTGTGGATTTAAATTTACATAAAAAGGTTAATGTGGAGCAAATTTTTATCATTTTAAAAGAAGTGAAATTCAATCTTTCTTTCGAATTTTGCACTTTCAAATAATGATTCAGAAAAAAGAACATACTCATGAAGATTGATAAAAGAATTATACCGCTGGCAATTGGCGGTTTAGGGATAGGAACAACGGAATTTACCGTGATGGGATTGTTGCCGGATATGGCAAAAACGTTACAGATTTCGATTCCGCAGGCAGGACACTTAATTTCTGCTTATGCCATGGGAGTTGTTATAGGGGCTCCTCTTCTGATAGGATATTCTGTAAAATTTCCACCTAAAAAGGTTTTGATGGCTTTCATGGTGCTTTTCACTTTATTTAACGGACTTTCTGCCGTAGCACCAGATTATACGTCAATGCTGATCATAAGATTTATGTCGGGACTTCCTCATGGAGCATTTTTTGGAGTCGGAACTGTGGTGGCGTCGAAGATGGCAGGAAAAGGGAAGGAGGCATTCTATATTTCCATGATGTTTACAGGGCTTACAGTGGCCAATCTGGCCATGGTACCTTTGGTAACTTATATCGGACATATCTACCATTGGAGATGGTATTTTGCTATTGTAGCGGTAATCGGGCTTTTTGCTTTATTATTTCTAAAATTATGGTTACCTAATATGGAAGCCAATCAGAATACCCACTTCCTGGAAGAATTGAAATTCCTGAAAAATAAGCAATCATGGTTGGTGCTGGGAATTACAGCAATAGGATTTGGAGGGCTGTTTACCTGGTTAAGCTATATTACTCCTTTGATGACGGGTATCTCCGGTGTGCAAAGTGATCAGATGGCTTATGTGATGGTTCTTGCCGGTGCCGGAATGGTGGTCGGAAATCTCGTGGGAGGACTTGTTTCAGACAAGCTTGGCCCTGAAAAAACTTGTGCTCTGTTGATTTTCCTGATGATGATTTCATTGACCGGAGTGTTTTTCCTCTCTGAACATCAGAATATTGCTTTTGTACTGACCTTTATGTGTGGCGCGTTATCCATGTCTATTGCAGCACCGATCAATATTATGATGATGAAAGCAGCCCCGAAAAGTGAAATGATGGCCGCCGCTTTTATGCAGGCAGGTTTTAACATTGCCAATGCCCTGGGAGCTTTTCTTGGTGGAATTCCATTGGAATACGGATTACCCTTCAACTATCCTTCGCTGGTAGGAGTAGGAATGACATTTATCGGGTTGGCAATAAGTGTACGATATATGTATGTGTACGGTAATCATTCTGGCGAAGAAGAAACTGTAGCAGAATGTGTGTCTTGCGATAAATAAACAGAAAGTTTTGATCAGAAAGATAAGAAACTGAATGCAAAAGCAGCTGATTCACTATGAACCAGCTGCTTTTCTTTTGTATAAAATAATGTTATGCCTCTACTTCATCTCCATTTTTGCACCAGTAGAGCGCATTGTATAAGTTTTCTTTTGGGAAAGATTTAAACTCTCCCGGCATTACAACGCTGAAAATGTCTGTGAAATTCTGTACGCCTTCTTTATCCGTTACAATTGCCGTACGATTCCATTTGGTAAGATTCGTTAATCCCAGTAAAACATCTTCAAGCCATGCCCCCATGGTAAACTTATCCAGATCGGTATCCAAATACAATAAGTAATTCAGTTCGCCAAATTGATCTACTTTCTCTTTGACACGCGGAATTACCAATTTTTCAAAATCTTCTTTCGTCACTTCTCCCGTTGCATTGAATGCTGCAACATTCTCCGGAGCTTCTGGAATAATTGTTATCATAGTCAATATTTTATGGTGGTTTAGTTATAGGTGCCAACAATAATTACACCAATGAACGCTCGTGTGGTAGTTAAAATATTCACAAATATTCCTATTTTAGTTCAAAATATTAATTATGGATTTGAAATCGAATGAACCTTTCTGGCTTTTAAAAAATGGATTAATCGCCTCATACCCGTCTCTAAAATCCGATGAGGAATGCGATGTCCTCATTATTGGTGGCGGAATCACCGGAAGCCTGATTGCCCATCAAATGATTAAAGATGGATACCATACGATTTTAATTGACCGACGCGAACTTTGCAACGGAAGTACGTCTGCCACCACTTCAATGTTACAATACGAAATAGATGTTCCTCTTTTTGAACTGATTGAGAAAATCGGTAAAAAAGGAGCCATTGAAAGTTATAAAGCATGTTCTGATGCAATTGACCGGGTAGAGAAACTGGCAGGGCTCATTAAGTCTGATGCCGGATTTAAACGGAAGAAGTCATTGTATTTCGCTTCCAAAAAGAAAGATACAGAATGGCTTCAAAGAGAATATCAGGCAAGAAAGGACGCGGGATTTGATGTGAAATGGCTCAAGAGTGAACAGGTTTTAAAGCAATTCGGATTTGAAAATACCTACGGCGGAATCCTATCCAAACAAGGAGCGAGCATCGATGCTTTCCGATTTGCTCATGAATTGTTCAGACACAATGTAAAGAAAGGTTTGAGAATCTTTGATAAAACCGAGATGGTGAAAGTACAATATCACAAAGGTTTTAATCTCGTTTCAACGGATAAAGGATATCAGATTAAAACAAAAAAAATCATCTATTGTATCGGCTATGAAAGTAAAAATCTGATCAAAGAAAACTTTGTGGATTTGAAAAGCACCTATGCTGTAGTTTCTGAAATCGACAATGATAAATTTAAAAATATCAGCAATACATTGGTCTGGAATACTGATGATCCCTACATTTATATGCGAACCACAGATGATGGCAGGCTTCTTATCGGCGGAGGTGACGAAGATTTTTATGATGCTGAAAAACGGGATTCCCTACTAGAGAAAAAGGAAAAGGAAATTATAAAATCACTTAAAAAAATAAAACCTGACTATCATTTCTACCCTGATTTTGTCTGGGCCGGAACTTTCGGAGAGACAAAAGACGGGTTACCCTACATCGGTGAACATGAAAAATTTAAAAATTCATATTTCGTCCTTGGCTTTGGCGGAAACGGGATTACCTTTTCAGCAACAGGAATGGAAATGACTTCTCTGTTTATGAAAAATAAGAAACATCTGTTATCAAAGTATTTTAAATTCGGAAGATAGCAGAAACAGTCGTTGTATGCCTTCGCTTAGAAAGAATCAATTTCATTGATCAACTCTTTGTTTCTTAAAATATAAAGCATATTAAAAAGTAAAAGGTGGCTTCAAAAACTGAGGCCACCTTTTTTAGCATTATCTGTTATAATATTGTATCTGCATGTCTTTCGGATATTTTACTTCATAGGAGAAGTTGATTTTATCCGATCCTCCGGAACCGATATTCTTATTCCACAGGATGCTTCCTGTTTTCTCATCGAGATTTCCACCACCGGAATCAATGGCTTTTACCTGGATTTTGGAATTTTCACTGATCGGAAGCTGATCAAGAATTTCCAACTCAATATTTTCTTTGGTATTATTTCTAATGTTGATCTGATACGATTCATTTTCCCATTTATTAGAATTCATCGCTTTTTGAGAAGTTTTATCTTCGAGCTTGATTCTCTTAACGGTAATTCTTTCATCCACACCAAGCGAAATCGGGAACTCATCTTTTACGTAATTGTTTGTCATGGTTGTTTTTCCGATATAATTATCTTCAAAATAAATATTTGCTTCTCCGTTGATCAGGTTAAGGTTCTGCCAGTTTTTTACAAAAGCCATGAGAAACACATGATTATTAATCTTAGGAACCGTGTGATATTTATAAGTAGCATCAATTTGTCTTTTATCGAGAATAACATACTGCTCTTTTTCCTGGCTCAGAATCGTTTGGTTATAATTCAGTTCATACATCACGTTCATCTGATTGTCAGAAACAGAAGCAACCGGGATTTGGCTTGGTTTTACAGCGATGTCTTCTCTCATCTGGTATGCATTCACTGCAGCAGTTTCTTTTTTAAGCCTGTAGCTTGAAGCTATTTCGACCTGTGGACTGTAAGGTGTATATTCCGCGACATATAAAGGTGATAGTATAGGACGATCCTGATTATACGATGGTCTGTATGTGGAAACAAAAAGTTTCACATTCTTCCAGTCCTGTCCGGTTTTTTGGTAGATTTTTCCTTTGTACACCATTTCAAGAGGTTTTTTTACAGATTGTGCCCGGAGGTCATATGACGGAACCCAGCCGGCATCAGAAACAATATAGCTTACCCCAAGATTCAGATTGGTATCATTATCAGCCAGGATTTCCAGTAAAAGTTCCTTTCTGTTGGTGTTTTTGTGGGTTTGTTCTTCAGCAGATTGTTGATCAATCTTTGCGATGCCTTCATCCAAAGTTGTTTTTTGTTCATTTAACAGGAAAACCTGATTATCGATTTCAAGCATTCGTTTTCTGTAGAACTCTGTAAGCTTGATGAGTTGTTCCTGTGGAGTAGATTTATCGTTTGTCGAAATTTTTAGATTATCATTGATGATAGTTTGCTCCCCGGTCAGGTTTTTAATCTGAATATTCAGCAGACTGGCCTGTCGCTGAAGTTTTTTCCTTTCCTCATCCAGTTTCTTTTCAGCACCGGATAATTCATCTGTTTTTAAAAAATTACTTTGTGGAGTAATGGAAAGAAGGGTCGTATTTTTTTCAAGATTGATTTTGTAGGTATTCTCATCCAGATTGTTGGGTAGATTGACAATTCTCACCATATTTCGTCCTTTTTGAAGGCTGACACTGGTACTGCCATATACTTTTGCTCCCTGAAGGAATACAGTGGCCTGCTTCACTTCAATTTCCTGTTTGATTTCCTGGGCCGTGATCAGTGAAACCGAAAATGTGATCAGTATTAAAAGATAGCGTTTCATCGTTTATTATTTTAAATTATACTGTAAAATTATCCCTAAACAAGTCTGAAAACTCGGGAACTTGGTGAAACTGTACTTTGACTTGGTGAGTTTTAGAACAACATATTATCTACAAATACACGAACGATAAAAATCTATTATAATCTATGTGTCTATGTGGTAAAATATAAACCACATAGGCACATAGACAATCAGAATAACTTAAAATACACTGATTGGTTAAAGCTAATTGTACTGTCGTTGCTAAATAATAAAAAGCTGCCACACAATGTGACAGCCTTTGCTAAGTTTCTATTTTAAAGGATTTCGTATCTCGTTTTGATGCTGTATTTAAGCTTGATATTTTCGATATTGTCAAACGAATAATCTAGCGGAGCATCTGCCATTTCCATTTGCACATTGGCCATTCTGCCTTTGTAAGCGAAAGGGATGATAATATCGCTGGTATAATCTTCTATTTCTACAATTTCAAGAGCACTTCCCGTTTTTTTACCCATGCTTTCCAACAGGTAGTCTGCCTTTTCTTTGGCGGCTTTCAAAGCATTGATTTTGACTGCTTTTCTAAAGTCTGCAATTTTTGTGCTTTTTACCTCAGCAATATTCAGGCTGCTTACCCATTTCTGGTTAAGGTCTTCAAAGATCTTACTGATGTTTGCCTTTTTACCAATCTTAAACTGATAGTTTTTACTGAATTTCGCCGTTTTGGAGTAGATATTTTGATACATAGATTTAAACTTGATATCTTCATTCTTCACTCCGGCACTTTTTAAGGTCTCAAATAATTTCTTTTCATTATCTGCCAGATCATTTTTATTATCTGCCTTTATTCCGATGCTGAATATGATTTCATCAGGTTCTACTTCCATTTCGGCAACGCCTGTTACTTCAATGCCATTTTTCTTTACTTCCTGTGCGCTTGCAAAGCTTCCCAAAGTTAAGATTCCGATCAATAAAAAATGTTTCAATTTCATAATTTCTTGTTTTTAAATTTTAAATTCTGAAGTAAAATTAGTCAGTTCTGAAACCAAAAACCGGGAGACTTGGTGAAACTGACTTTTCACTTGGTGAATGACTACGAAAAAAGCAACCTGTAGAAGATTGCTTTAAAAAATGGAATATGGAATGTAAAATGAATCGTTATTTAATGAAGAAAGTACACCTTTGATATCTTATCATTTTTGATTTCATAGATGGCTGTAGCTTCTACTTTTTGACCGGGTCTCATTCCTGAAACACTTTCCTTATCTATGACCGTATTGCTATTGATGATCCTTTGTCTGATCTCACAATGCAGATCAGGTGCTTTTTTGAAAAGATTGTCATAGGTTTTTCTCATCCCTTCCTTTCCTTTGCTTACCAATGTGTTGGGAAAGTTGTAGATTTCTACATCTTCAGCGTACGGTTCAAGGAAGGCTTCTAAATTTCTTTCGTTATAGCCGTTTACCTGTTGTTGTACCAATACCTCGGGCGTTATTTTTAAAATTGTATGGGGATCCATGGGTAGCCCATTCTTTATTACGGTATCTATTTGGGTAAGGTGATTCAGATTCTCAATAGGATTAGCATTCAGGAGAACCATGTCTGCCACCTTTCCGGTTTCGATACTTCCATACTGACTGTCTTTATTCAGGATTTTTACAGGATTGATCGTTGCTGACTGTAAAATCTGCCAGTTGTCCATTCCGCTTGCTTTCATCATATTAAGTTCTTCCATAAAAGAAGAAGCGTGCTGGGTGCCGATATTTCCGGCGTCCGTACCTGCAGCAATAATCACTCCGCCATCCGTTAGTTTTTTCAGGTTAATTTTTCTGATAGAATCTACCTTGGAAACATAGGCTTTGATCTGAGGTGAGTTGAATCTTGTTTTATATTTTTTAATCCATGTCGAATCTGAAGTGTCCTGCAGATGTTTCAGGTCGGAAATCGAGCCTACACTTTTCGGATTGGAGTTTTCCAGCTCATAGGTATTGTAATGTTTTTTCTGACCATAGGTATCATAATAATTGTCTGATACAGTCATCGTAGGACAAACAATCACTTTTTTAGATTTTAAAAGCTTAACGAAATCATCGGAAACCACCTCATCTTCAATATTGTGAACAAGATAATCGGCTCCGTTTAAAACAGCTGTCTGCGCAGTAAAACGTTCCGTAGCATGCACAGCGACCTTTAAATTGTTCTTGTGAGCTTCATCAATAGCAGCTTTGACAACCGGCTCCAGCTTTTTGGCTTCTCCCTCTTTTTTCTGAGCTTCCCCCAGTACGATATACCATATTTTAATAAAGTCTGGTTTATAAGGAAGCTGTTCCTGAACATATTTCCTTGCATCTTCAGTGGTCAGAGTCAGTTTAAAAGGTTCATCCTTTCCGAGATTTTTGAAAGCATCAGGCTCATATGTTGTAATAAGCGGACCGGACATATAAACGGATGGCAGGTTTTCTTTCTTTTTCAAAGAATCTCTGAGCTTTAGAAAGTTGTAAGTAGCTCCGGGATCAATCACAGAAGTTATACCCGACCGAAGATAATAGTGAAGGAAATTTTCCATATTCTGATGACCCCAGTCGATTTCCTCCTGATAAGGAACATGCTTTTTTAGATTAAGCGCATCAGGCCTGGTGTACAGACCGCCACTCTGAAAAAAGTGAATGTGGGAATCCGTCATTCCGGGGATAAGGTATTTTCCCTGACCATTGATCACCTGCGAGTTTTGAGGAATTTTAACCTGTTTACCGGGCTTTACAGCTGTAATAGTGCCATTGGTGATGATGACCGTTTGGGAAGGCAGCATCTTTTTATGGATGACATCCGCAACGGTTACATTTTGAATATAAGTTTGTGCCTTCATGCTGCTCATGCAGAAAAAGACCGCCACAATGATAAGTTGGAATTTTTTCATGATGTCTATTAGATGAAGTAAAAATACAAATATTATTACAAGCAATATTTAATTACCTGTTGATGTTTAAGTGACCTTATTATGAAAGACTTGGTGAAAGGAGGTTTTGACTTGGTAAAGAATGAAAGAAGATCGCTAAAGTTTTACTTACTTTGCAGTAAAGATCCGAAATCCGTGAAATTGATTTTTAAATTACTATTTTTATTCATATTTGTCAGTGCCGCAATGGTGCAGGCACAGGATAGTACGCGGGTTACCCAGGCTCTTAAATCAGCCGCAAAACTGAAAAAAGCGGTAGATAAAAATGATAATAAAGGAGTAGCCGATGCCTATGTTGGCATGGCCAATGATTATTACAATCAGGGAAATTATGCCAAAAGTGAAGAGTTCCTGATCAAAGCTAAAAACCTCTATCAAAACCTTAACGATAAAAAAAATCTGGAAGCTGTCACCAGAAAACTGGCCCAGTCACAGGAAAAACAGAATAAAATAAGTCCTGCCATCAGCAATTACAGCATGGCTGCCCAAATGGGATATAGTGAAAAAAGCCGGACGGTGAATTCCAATGATGTGGCCAGGCTTTCTTCTCCCACTCCCGAGATGAAGGCTGAGGCCATTCAGAATAATATCAATCTCAGCAAAAAAGAAAACGTACAGGCCGAAGTAGCAGCTGGATACAGCCAATTGGCAGACGTGAATATTCAGCAAAAGGATGTTTCCAAAGCAGAAGAAAACCTTAATGCCGCTTACAGGATTTCAAAGAAAGAAGCTCCTCAGCAGGCCTTGGAAATCAATCAGAAGCTGGCGGATCTGTATGTGGAAAATAAAAAATTTGATAAGGCTATTGAAGCAAAAAGAAAGTGCTGAAAGAAGACTTTGTGAAAGAAAACTCACAGGAAAAAGTCAATCAGATTCAGGAGCTGGCAAATATTTATATTAAGAAAAATGATCCCGAGGAAGCGGTCAGTTTATTGAAAAATGCTTACGGCATTGCCCTGAATAAAGGACATACCATGGAAGCCCAGAAAAGTGTGAAAAAACTGGACAGTTTATATGCGATCTCAGGAAATACCGATGCTTCGGTTCATCTCTACAGGGATTTTCTTGGAAGATTGCCGGATCTGGTATCAAAAGACAGAAGCCTTGTCGACAATAAAATTCTTGCAGATACTGAAGAGAGGGTTTCGCAGCTGGAAAAAGAGAAAGAACTGAAGGATGAGCTGATCCGTAAGAAAAATGTTTTCAATTACGGATTAATAGGAGCTTTGGTATTGTTGACAGGACTTATTGTGATTATTTTCAGAACCCTGAAAAAAGTTCAGATTAAAAATAAAAAGATTGCCCTTCAGTCGCTTCGCCGCGAAATGAATCCACATTTTATATTCAACAGCCTGAATAGTGTCAATCATTTTATTGCCACGAATAATGAACTGGAGGCCAATCAGTATCTTACAAAATTTTCCAAGCTGATGCGTGGCGTGATGGAAAACTCCACAGAAGATTTTATCCCTTTCCAACAGGAACTGGATCTTCTTCAAAACTATCTTGCCCTGGAAAAAACACGTTTTGCAGATAAATTTGACTATGAAGTTGAGGTGGATGAAAACCTGAATATGCAAAACCTCCAGGTACCCGGAATGCTGGTGCAACCTTTCCTTGAAAATGCCATCTGGCACGGATTGCGTTACCGGACAGACAAGGGTTTTTTAAAACTCAATTTCGAAAAAGATGAATCTTTCCTGAAGGTAATTATTGAAGACAACGGCATAGGGATTGAAGAAAGTAAAAAGCAGAAAACTGCACATCAAAAGACCAGAGAGGGCAGAGGAATGAAAAATACCCTCGAAAGAATTCAGCTGCTGAATGATTTATATAAAAAAGAGATCACCTGCTCTGTAAAGGATAAAGAAAATAACGGTGGAGTTCTGGTAATAATTAAAATTAATCTGGGCTGAAATCAGTCAGATATCCTTAATTTGCAACCGTAATCTACCATTTAACACCTGATTCTGATGAAAATAAAAGCCGTCATTGTAGATGATGAAATAATGGCAAGAGAAGTACTGAGAAGCTATCTCACGAAATACTGCCCGCAAGTTGAACTGTTGGGAGAAGCAGAAAACATTAAAGAAGCAGTCCCGTTAATTACTGAAAAGCAGCCTCAGCTGGTATTTCTGGATGTAGAAATGCCTTTTGGGAATGCCTTTGACGTATTGGAAGCAACGAAAGATTTTTCCTATGAAACCATTTTCATTACTGCATTTTCACAATATTCTTTACAGGCCTTAAATAAATCTGCAAGTTATTATATCCTAAAACCTATCGATATCCAGGAATTGATACTTGCCGTCAATAAAGTTGCTGAAAGTCTGGAAAAGAAAGAAGAGCTGAACCGGAACAAAATTCTCCTTGAAAATCTGAAATTAAAGCCGGAAAAACAACAGCTTATTCTTCCCACTTTACAGGGTTTTGATGTCGTGAAAACTGAAGATATTGTCCGCCTGCAGGCAGATGGAAACTTTACGCAGGTATATCTGACTGATGGTTCCAAAAAGATGGTATGCCGTTTTTTGAAACATTTTGATGATTTGCTGGAAAACCCGTTTGTGAGAGTTCACCGTTCTCATATTATCAATACTACATTTGTGAAATCATACCATAAAAGTGGAACGGTAATGCTTGCTGATGATACTGAAATTGAAGTTTCAGGCAGCTTTAAGGATAATTTCCTGAAAGTTTTCTCCTAGAATTTATTGTTCCTTAACAGCCTAAAGGCATTATTTTTGACGGTTTTATCCTAACCATTACAAAATAATCAGGCTATGAAAACGGTTCACAAAATTATACTTCCCGTCTCTCTGGGAGCTTTGGCACTCATTGCTTTTAACTCATATTCGGTCGGAATTCCAAAAGGAGCTGTTGCTGTGAAGGGTTTTGATCTTAAAAAATATTTGGGAAGATGGTATGAAATCGCCCGATTCGATTACCGCTTCGAGAAAAATATGGATAATGTCACCGCTGAATATTCAGAAAACTCTAACGGAAGTGTGCGTGTCCTTAATAAAGGATATGATTACACCAAGAAGTTGTGGCAGGAATCTATTGGAGAAGCAAAATTCGTAAAAGATCCTAAGGAAGGCCGGCTCAAAGTTTCTTTTTTCAAACCCATCTGGGCAGGATATAATGTGATAGATATTGATGAAGACTATCAATATGCTCTTGTTGCCGGCAGCAGTCTTAAATATCTGTGGATTCTTTCCCGAACAACCACTATCCCTGAAAGTATCAGACAGCGTTTTTTAGAAAAAGCAAAAAGAATAGGTTATAAAACTGAAGACCTGATCTGGGTAAGACATAATCAATGAAACGAAAAAGTCTGAGAGAATAAAATAACAGAGTAATAAACTGACTTAGGAAGCAGTAGCGTTAATAAAATATAAAATAGAGATTGAATCCGTTAAAAAATTTCCACTGTCTGAGCATGGATGAGATTTTGAGTCGAAAAGAATCGTTGGATTCCATGCGAGTTTGGAAATTTTAGGAGTCAATCTTTATTTTTAGCGGATGATTCCAGTCTTGAATTTTTGTATACTTTTGTGTCAAGACAAAAGTATAAATAAGAAAAAAAAGTTCAATTTACATCCTTATACTCTATGTTTATATCCAATTTTTAATTTAGATAGGGATTAATCTAAATTTAGTTTTGAGTCTGATCTATTGCTTTTAACTTCCCACATACTCTTTCCATTCTTCAAAACGGTAATCAATGACCTGTTTCATCAGATCATAGTTTTCATACGTATCTTCGATATGATAAAAGGTGTCGTATTGGTAATCATTTTCTTCAGCTTTGGTATCAAAAAGATTGACATAATCATCCGCAAATGAGCTGTATTTATTTCCAAAATCAGTATCGTCGGCATAATAATCTTTTGCAAAACTGTTTCCCAGGTCACTTAAGTCAGATTCTGAGAATTTTCCGTCGCGTGATTCCATCACAAATTCTGCTCCTGTGATTTCCCTTCTTTTTACTTTTTCAATTTCTTCCGCACTATCTTCCTTTAACTCTTCAGAAATCAGATCATTATTGATACACCAGTTCAGGAACATCCCGGTGTGGGTAGCTCCGTTTTTCTGGGGAAGTCCTTCCGGAAAATCTCCGCCATAATGCCATGAAGCATCATCATATTTAGACATATTCTTTAATTATAGTTTTAAACAATTTTTGCCAAAAATAGAAAAAATCAATTTATATTGTCGGTCACAGAGAATTTTCCGTCATTTGTATCAGAATTTTTTCGAAAACAAAACATGGAAAACGCAGTTCTGATTACCATTGGCGACGAGATCCTTTCCGGAAATACAGTGGATACCAATTCCAACTTCATCGCTACCGAACTAAAAAATATAGGCATTAAAGTGAAGCAGATTTTCACAATCTCTGATGAAATTGAAACCATTAAAAATACTTTGCATGAGGCTTTTGAACTGGGAGATCTCGTGATCACTACAGGTGGACTGGGGCCAACAAGAGATGACAAAACAAAAAAAGCTTTAGCTGAATTTTTTGAAGATGAAATTGCTCTGGATGAGGTTACTTTTAATCACCTTAAAGATTATATGCAAAGACGCGGAAGAGCAGATATTCTGGAAAGAAACAGAGAGCAGGCTTTTGTTCCTACAAAATCCGTCGTTTTTCAAAACCACTTTGGTACCGCACCATGTATGATGATGGAGCAGAACGGAAAACTGTCTTTCAGCTTGCCCGGGGTTCCTTTTGAGGTAAAACCATTGATTAAAGATCAGATCGTTCCGTATTTACAGGAAAAATTCAGTCTTCAGTTTATCCATACCCGGATCGTTTCTGTGGTAGGTATTCCTGAAAGTATTCTTGCAGATATTATTGAGGACTGGGAACTGGCTCTTCCTGAAAATATAGCTTTGTCTTATCTGCCGGTTGGAACACGGGTGAAGTTAAGAATCACAGCATCCGGAGAAAGTGAAGACGCATTAAAAGAGCAGACTGAGAATGAAATACAAAAGTTGCTTCCCCTCATTGAGAAAAACGTGATTGCCATATCTGAAGACAAAATTGAAAATATTCTGGCAGAAATACTTACTGAAAGAAAACTGACGATTTCCACAGCAGAGAGCTGTACCGGAGGTGAGCTGGCCAAAATGATTACCTCTGTTTCCGGAAGCTCAAAATATTTCCTTGGAGGGATTGTTCCTTATGCTACAGAAAAGAAAATCAGGATTTTGAATGTTTCCGGAGAAACCGTAGATCGGTTTACCGTAGTGAGCGAGCAGGTTGCCCGGGAGATGGCAGAAGGTTGTCAGATATTGTTTGATACCGATATTTCCCTCTCTACAACAGGAGTGGCCGGCCCGGGAAAAGGAGAAGACGGAAAAGATATAGGAACAGTTTTTTACACGATAAAGATCAATGATGAAGAAGTAACCTCAAAATTATACATGCCCCATCTGGAAAGGACAGACTTTATGAATTTCGTTTCCCAGAAGGTGATTCAGGATCTGGTAGGCCTTTTGGTAAAGAGCTAGGAACCAGCGATTTTTTTTAATATTTTTTTAATGAATTTTAAGGTAGATTTTCACACTTTTTGAAAACATTCATTAAAATTTTAAAATCGTGGAAAATTCCAAACAGATTTTTCAGACCAACAGTAAGAAACGCTGGAAAAGCGTACAATGGGGGAGCCGCTTCTTTATTTTTGTAGGAGCTCTGCTATTTCTTGCTTTAGGGCTGATGATGACACTGGACAGAAGTCCGAAAATTCCTTTCAAGGAAGACTATAAAGCAGTGATTACTGCCAATAAACCTTATCTTCAGGAGAACAAAATTTCAAAAGAATATAAAGGCTTCAGAAGCTTTATTTCCGAAAAGACAATGCATACCAGTCTTGCTAAAATTGAAAAGGCAAGAGAAGAAAGATTTAAAAATCAAAACAGAAACTGGGCACAATTTCCCGGAGGAATCCGTTCTGCTTTTTATGTGGCATGGGATCCGCAATCGCTGATGTCTCTGAAAAGAAACATCAGGCATGTCAATCTGGTCTTTCCGGAATGGTTTTTTATTGATCCTAAAACCGGAGATCTGAAAACCAATGTAGATCCGGAAGGGTATAAAGTTATCAGAAGAACCGGTGTGGCAGCCATGCCCATGTTAAGTAACAACTTTGACCGGGAATTCCGTGCTGAGGGTTTAACCAAGGTACTTAATGACCCGAAACGAAGAACCAATCTGATTCAAAAAATTACACAGCAATGTAAAAAATACCGTTTCAAAGGAATCAATATCGACTTCGAGGACATGAATCTGGATTCTGATGAAAATCTGATAGCTTTTATGAAAGAACTTTCAGAAACCTTCAAACAGAACCAGCTGCTTGTTACCATGGATATTATGACGGATAATGATGATTATAATATTCCGGGATTAGATCCTTATGTGGATTATTTTGTACTGATGGCCTATGATGAGTATTCTCAGGGCAGTGATGCAGGACCGGTTTCTTCCCAAAAATGGATTGAAGCCCAGACAGGGAAAATGATAAAACAAACCTCACCCCAGAAGATTATTCTCGGTCTCGGTGCTTATGGTTACGACTGGAGTTCCAATAAAGATGACAATACTTCCGTTACTTACATGCAGGCAATTACCAAAGCCAGTGCCAGTAAAGCGGTTATTGATTTTAATGATAATACTTTTAATCTCAATTACTCTTATACCGATTCTAAAAATAATATGCACACGGTATTTTTCAATGACGCAGCCTCTGTCTTCAATACGATGCGTTTCTCATCGGAATATCCGTTGGCCGGAACCGCTCTCTGGAGATTGGGAAGTGAAGACAGCAGAGTGTGGAACTTTTATGATAAAGATCTTACGTTTGCAGGTCTCTCCAAACTTAATCTGAAAACACTGGAAAATGTAAAAGGCCAGACAATGGTCGATTACATTGGTGATGGTGAGGTTCTGGATGTACTGAATACGCCTCATGACGGAAAAATTGCCCTGGAAATTGACCCTAAAGAAAAGATCATTACCGATGAAAACTACGTTACTTACCCAAGCTCATATGAGGTGAAAAAATACGGAAGTGCTCCTCAAAAAGAACTGGTGCTTACATTTGATGACGGGCCGGATGAGACTTACACACCACAGGTATTGGATATATTGTCCAAATACCACGTTCCCGCAGCTTTCTTTCTTGTCGGATTAAATGCTGAAAAAAATCTTCCCCTGGTCAAAAGAATTTATCGTGAAGGCCATGAAATAGGAAACCACACATTCACCCATGAAAATGTTGCTAAAGTAAGTCCTGAAAGAGCTTTGCTGGAATTAAAATTAACCCGTCTGCTGATAGAATGTGTGACAGGCCACAGTACCATTCTTTTCAGAGCACCTTATAACGCAGATTCTGAGCCTACAACTTCAGAAGAAATTATTCCCGTAGCGCTGGCAAGACAACAGAATTATCTTGATATCGGGGAAAATATTGACCCCGAAGACTGGCAGCCGGGCATCAAAGCTGATGAAATTGTAAAACGTGTAATGGCCGGAATCAGACAGCAGAGAGGTAATATCATCCTGCTTCATGACGCAGGCGGAGATACCAGAGAAGAAACGGTGAAAGCTCTAAAGATTTTAATTCCGACACTGCAGAAACAAGGATATCATTTTACCAATCTTACAAATATTTTGCATAAAAGCAGAAGCGAGCTGATGCCTGAAGTTCCCAAAACAAAGTCTTATTACATCATGCAGCTGAATTTGGTTTTAGCCACAGCAATTTATGGAATCAGCCATTTCCTGGTTGCCCTGTTTACAATCTTTATCATCTTAGGATTGATCAGATTGTTGTTGATGGCGTACTGGGCTTTTAAAGAAAGAAAAAAGAGAAAAAACTCGGTGAGTTTCCGGTTCTGGAATCTTATCCGAAAGTCTCCATCATTGTACCGGCTTATAATGAAGAAGTAAACATTGTGTCTTCCCTCACCAATTTGTTGAAACAAACCTATCCTAATTTTAATATCATCATGGTAGATGACGGAAGTAAAGATTCAACCTATGATAAGGCAAGAGAAGCGTTTCCTGATCATCCGAAACTGGAAATTTTCACCAAAGCCAATGGCGGAAAGGCAACCGCGTTAAACTATGGTATATCACAGACTGATGCAGAATATGTCGTTTGTATTGATGCAGATACCAAACTGCAACAGGACGCGGTAAAATATCTGATCGCAAGATTTTTAAATGCAGGTCCGGAAGAAAAGATTGCCGCTGTGGCAGGAAATGTAAAAGTAGGAAACAGGGTCAACTGGCTTACAAAATGGCAGGCAATAGAATACACGACAAGTCAGAACTTTGACAGACTGGCTTACGCCAATATCAACGCGATCACTGTAATTCCGGGAGCGATAGGAGCTTTTAAAAAATCAGTGATCAGAGAAGTAGGAGGATATTCTTCAGATACATTGGCGGAAGATTGTGATATTACGGTAAAGATTTTAAAAGAAGGATATACCGTTGCCAATGAAAACAGGGCCATTGCAGTAACCGAAGCACCGGAAACGGCGAAACAATTCCTGAAACAACGTTTTCGTTGGACCTACGGAATCATGCAGATGTTCTGGAAACAGAGACAGACCTTCCTTAACCCCAGATATAAAGGATTGGGACTATGGGCCATGCCGAATATTTTATTATTCCAGTATATTATTCCATTCTTCTCGCCACTGGCAGACATTATAATGGTACTGGGAATTTTATCCGGAAACGGAGGCAAAATATTCACTTATTACCTTCTTTTCCTTGTAGTAGATGCTTCCTTAGCTTTAGTGGCATTTGTAATGCAAAGGGAAAAACTGAGTAATCTGCTGTACATTATTCCGCAGCGGTTCGGCTACAGATGGCTGATGTATATAGTACTGTTTAAAAGTTTAAGAAAAGCATTGAAAGGCGAAATGCAGTCCTGGGGATTCCTGAAACGAACAGGAAATGTGAAGGAGATAGCAGCTTCTTAGGGAGAGGCGGGAAGTTACCTACAATTGTTGTTTGAGTGAAATTTCCGTTCAGATGAATTGGGAAAAATAATTGGAGCATTCATTATTGATAACTTCCATTTTTCCCGCTCCTTCAGGCCTGGCATGTAGGTTTTTATGAAGTTGTGAGTTTGTGTTTAATTTTTTTTCACAAAAAAGTAACAAAAATGAAATAAATCATACATATTGTATAAATTGTTATCATAATGAAAAAATTAACGCTTTCTTTGTTTTTAATAGCAGGGATCTGCTCTCAAAATACCATGAGCGCACAAGCTAAAGCTGCAAAAGTAGCTGTGAATACTACGGATAAAGGCTTAGACCTTAGTTTGATGGACACTTCCGTTCGTCCACAGGATGATTTTTATAACTACGTAAGTGGAACATGGATGAAAACTGCCAAGATTCCATCTGATAAACCAACGTGGGGAAGTTTCAACAAATTGGCTGAGGATACGGATAACAATTCCATGACCATTCTGAATTCTCTTCTGAAAGATAAATTTGCTGACGGAAGTGAAGGTAAAAAAATCCAGGATCTCTATGCTTCCTATATGAATATGCAGAAGAGAAATGCTGACGGAATCAAGCCTATTCAGGAAAACCTGGGTAAAATCGATGCCATCAAAAATATGGCTGACCTTCAGAACTATCTTGCTTCTGTAACAAAAGAAGGAGAAAACAATTTCTACGGATGGGGCGTATATGCAGATTTGAAAAACTCTAATATGAATGCCGTTTATCTGGGAGAAGCTTCTCTGGGATTAGGAAGAGATTATTATCAGAAAGTCAATGATAAAAATACAGAAGCTATTGCTGAATATCAGAAATATGTAGCTTCTATGCTAACTGAATTAGGATACAAAAATGCAGATGCCGCAGCAAAAGGTATCGTAGACTATGAAAAAAGCATCGCAAAAACTTACCTGACTAACGAGCAAAGCCGTGACAATACGTTACAGTACAACCCTCAGACAATGGCTGAACTTTCAGCTTTGGTAAAAGGAGTTGATCTTCCTGCTTACCTTAAAAAAGTTGGAGTAAATACCGATAAAATTATCATCGGAGAATTAGGATACTATAAGAACTTTGATAAATTGGTAAATGCCCAGAATCTTCCTGTCATCAAGGATTACCTGAAATTCCATATGATCAACGGTAGTGCTTCTTATTTAAGTGAAAAACTTGGAGATATGAAATTTGCATTCTTCGGGAAATACTTAAGAGGTCAGCAGGAACAAAGAGCATTGAATAAGAGAGGTTTTGAACTCATCAACAGAAATCTTGGTGAAGCTTTCGGAAAATTATACGTTGAAAAATATTTCCCTGCAGAAGCTAAGGCTCAGATGGTAGAACTGATCGATTACTTAAAGAAAAGTTTCGCTGTTCACATCAACAACCTTGCATGGATGTCTTCTACTACAAAAGAAAAAGCAATGCAGAAGCTGAACAAGTTTACAGTGAAAGTAGCTTATCCGGACAAGTGGAAAGATTATTCAAAACTACAAATCACTCCTGAAGCGAAAGGAGGTACTCTATATCAGAACCTTCAGAACGTTGCTGAATGGCAGTACAACAAAGACCTTGCTAAAGTAGGAAAGCCGGTTGATAAAACAGAATGGGGAATGACTCCACAAACTGTAAACGCATATTATAACCCGGTATTTAACGAAATCGTATTTCCGGCAGCTATTCTTCAACCGCCGTTCTTCAACCCTAACGCCGATGCAGCTGTAAACTTCGGAGGAATCGGGGCTGTAATCGGTCACGAAATGAGCCACGGATTTGATGATTCAGGAGCTCAGTTTGATGCTGAAGGAAACCTGGTAGACTGGTGGACTCCTGAAGATAAAGCTAACTTCGAAAAAGCAACAAAAGCCCTGGCATCTCAGTATGATAAATATGAGCCTGTAAAAGGAACTTTTGTAAACGGTACATTCACAAACGGTGAGAATATTGCTGACTTAGGTGGGGTAAACATCGCTTACGACGCGCTTCAGATGTATCTGAAAGATAAAGGAAATCCAGGGAAAATCAGTGGATTTACTCAGGATCAGAGATTCTTCTTAAGCTGGGCAACCGTTTGGAGAACTTTATCAAGTGAAAAATATATGGTGAATCAGGTGAAGACTGACCCCCATTCTCCGGGATATTTCAGAAGCTTTGGTCCGCTCATCAACGTTGATGCTTTCTACAAAGCTTTCGACGTGAAAAAAGGAGACAAATTATACAAAGCACCGGAAGACAGAATCAAAATCTGGTAATAAAAATAGAAACCGTTCATCATTGGACGGTTTTTTTTATTCTTACTGCAGACTTCAAGCGTTAGACTTCAATTTTTACCCATAGCATTCATTATTTTCAACTTTCAACTTTCAATTTTCCATGATTTCACAATTATCATTAAAGTTTGTATATTTGATACGTTTGTGTAAAATCAAAAATTATCTTTAATGAAAAAGCTAAATATTGGAGTACTTGCCTTTTCGGGTATTGTATTTCTCAATTCGTGTGGTGCTACAAAAACTACAGCGACAGAGACAAAAACTGAGACTGCGAAGGTAGCAGAACAGGTGAAGGAAGAAGTAAAAGAGGAGGGAATCAATTTATCCTATATGGATAAGAATGTTCGTCCACAGGATGACTTTTTTAGCTATGTAAACGGAAATTGGGTGAAAACGACTCAGATTCCTTCAGACAAAGCCAATTGGGGATCTTTCAATGCATTGAGAGAAAATGTGGATGATGCCTCATTGGATATTTTAAACAAAATTCTTACCGAATCTTATTCTGCTGGCTCCGAAGGAGAAAAATACAGAATCTGTATGCCTCCTTTATGGATACTGCTAAAAGAAATGCAGAAGGTCTTGCCCCTATTAAAGGAGATCTTGCTAAAATTGATGCGATTAAAAACATCAACGATCTTCAAAAATACCTTTTAGAAGCGACAAAGCTAGGCGATAATTCTTTCTATGGATGGAGAGTAGGAGCTGATATGAAGAATTCTAAAATGAATGCAGTCTATCTTGGCGGTCCTGATCTGGGTTTAGGAAGAGATTATTATCAGAAAGTGAATGAGGCCAATACGAAGACTTTAGCAGAATATCAGGCATATGCAGGGAAATTATTCGGAGTTTTAGGATATAAAAATTCAACTCAGGCAGCGCAGAATGTGGTAGATTTTGAAAAGCAACTGGCGAATTATTTATTAACCCTTGAGCAGAACAGAGATGCCAATTTACGGTACAACCCTAAGAATGTATCAGAATTGTCAGGCCTGGTTAAAAATGTTGATCTAGCGAAATATCTGAAAGAAGCCGGAGTGAATACAGACAGAGTGATCATTGGTGAACTGAAATATTATCAGAATATGGATCAGTTTGTGACCCAGAAAAATCTTCCTCTGTTAAAGGATTATTTGAAGTTCCATTTAATCAACGGAAACGCCAGCAATCTGGATGACAGTCTTGAGCAGATCAGATTTGATTTCTACGCAAAATATTTACAGGGCCAGAAAGAGCAGCGTCCGATGAACAAAAGGGGATTAACTCTTGTGAACGGTGTGCTGGGAGAAGCTTTCGGTAAGCTTTATGTTGAAAAATATTTTACTCCTGAAGCAAAACAGCAGATGGAAACCTATATCGATTACCTTTTAAAATCGTTTAAGAGCCATATTGCCGGTATCGACTGGATGTCTCCTGAAACAAAAGTAAAAGCTCAGGAAAAACTATCCAAGTTTACGGTAAAAATTGCATATCCTGATAAATGGAAAGACTATACCCAGTTAAAAGTAGAATCTCCAAAACAGGGAGCAACATTATATTCCAACCTTCAGAATGTTGCTGCGTGGCAATATCAGAGAAGTCTTGATAAAGTAGGGAAACCGGTTGATAAAACAGAGTGGGGAATGTCTCCGCAAACAGTAAATGCTTACTATAGCGGATCCAATAATGAAATTGTATTCCCTGCGGCGATCCTTCAGCCTCCTTTCTATAACCCTAATGCTGATGCCGCTGTAAACTTTGGTGGTATTGGTGCAGTAATCGGACACGAAATTTCTCACGGGTTCGATGACAGCGGTTCCCGTTTTGACGGCGATGGAAACCTGAATAACTGGTGGACAGATGCTGACCGTAAAAACTTTGATGCAAAAGTAGGACAACTTGCTGCCCAGTACAGTGCCTACGAGCCTGTAAAAGGAAGTTTTGTAAACGGTAAATTTACAAGTGGTGAGAACATTGGAGATTTAGGTGGAGTCGCAGTAGCGTATGATGCCCTTCAAATGTATTTAAAAGACAAAGGAAATCCGGGGAAAATAAGCGGATTCACTCAAGATCAGAGATTCTTTATGAGCTGGGCTACCGTTTGGAGAACGAAAGCAACCGATCAGTATATGATCAACCAGGTGAAAACGGACCCGCATTCACCGGGAATGTACAGGGCATTCGGACCGTTGGTGAACCAGGACTCGTTCATCAAAGCATTTGATATCAAACCGGGGGACAAAATGTATAAAGCTCCTCAGGACAGAATAAAAATTTGGTAATCATTGTACCAAAAATTGTTAGAAAAGAAAGAATCCGTCTCATAGACCATGAGATGGATTCTCTTTTTAATATTCTTTCTTATAATTCCGCACTACAAATCTGATTCCCGTTTCTATAATATCCCCCATGCTTTTACAATACTTGAAATTCACATCGTAAGTAAGCTTTTGCAAAGCAGTCTTTAATTCTGAAACATTGGCTTCAGGCGCGATATTATCTTTTTCATAATAGAAATGAGTTCATCGAATCTGGTTTTGCTGCTGGTCACTCTTTTTACAATCTGTGAGCGTACTTCCTTACGATACTGTTCGATAGAGCTGGGTTTCAGTTTTTCCATCACCATAGTAACCATTTGGTTGTTTTCTTTGAAATACTGGGGAAGATACACTTTCAAATTACCTTCATAGGTCTGCTGGTCAAAATCGATAGGCCGGATCCTGTAAATAACCTGGTCAAAATCGTGTATGGGAATCACCACATAGTTGTAAGAACGCATGTCACCGAGAAGCCCAATGAGACAGCGTTCATTGAATTTTACAAATTCCTTGGAGATCTGTGCTTTTTCCAACTCTGTACAATTGTGCATATGCTTCTGAATAAAAACATCTCCGGGAATTCCTAAGATGTGCTCTTCGATCAGGGTATTTTTATAAATCAGAAAGTTAATCCGGTTGGGAGAAAGCAGATCTTCGAGCTCCAGCCCGTATATGCGGGAAGCATCGGCTTGTTTAATGTAAAAATTAGTATAGTTATCGTTCAGAATATTCCTTACCCGAACCCGGAAAGGTTTAGAATTCCCGAAGGTACAAAAGTCGATTGTATCTACTTTCAGATAAGGTAAAGTAGCGGTGTCTCCGTCGGAATGGAGTAGAGTATAGATTTTGTTTAAGTTTGCCTCAATTTCTTTGAATTCATACTCAGGATACATGACCCCGAGCCACAAAGTATCTTTACCCTCTTTGTCCAGAATATTTACACTGTCGCTGAATCTCAGAAGATCTTCATACAGAAACTGAATTTTAGTCGTTCTGTTATATTTTTCCAAATACTGTTGTAATGCCTCCGATACAGGAAATATGGGTTTTCTAAACGCTATTTTTACATCTTTCATGACTCTGTTTCTTTGTTTAAATATAAAGAATATTTATTCACTATCTTTCCTGAAAACCTGAGGAACTTTATATCTCATTCCCTATATTTTTTCATAAAGGAGAAATAGTACAACGTTTTTATTTATTTTTTCATAGCTTAGTGATATCATAAGTGGATGATTACATGGTAAATAATTCCATATAAAATTAAATAGTTCAAGAAAAAATCTTGACAAAATTTTGTATGTTATAGTTTTTTTTAAATTTAAACACTGGATTGGTCATTTATTCGATTCGTCGGTAAATTGCTCAAAAAACAGATATTAACCAAAATAAGAAATCTCAAAATAATAATAATATGGCAATGTTTAATTATGGTGTTGGCGGAAACGAGGTAAAAGTAGACGCTAATGAAGCGATTCAGGAAATACAGGAAAATAAATCACTGATAGTAAGCCAGCTTACAACAGAAGAATCGTACACTCCTGAAATCGTGACAGGATTAAAAACCGTAGAGGACGTTTTCAGACATTTTCAACCTTCTGTAGCGGTACAGCATGAGACGGAAGATGGAAGTGTTGTTGAAGAAGAATTCCGTTTTCAAAATCTTGGGGACTTTACTCCTAAAAGCCTTACTCAAAAATCAGATTACCTTCAGCAACTGAGTATAGAACAGGAGCAGTACAACAAAATTGTACGTCAGCTGAAAACCAATAAAATTCTGCGAAATATGTTGGAGAACGATCAGACCAGAGCTGCGTTCATCGAGGTATTGAAAGAAGTGGCACAAGAACTTGAAAAATAATTAAAGACTTAAATCAAATCATGGATAGCAAATTACAGGCACAAGAAAGCCAGCAGCAGGGGCAGCAGCAACATTCCGGGCAGCCGAAAGGTAACCCGCTTGCAGAGCTCAATAAAATGGGAGGATTTGGCTTTGTTGAATCCGTTGTAGACGGTATTGCCAATATGAACCCAACCAGAAAGGCAAGAAAAGAGATCTTCCTGAACGACAACAATAAAGCAGACGAAAGAAAAGAACTTCTTCAGAAGATCAATCTTTGGGTAAGCCTTTTAGAGGGTAATGAATCAGCTGATAAAATGGCAGATACGTGCAAAACTAAAGCACAGCAAGCCGATCAGAACCTTAAAACAAATTTAAAAAATACACTGGATGCCGTTCGTTTGTTGGAAACCAACTACAGAACCGTAGCTCAATTCTATAAAAATACAGAATTGGATAAAGTGGACAACGTAAGTATTGTGAATGCTAGTCTGGAACAGGTTTCGGATTTAGATAATCCTTTATTTATCGATGCAATCTCTGAAGAATTCAAAAACTATTATGACCGTTTAGATCTTAGAGATAACTATTCAATTCTTGCAATCCCGGGATATTTAGGATCCAATAAAGTGATCGAAAAATGGGCAAAAATCTGTAACGAGAATAAAGTAATGATGGTTACAGACTTCGCCAACCTTGATAAACCGGATGATGTTGTAGATTTATTCCACTCTGCAAACCTTACCGGAGGTGAGCTTCACAGAAGTAATGTGATCATGACGTGCAACTGGTTGGTAGGCAGAGGAAAAGCTGAAGAAGTAGGTGAAGAAGAAAATGTAGAACTTCCACCTTCCACTTCATTGGCAGGAAAAATCCATAAAACACTGATGTCTCAGGTGGCAGCAGGTAAAAAACATGGTAACATCAACGAAGTAGACGCTGTAAAATTCGAGTTGAAGAAAAGTGAAATTTCTCAGTTAGAAAAAATGGGTCTTGTTCCGATGGTCAACGAATACGGAAAAATTATGGCATTCTCTGCGAAAACATTATTTACAGGAGACAATATCGGTCTTCAGACGTATTCCGTAGTTCGTGTATTCGACTACGTTACCAAAGTGTTGCTTGACTTCCTTAACAGAAGAGCTTTCGAAAACTGGAATGCCAAAAACGAAGATGATCTGAGAAGACAGATCGTCACATTCCTGGACAATATCAAAGGCCCGGATAAGTTGATCGAGAAATTCAAGATTGTTCGTTTCGAACAGGATAGAGTGAATAAAGATAGAGTATGGCTGGACATTCGTATGACGCCCTATTTCCCGACAAAAAGTTTCGTTATTAAACTGGACGGACACAAAGGAGATGATGGTAACGAATGGGATGCAGAATACACTCAGGAATAAAAAAATTACTTTTAATACTAAAAACCGATGCAATTTTACATCGGTTTTTTTCTACCAACACCTATGAATATTAAAATGAATAAAAGACTTTTCATTGGCTTGCCGGTCATATTAATGACTTTTTTGACAAGTTGTGAAAAAAAATATCAAAGTCCCGGTCATTACGAAGAAGATCTTTTTGCTGATGAACGGCAGGAAGGGAAGGCCTACATCATGAGCGAAGAAGAATGCTTCGATGGCAGCGAACTTGTGATAGCTGGTTCCGGGGTAAAACTAACTGATAGTTCAAAAGGCCGCGGAAGAGGTTTTTTTATCTATAGAGTAAACTCCGGTAAAGTATTAAAAACAGTGAGAGATTCTACTGTACAATTTCCTATGCAATTTCTTTCTCCTCAAAGGTTAAAATTAAAAGGCCACGGTAATGATTCAATCTATGTTTATCTAAAGCAACTTAAAGGTTACCGTTTTATTGCCAAAGACAAAAATCTTAAATATCAATGGTTGAAAGCGGCTCCGGTATATTCTGTGAAAGAAAAATAAAACTACTATTTTGATGAATTAAATTCATCAATTTTATAAAATTGAAGTGGCTTTTGCCACTTTTTTTATTTATGTATAGTTGTTTTTGTTGTTGTATGTATTTGATATATAAGTTAATGTGTATTTTTCTCGTGGGGCTTCTAAGATTAAATTTATAAATCTGATGATAGAACACTTACCATGATTTTAAAAAAATATTACACTTGTGATATACAAATACATGAATGGTGTTATGAAGGTTCACCTCCTGATTTTATGCGACTTAAGAGCAAGCAACGACTCTTATGTTCGAATCGAGTTGTAATAACTAAACCTCAATGTAAAAACTATGGAATTAAAAAGAACATTCAAGTGTATCGCCCCTATTCTTTTAGTAGGTATACTTTCATTTGTATTCATGTCTAACAGGATAAAAGGATATTTTCCCTCGACAGGGGGAGGCGGAAGCAGCAGTAATGTTGCAGACAAAAATTTAACGGTTAATTTATATGGTATTTCCAGTTTACCTAAAGTAAATTACAGAAACTATCCATGTCCTGCAACTCCTTACTTGGGTATGGGGTCTAACAACTATGCATCAAGCTTAGACGATCTCCCATTTGAAAAATTCTATTGTGTAGTCACCGTGACGAATATGACCAATTCTTCATGGGGAAATAACGGAAAAAAGACCACTATATGGAATACAGCAAGCAACCAGAAAGTGATATCTGTTCCTGGTAACTCTGCTTATCGAGTTACCGTAGATTATTATGAGCAGAAGAACCAATTTTGGACTAATACAGCTCAATCTGCGAGGGGAAAATGGACTTCAGAATATACGTTTTCTTCGGGATATTCGGGAACTTACAGTTTTAGCTTTTTTACGTTTGTACAACAATTATTTTAAATTAAAATCATATGAAAAAAATATTTTGTTTTTGGATGTTGGGTGCGCTCATGTTATCCTGTAAAGATGAAAATATAAGCATAGAAAAAGGTAATAATACTGCTGAAGCAGCACAATCCAACTACTATAAAATTTATAATTCGGAAGCGAAAAATCACCTTTTAATAGAAAACCTAAATGGCATTTATGATAAAACCAATATTTCAAATATTACCTCCCGGTCTTTAGATGGAAATCCAATGAGTTTAACTTTTAATGGACGCACCCTATCACCGCAAGTCAATATTGTCGGAAAGGGCGGTTTATGGACTGCTTCTACGGCTGATGTGAAATCATTATTTGGAAAAAAACTATTCCTACAAGTTGTTAATAATAAGCTGGTTGCCACAACCAATACTGGAGCTGCAGGAAAAAATGCAGGAGATGGCTTAAGTGTTTATATTCCGGAAATTATCAATGCTGAAGTTTCAGGTCTGAATAACGGAAGCGTTGCTCCCGGAACTGTGGTCACTTGGAATAGAGATATGAATAATGTTATGGGAGTCTCGTTGATGATTGAATATAATCCATTTGAACAGACTATGACCGGACCTTACGCTGGTGTTAACCCAAATACTCAGCCATTCAAATCGAAGTATCTTGAAATTGAAGATGTAGGAAGCTATACAGTGACCGAAGAAGATCTTACAAGTTTTCCCAGTGGATCCAATCTGTCCTTTTATATCTCGAGGTCAGCGTATGCTGTGGGCTCTGATCCAACTATTGGTACGATGCCGGGAAATGACACTTCCATAGGTGCGGTTACGGCAACAAGAGCTGATTTTCAAATTAAATACTAATTTTTTAGGGCTGTAACGGCCCTTTTTTTCTTTCCAATACTGAATATTGTAATGTTTAAATATAGTAGTTATCTTTTTACGTTTTTGTTGTTCTCTTTTTGTCATGGAACTATTATGGAATATTTTTTTTGGTTAATATTATTCTTCTGTTTTTTATCATTGATACAATAAAAGATAAATCTTTTGGTAAAAAAATACTTTATGTCTATCCATTTTTTCTATCCCTGAATGTCGGTGTCACTTTCTGGCTTTATCAATCTGATCCTTTGTATTTTATTATTACGTTTATTTCTAACGCCCTCATTATGACTTTCTTTTTCATAATGGCAAATCTTCCGTTGTGGAAAAATACAAAGGTGGCATTTATTATTATTTGGTTTGCTAGTGAAATTATTCTCACCAAATGGGATCTATCCTGGCCTTGGCTGATTTTTGGAAATGTATTGAGCAACCAGTGGTATCTTATTCAATGGTATTCATTTACAGGAGTATATGGAGGTTCCCTATGGTTATTGTTGTTAGCATTTATTATTTATATGTTAATTACAGAAGGATATTCTCGATTAAGGGTTAGCATGTTTTTATTATGTTTGATCTTCCCCCTATTATCACTTGTAATGTACAATTGGGCCCTTCCTGAGACTAAAGAAAAAGAAACGATCATTTTGTACACTCCTGATGCAGCCACTTTTGGAGATAGCAGCTATCAAAAAACAAGAACATTATTATCTGTTTTATCTCAAAAAAAAGTTGATAAAAGAACTAAAATCATAACAACTGAATTATTTTTTCAGATTAAACCTTATGATCTTATTCACGGGAATATTCATTACTTAATGGATAGTTGGATGACTGATAATGATCTCACCTTCGTAATGGGGTCGCAAATTGAGAATGATTCAGCCAACAAGTTTAATGGAATATCCGTGATTAACAAAAGAAATACTATGTTCAGAACAAAAAAGAAATATGTTCCGGTAAGCGAATACACTCCAAAATTATTAGTTCCCATGTTTGGAAAGTCTTTCTATGTTAAAAATCAGGATGATGATTCAAAAAGAATAACAGGTGAGTTAAATACATTTCCATTCGTATGTTATGAAATCCTGTTTTCTGATTTTGTTGCCCAAAAAACATCTGACGTCAATATGATCATGGTGCTTGCCAGTGAGGAATTTATGAATGGTTCTTTTTTTGGAAGTTTACAATACAATAACATTATCAGGATAAGAGCAATTGAAAACAGTAGATATCTTATTAAAAACTCATTTTTAGGAAAATCATTAGTTGTGAATCCAAAAGGAGATATTATAGACGTCATGTCTTCTAATTTTCATCAGGTTACAGTTCCGGTTTATCAAAAAAACTCTTTCTATCAAATGCTGGTTACGAAATTGTTTTCTGACGAATAGTATGCCGCTCACAATAGAATAAAAAAATAAAATAACCTTATCTTTGCTTCTTCAAAATAAATGAAGAGAAAATAGTCTCTTAAAGATTAAATAGTTTAAGTTTTTGGAAAAAAATAGAGCAGCCTCAGATTTTCTGCATGTGGGAAACAGGCTTTTGGAATGGTATAGGAATAATGCGAGAGATTTGCCTTTCAGGCAGACGAAAGATCCTTATAAAATCTGGATTTGTGAAATTGTCTTTCAGCAGACCAGGATTAATCAGGGACTCAATCACTACAATAATTTCGTTACAAGATTTCCGGATGTAAAAACTTTGGCAGAAGCTGAAGAGAACGAGGTGTTACTCTATTGGAAAGGGCTGGGCTATTACTCCAGAGCCATTAATATCCATACCGCTGCCCGGCAGATTATGAATGATTACCACGGCATATTCCCTTCTCAATATGAAGAAATTCTAAAGTTAAAAGGAGTAGGGAAGTACACCGCTGCTGCCATTTCAAGCATTTGTTTTGGAGGTAAAATGCCGGCTGTTGACGGTAATTTCTACCGTGTCCTGAGTCGTCTTTTTGCAGATGATTTTGATATTTCAAATTCAAGGGCTTTTGCCTATTTTTCGGAATTGGCAACCTTGGTGATGCCGGATAATGTAGGAGACTTTAATCAGGCCATGATGGATATAGGTTCTGAAATTTGCAAACCCAAAAACCCTGTATGTGGTGAATGCCCGATTAATGAAGATTGCCTGGCTTTTTCCATGCAAAAAGTTTCACAATATCCTGTGAAAACTAAAAAAGTAAAGGCAGAAGACCTCGCTCTGACCTATTATTTTGTACATAGAAACGGAGATTTTTTGATTCAGCAGAGAAAAGATGACTTTATCTGGAAGAAACTATTCGAATTTCCGACTGCCATTACAGCTGAAATGGAACCCTTTATTACCGGTTCAAAGACCATTACCCATAAACTGACTCACAAGAACTTAAGTATAGAAATTTTTAAGGTTGAAATAGATTCAGAAGAAGTATGGAATGATTTTATCGCTGAAAATCAGTACATGATCACTGATGCGCAGGCATCCCACGATAAATCCTTCCCCAAGCCTCTTGAAAATTACATTCAAAACTCTCTGAAAGACTGAAATTTGTCTTCCTAAATCTAAAATCTAATTTGTACTTTTGCAAAATGATAAAAAAGGTCATTTTTATTTTTGTATCGCTGCTTTTAATTTCATGTGGAAAAGACCAGGTTCCGAAACCTTACGGAGAATTGCGCCTGGAATATCCTGCACCGAAATATCAAAAGTTTGAAAACAACTGCGCCTATACTTTTGAATACTCAGATTTTGCTACTATCACAGATGCTAAAAAGCCATGTTGGTATTATCTGAACTACCCTTCAATGAAAGCGAAGGTCTTCCTGACTTATTATCCGATACAGAATGACTTTGCTGCACATATCAAAGAAGCAGAAAAAATGGTGTACGAGCATACCATTAAGGCGAGTTCCATAGACACAAAATCTTTCGAATACCCTGAAAAAAAAGTATACGGGAATTTTTATGAGCTTAAAGGACAAAGTGCCTCCAATCTTCAATTTTACATTACAGACAGTACGAAACACTTCGTGACTGCATACTTATACTTTAATACGAGACCGAAACCGGACTCCCTGGCTCCTGCGGTAAACTATATCAAAAACGATATGAAACACCTGCTGGATTCTTTTGAATGGAAAAAATAATTACTTTTAATATACATTGAAAAATATATGAAACTTTTAGTTGTAGGAAGTGTTGCATTTGATGCAATTGAAACACCATTTGGTAAAACGGATAAAATTTTAGGCGGAGCTGCCACTTATATTGGGATCACTTCATCTATTTTAGGCGTTAAATCCGGTATCGTTTCTGTAGTAGGAGGAGACTTTCCACAGGAGCATCTGGATATGTTCACAAACAGAGAAGTAAATATCGAAGGAATTGAGATCGTAAAAGATGGGAAAACTTTCTTCTGGTCAGGGAGATATCATAATGACCTGAATACCAGAGACACCCTGGCTACAGAAGTAAACGTACTGGAAAACTTTGATCCGAAAATTCCGGATTCAATGCAGGATGCCGAAATTTTATTACTTGGAAACCTACATCCTGGAGTTCAGTTATCCGTACTGGAAAAAATGAACAACCGTCCTAAGCTGGTAATCCTTGATACCATGAATTTCTGGATGGATTGCGCTTGGGATATTCTGATGGATATGATCGCAAAAACAGACGTAATCACCATCAATGATGAAGAAGCAAGACAGCTTTCAGGAGAATATTCTCTGGTAAAAGCAGCTAAAAAGATCCACACGATGGGACCGGAATATGTAATCATTAAAAAAGGAGAGCACGGGGCTTTACTTTTCCATGACGGTAAAGTATTTGCAATTCCTGCACTTCCTCTTGAAGATGTATTCGATCCAACCGGTGCCGGAGATACTTTTGCGGGAGGTTTTGCTGCCTATCTTGCCAAAAAAGGTAAAATTGATTTTGATACCATGAAATCTGCTTTGATCGTAGGATCTGCCATGGCATCTTTCACCGTAGAAAAATTCGGAACACAAAGAATTCAGGAAGTAAACGAATCGGATATGTTCAGCAGATTGAGACAATTTAAAGAATTGACGACATTTGATGTTGAACTGCAGTAAATAAGTCTTTTTAAGAAATATTTATAATAAAAAATTGAGTAAAATTCGTTAAGAATTCTAAATTTGCAACTTGTTTAAAATAGTAAAATGACAAATAGACTAAAAATCACTTTTCTCCTTGGGATTTTCATGATGATATTCTCTTCAAATATGATGAATGCCCAATTAAAACCGGGAGATTTAGTGGATGGTATTGCTGCTGTTATCGGGAACGAAATTGTTTTGGAATCTGATGTAACTGAACAGATGAATTATGGGAAACAGCAGGGAGCTTCAAACACAGATAAGTGTGAGTTCCTGGAAAACCTGATCAGTAATAAACTTCTTGTATACGAAGCTAAAAAAGATACATTAATTGAAAACCGTTCTGCTGCTATCAAAGAGCAGGCTAATCAGAAATACCGTCAGTTGCTATCTCAATTTCCTGATGAAAAAACATTATTAGCTGCCTATAAGTTCAGAAATGCCTATGAAATGAAGAACGCGATCGAGAAAATCGATACAGATCAATATTACGGGCAGGCAAAATATCAGAGAGTTACCGATAAAGCTGACGTAACTCCTAACGAGGTGACCGATTTCTACAACCTCTATAAAATGCAGCTGCCTCAGGTAAAAGATGAGGTGACACTGGCACAGATCATGATGTACCCGAAATTAACGGAAGCTCATAAACAAGATCTTATCAACAGACTGAAAAAGATCAAACAGGATATTGCCGGTGGTGAAACTTTTGAAAGCCAGGCCAGAATCTACTCCGAAGACGAAGGCTCAGCTTCCAACGGAGGACTTTATAAAAACATCAACAAAGGACAGATGGTAAAGCCTTTCGAGGCCGCAGCACTGAACCTTCAGGAAAACGAAATTTCTGACCCTATAGAATCTGAATTCGGATATCACATTATTCAGCTGGTTAAGAGATCAGGTAAAGTTTATGATGCGAGACATATCCTGTTGAAAGCTACCCCTACAGATGATGAAATGAAAACTGCCAAAGCAAAATTAGACAGTATCAGAGGCCTGATTTTAGAAGGTAAAATAACATTTAAAGATGCTGCATTCAAATTTTCAGATGATAAAAGAACCAAATTCAACGCCGGGATCATTCCGGGAGCAGATGGTTCTGATAAAATCGAAAGAGAAAGCATCCCTGGAACGATCAGCTATGAATTGGCAGGATTGAATAAAGGAGATATTACCACTGCTTTTGATGAAGAAGAAAACAGAAGAAAGGTAGTAAAGATCATTAAACTGGATGATGTTATTCCGGCCCACCAGATCACGCTTGAAACTGACTTTAGCAGAATCAAACAAATGGCGCTTAATAAAAAGAAAAATGAAATGGTTGAAAAGTTTGTTAATTCCAAACTACCGACAACTTTCATTTCCATAGACGGACGTTACGACAACTGTAACTTTAAGGCCAACTGGAAGAAAGACGCAATCAAAAAATAATATCAAAACCTTCAGAATTTCTGAAGGTTTTTTTTATTGCTGCAAAACAATACTTCTTTAGCGGATCACCTGATCCGGTCATATTATTTTTAGGCTGCCTGGCAGAAAATCTACTAATATTTCGCCCATCAATCCTATGTTTTTATTATTTTTACATATGAGCAATTTTATAGATTTTAATTCGGCAAAAAAACTTCATGATATGCAGGCCAGTCAAAATAGAATTACAGAACTTTTCAATATAAAATACCCGATAATCCAGGCAGGCATGATCTGGCACTCAGGATGGAGGCTGGCGTCTGCTGTTTCTAACTGTGGAGGTCTGGGTTTAATAGGAGCCGGAAGCATGTATCCCGATATCCTTAGAGAAAATATACAGAAATGTAAATTGGCGACTGATAAACCTTTCGGAGTAAATGTTCCGATGCTGTATCCAAATCTTGAGGAAATTATCCAGATTATCATAGAAGAAGGGGTGAATATTGTTTTTACATCTGCCGGAAATCCGAAAACCTATACAGAAACCTTACAGAAAGAAGGGATAAAAGTTGCTCACGTCGTTTCCTCTACCAAATTTGCAGTTAAATGTGAAGAGGCCGGAGTAGACGCTATCGTAGCAGAAGGATTTGAAGCCGGAGGGCACAACGGAAGAGATGAGACGACTACCTTCTGTCTTATTCCCAATGTGAAAAAACATATCTCTAAACCCCTGATTGCAGCGGGGGGAATTGCTTTAGGCTCCCAGATGAAAGCTGCCATGATATTAGGTGCGGATGGTGTACAGATTGGTTCCCGATTTGCTGCGACTACCGAGGCAAGTGCACATGAAAACTGGAAAAAGAAAATCACAGAGCTGAAGGAAGGAGATACCCATCTTACCCTCAAAGAACTGGCACCTGTCAGAATGGTTAAAAATAAGTTCTTTAATGAACTGGAAGATATTTACCAGATCGGTAGAGATAAAGAAGCATTAGTCGCATCATTAGGCAGAGCCAGGGCAAAGCGTGGAATGTTTGAAGGTGATATGGAAGATGGAGAATTGGAAATCGGTCAGGTATCCGCTTTAATAGATGAAGTTCTACCTGTAGAAACTGTTTTCAATCACCTTTTAAAAGAATTTGAAGAAGTAAAAATGCCGGCTTTTTAAGAATGGATACACGAATAATTGAGGTAAAAGGACAAAAGCTATACATAGAATACCAACATATAAAAGAGAAAAGACCTACCATTGTTTTTTTGCACGACTCACTGGGTTCTGTGCAGCTTTGGAGAGATTTTCCGGGAAAAGTATCCGATGCTACAGGATGCAATATTCTCGCGTACGATAGATTAGGATATGGAAAGTCAAACCCAATGCCTACCCACGAAAGACCTGTCAATTATATGGAACTGGAGGCAGATCTGTTGAATGATCTTCTTGATCAGCTGAATATCAGCAATGCTATTCTGTTCGGGCATAGTGATGGTGGTACCATTGCTCTGACTACCGCCGCAAAATATCCGGCAAATGTGAAGGCCGTGATTTGTGAAGCAGGGCATATCTTTGTAGAAGAAGTAACTCTAAAAGGCATTTATAATGCCTGGGATGCTTATAAAACCACCAATCTGGCAGAACGTTTACAGAAATATCACGGAGACAAAACAGATACATTATTTAAAGCCTGGACGGAAACCTGGACTTGCGACGAATTCCGAAACTGGAATATTGAATACCTTCTGAAAGATATTACCTGTCCGCTCCTATTCATCCAGGGAGAAGCAGATGAATACGGTAGTTTAGATCAGGTAGAAAAAACGATTACCCAGACAAGCGGTCTTGCGGAAAAATATATCATTCCCGGTATCGGTCATACACCACATAAAGAAGTACCTGAGCAGGTATTGAAGGCCACAGCCAGATTTGTCGGGAATTTGTAGTGACTTTTAAATGTATTAATTATGTAAAAATATTATTTTATGAATGCTTTTTTTTTAAAAGAGATTTTTGAGCCAAAGGAATATTTTTTAATTTTAATACACCAAAAAAATAAATATTTATGAAAAATGCAGACTTAAAAAACAAACTGAACCTGAAAGGGAAGAGGTTAACTTCTGAACAGTTAAAAACCGTTCTTGGAGGTATATCAGAATTTGATTGCGCTTATAAATTTGATTTCACCTATGTCCAAAGTTATATGAATGAGCTTAGAGCAGAGGGCCACTCTGATGTGGAAGCAATAGCCATACTCAGGGGCAAGCTTTTAGCCTGTGGAATTCATCCGTAAATGAGTTTTTTTGAAAATTCCGGAACCGGATAAATCTTCCGGCCAAATAATACACCGTCTGCAAAGGCGGTTTTTTTTATGAAAATTGTTTTTAAAGCAATCCTATCTCATGACTTATATTGTCTCTTGCCTGCATTTCGTATTTCTCTTTAAAATAATCTGTCTTAAAGATACTTTCAAGTTCCAGAAAATGTCTGAGTACTTTTTTCCTTCCCGGATTGTACAGAATATTTGGATAGATAGAATACTCTTTTCTGATCTTTTGGGTATAATCCAGATAGGTTCCAAGATCCTTTCCAAGGACAGAAAGATCTGCATCCAACAGATAATTGGTATCCGTATGCTCAGATTTCAAATGAGCCTTTGTAGCGATAATCTGGTCAGAAATAAGACTGATTTTATCTTGATGTAAACCCAACCGGACAAGTCTCGTTTTGGCAACCGCAGCACTCTTTTCCTCATTAGATTTTGAGGTGGCATCATAAATAATATCGTGGTAAAATACAGAAAAAGAAACAGCTGTACAATCTGAAATTTTATCTTGTACAGATTCAAGCTCAAGAAACATATTTTCAAGATGGGTCAGGACGTGATAATGTCTGCTTTTTTCAGTATATTTTTTCTCGATTTCTTTCCATAAGGTAGAAATTAAATTTTCATCCGTTGTCAATGATACACAAAGCTGTTCAAACTGATTTTTTACATTCATAATACATAAGGGAATAAAAAAAGGAACTTTTAAAAAGTTCCTCTGTTTGCTTCAAGTGCAGCTTTCAGCTCAGCCCAGCCTCCGCCGTTATAACCGTCTTTTAATCCTTGAGCGGTAAGGTATTCTAACGCTTTTCCACTTCTGTTTCCGCTTCTGCAGAAAATGATTACCGGTTTTTCGATAGATAAAATTTCATCCTGTCTATCTTCTACTTCACCAAGAGGAATATTCTTAGCACCTTCAATATTTCCGTCCATTTCAAGCTCCATAGGCTCACGAACGTCGATCAATTCATAATTTCCGGATTGTATTACTTCTATTAAAGACATAGTTGTTTGTTTTAAACATTAAATTATAAACGAAATTACGTAATTTTTTATGAAAAACTCTCTGCCTGATCTACTATTTAAAATAGAGTATACCCCAAAATGAAAGATACGGTATTATAATCCGAACCTATACTTACATAATTGCGAAGCAGAGTTCTTGCTGTTCCCACTCTGACCTCAGCACTGAATTTGTCATTGTACTTATAACCGGCTCCGAACACAAAATTATTTCCTGATGAAACTTCCAATTCTGACCGATCAAATTTGATAGACGAATTCATATTAAAATCGATGACGTAGGCTGCATTTAAAAATAGCTTGGAACGGTCACCCAAAAAGAAATAATGCCTTAATCCAAGAGGAAGTTCTATAGATTTATAATCTGTTGTAGCAGTATATTTGTATTCAAAATAAGTTCCTGCATTCTCTGTGATTTCCTTACTTCCTTTGTAATACTGGTAAGTTGGTTCTGCAAAAAGGGCCCATTTGTTCTTGTTAAAAGGAAGAACATATTCCAGTTCCAGTCCGATTCTGAAAGAGGTATGGCTACCAAAATTTGTTTCTATAGATTGCCAGGTATAATTATGAGTCGTTTTAAAAGATGAAAAATTAACTCCCGGTCTGATGTTCAGATGGAAAAGGTTTTTCTTAACATTATAATTGGTATAATCTGCCACCAGGTCACCTGAGCACTGATTATACTGTGTAAAAACCTTCGTAAGATCTTTTGTTGTATAGGTAACGTTCTGAAGCGGTATACCGTTGCTGCCACATTTCAGGTGTTCAGTAATCTGCTTTTTATAATCTTCATTATATCCTATACTTCCTTCGTTGATATAGTATGCTTTGTAAATAAGCTGTTCCGGCTCAGAGGTCTCAGAATTGTAAAAATACCTCCTGAGATTGCCGTCTTCATAATAATAAAGATCAGCTTTTCCTTCAACGATATATTTAAGGAAAAGAGTTTCCTTTTGTAATTCCGGAGCCTTGTTTTCGGACATGGAGTTGAGGTTCATAGAAGAACGGTCAACCATTACGGTAGCTCTTAGATATTTGCATTCACCATCGATGCTGAATTCCTTTACATTATTGATGCTTTCTTTTTTAATTTCCGAAGAAGTATCGGTTTTATATTCAAAATCTACAGGATTGTTTTTCCAATCCATATTTCTGATTAAAACCTCCTTTTTTTCACCACTGTTGTTTATGAAATATCCTTTTTCAAATTTAATTTGTGCATAATGCATGCCTGCAGCAAGAAGTCCTGCCAGAAGAGCTGCTTTTTTCATAAGTGTTGATTAGTAGTTTTTTTATCGGGTTATTTTTATTCTAAAATTGTAAAACGCGCAAATTTATAAAATAATCTTAATTTTGCACTGTGAAATTATGAATGCAGGAGCAGAAAAATATTCCCAACTGATAAAATCCAAGGCCAAAAGTTTTGGATTTCAGAGTTGTGGTATTTCCAAAGCTGATTTTTTGGAGGAAGATGCAAGACCTCTTGAAAAATGGCTTAAGAATAATTTTAATGGCGAAATGAAATATATGGAAAATCACTTTGATAAAAGACTCGATCCGAGGCTTTTGGTAGAAGGTTCCAAATCGGTAATTTCACTTTCGTACAATTACTTTCCCGAAGAAAAACTCTCCGTTCTGGAGAACTTTAAAATATCAAAATATGCCTATGCTGAAGATTATCATGAGGTCATCAAAGAAATTCTTCGTGAAATGGTAGCTGAGCTGCAGGAAGAAATCGGCGAATTCGGTTTCAGAGTATTTGTAGATTCTGCCCCTGTTATGGAAAGAAGCTGGGCAAGGAAGTCTGGAATTGGCTGGGTAGGAAAAAATGCCAACCTCATTACCAGACAAAACGGTTCCTTTTATTTTTTGGCAGAAATTATCTGTGACCTTGAGCTGATTGCCGATCATGCCACAACAGATCATTGCGGAACATGCAGGAAATGCATTGACGCCTGTCCTACAGGTGCTATCGTTTCAGAAAAAATTGTCGACGGAAGTCGATGTATCTCATACGCTACCATCGAGCTTAAAGACGAAATACCCGATCACTTTAAAAATAAAATGGAAGACTGGATGTTCGGATGTGACATCTGCCAGGACGTATGCCCCTGGAATCGTTTTGCAGCACCCCATAAACAGAGCAGATTTACCCCTAATGAAGCTTTGAGAAATTTTAAAAAAGGAGAATGGAAAGAGCTTACTCAGGAAATTTTCTCTGAAATCTTCAGGAAATCACCCGTGAAAAGAACCAAATTTGCTGGCCTGAAGAGGAATATAGAGTTTTTGCAGAGATCTTCAGACTGATTTTAGCTTAAACTTTTGGTGACAATCCCTCCTTTGGAATTTTTCTGAGTTCCAAACTAAAGCTGATAATCGACCATTCCTTAAGTTTTCTACCTTAAAGAGGTTAAGATTTTTTTGAATAAGTTTCTTAAAAAAGCCTTTCCTAAAAAGAAAAATTGACTTTCAGGAGATTAAATCTCACCGAAAATCAACGTTTTTTTTGTATTCTTTTGGAGCAGTTTTTACTCTTACTTTAAATCTTTTTTGGGACTTGGTATTTTTACGCATATTTATGAATATTTCGTAACTAAATATAGCCATTTTTTCGATAAAAACAAATACTTTTACCAAAAATTAAAGATTAAATTTTATTAAAAAAACATGACTGGGAAAACCATACTCATCTACGCTCTGAAAGTTTTGGGAATTATTTTGGGAATTGTGATTATTTACGTGATCCTGGGACTGCTGATTCCTTTTATACCGGTTTCTGCTAAAAATGATGGCGAAAAGAAAGATATCCCCATTTATATTTATACCAACGGTGTGCATACTGATATTGTGATGCCGGTAAGGAATGATATGCAGGACTGGAGCCTGAAAATACCTTTTGCCAACGTCAAATCAAAAAAAACAGATTACAATTATATAGGAATAGGATGGGGTGATAAGGGCTTTTACCTTGATACCCCGACCTGGGCTGATTTAAAATTTTCCACCGCTGTAAAAGCAGCCTTTTGGTTAAGTGATTCGGCCATGCATTGCACCTACTATTATACCATGAAAGAAGCAGATGACTGCAAAATGATTATGATCAGCAGAAGTCAGTACAAAAATCTTGTACAATTTGTAGAAGATAAATTTGACAGAGATCAGAATGGAAATTTCATGCTGATACCTACCGACGCGGTGTATAGCGATAATGACGCTTTTTATGACGCAAAGGGAACATACAGTTTCCTCTATACCTGCAACACCTGGACAAATGATGCTTTGAAGGCGGCAGGACAAAAGGCAGCTCTTTGGACTCCCACTGATTTTGGGATTTTTCAGCACTATAAATAAAGATGAAAAGGATTTATCTGTTTCTTTTGCTGAATTTTATTTCTTTCTCTTGTATCAAAGAAAAAGCTGCAACGGATTTTATTACTGTTAATCCTGTTCCAAAGGCTGAAAAGAAGCCGGAAGCTGACCTTTCTAAAATGAAAATAAAAGGTCAGGAAGCCTTGAAATTTTGTATGTCCAAAGATCTGAATACCGATTTTTGTATTCTTATTGATATGAGCCTGCATTCAGGGATCAAACGATTTTTTGTCTGGGATCTAAAGACACAATCGGTTACAGAGAAATACTTGGTAGGTCATGGTTGTGGCCCAAACTCATGGAGTAAGGACGAATCAAAAGATCGCCCGGAATTCAGTAACGAAGACGGAAGTCATCTGTCTTCACTGGGAAAGTATAAACTGCAGGGAAGAGGCTACAGTGAATGGGGAATTAATATAAAATACCTGATGCACGGGCTTGAAGAAACCAATACCAATGCATTAAAAAGATTTATTGTCTTTCATTCCTGGGACCTGATGAGTGATGAAGAAACTTTTCCCAAAGGATCACCGGAAGGATGGGGCTGTCCTACCATTTCAAATAATGCTATGAAGAAAATTGATCCTATGATTCAAAATTCAGAAAAACCGGTTCTGATGTGGATTTATAAATAAAAAGAAATACGATGAAGCATATCCTTTTCCGGGAGCAACAGCTCAACTGTGATATAGAAACTGCCTGGAAATTTTTTTCTTCGGCTAATAATCTTTCTGAGATTACTCCCAAAGACATGGGATTTACTGTTCTTACAGAGATGGAAAATGATGAAATTGATGAAGGCATGATCATCGATTATTATATTTCGCCTTTATTCGGGATCAGAATGAAATGGCAGACAGAGATCACCCACGTGGATTTTCAAAAAAGCTTTATCGATTTTCAAAAAAAAGGACCTTACAAATTATGGAATCACCATCATGAATTTATTCCTAATGAATATGGAGTATTAATGCGCGATACTATAGAATATGAGCTTCCTGTGGGATTCCTGGGGGAAATCGCCCACAAACTGTTTGTTAAAAAGAAACTGGAGTATATCTTTGATTACCGTTTCAGGATACTGAGTAAGTTGTTTTAAACACCGTAATTCGTCACCTTAAAATTTGCCAGAGCCTGAAATCTTTATACAAGCTAAGGATTCCATGGTGATACATAGCCATTGTTTAAGTTTTTTTAACAATTAAAAGACCGCTTTTCCGCACAAAAATCCCTATTTTTGCGGCACTATCGTTTTTACACAAAACACGTATTCTTGTTGACATGGCAGGTCTGAGGTCATTTATCATATTTTATATTATACTGGTTTTTACCCTTTTCAATTCGAATTGGGCAGAAAAATCATTAAATAATATTCCTCATGTTCCCCATGTAAGCAATATCCACTTGTTGGATGTTTACGAGGAGGCTGATATGAATACACATGCATTGCCCGCAGCCTCAAAAATTGTAAAACACTCCGTACGCAAAGAAGAAGATGCTCCGGGAGACTTTTCGGCAGTTCTAAAACTAAGCCCGAAAATCAGCCTTCCTGAAATTTCACTCTCTACCATTTGCGGCGTCAGATCTTTTCTCCATCTCCTCCAGCTCTATTAGTTTAAGGTATTGAAAACCAGTTTTATTTTAACGAAATTTTTATAACTTAAACATTGTAAGATGTATTTTAAAAATGTAATAATTTGCACTTTTGCAACATTATTCGCTGTGTCATGCAGTAAAAACAAGGAAAGAAACAATCAGAACGAGAAAGAAGTCCCGGTACTTGAAATCACAGAAAAAGATACTTTAGTAAGTAACCATTTTGTAACAGATATTCAGGCCAAAAAGAACGTGGAAATGCGTTCCAGAATAGGAGGGATTATACAGCATATTTACGTTAACGAAGGTCAGTTTGTACGCCAGGGCCAGGCTCTCTTTAAAATTAATGATGCCGAACTTCAGATGGAATTACTTAAAGCCAACGCAGCCTTAAAGCAAACAGAGGCTGACGTCCGTATTGCTGAAGTGGAACTGAAACAGATCCAGAGCCTGCACGCCAAAAAATTTGTGGCCAATAACGAACTGGAGATGGTAAAAGCAAAATTATCATCCGCCAAAGCCAGGCACGCCTTTGCTGATGCTGAGAAGAAAACCGTATTGCAGAAGATTAGCTTTACAAAAATTACAGCCCCTTTCGATGGAGTTATTGATGTTATTCCTCACAAAGACGGAAGTTTGGTAGAAAATGGTACCCTTTTGACAACACTATCTCAGCTGAATGAGGTGTATGCCTATTTTTCCATTCCGGAAAATGTATACTTTGAACTCTTGGCTAATGATAAGATAGGTAATCATCAGAAGATTGAACTGACATTACCCAATGGCGTAAATTACCAGTTTAACGGAGCCTTGAAAACAGCAGAAGGAGAAATTGACAGGGCCACAGGCTCCATCCGGTATAAAGCCTTATTTCCCAATCCGGACCGTCTGATCAAACATGGTACTTCCGGGAAGCTTATCATTTCCGAACAACAGAATAATGCCATTCTTATTCCGCAAAAATCTACATTCTCTATTCAGGATAAAACCTACGTTTTTGTACTCGATAAGCAGAACAAGGTGAAAATGACCCATATTAAGATCGGAAATACTCTGAGGGATTCCTATTTGGTGGAAAGTGGTCTTAAAAAAGGAGATTTAATCATTTATGAAGGTACTCAGTCTTTAAAAGATGGTGATGCCATTAAAATTAAAAAGAAGGTGTAAGCTTTCATAATCTTTAAATCAATTTATAATGGTAGAAATGTTTATAAGACGAAAGGTTCTTTCGTTGGTTATTTCCATAGTATTTGTACTCCTGGGAATTATGGCCTTGCTGAAGATGCCGATTACCCAGTTTCCCGATATTGTACCGCCTTCTGTAACGGTAACCGCAAAATATACAGGAGCCAATGCGGAAGTGTCAGCTAATGCTGTAGCACTTCCTCTCGAACGGGCCATCAACGGAGTGCCGGGCATGACCTATATGTCTACGGTTACTTCAAATGATGGGCTTACCCTTATCCAGGTGTTTTTCGAAGTCGGAACAGATCCTGATGTAGCAGCAGTCAATGTACAGAACAGGGTAACTACAATCCTTGATGAACTTCCCGAAGAAGTAATCAGGGCCGGAGTTACCACTGAAAAGGAGGTGAACAGTATGCTGATGTACCTCAATATTACCAGTACTGACCCAAGCCAGGATGAACAGTTTATTTACAACTTTACAGACATCAACGTTCTTCAGGAATTGAAACGTATTGATGGAGTAGGTCGTGCCGAGATCATGGGACAGAAAGAATATTCCATGAGGGTGTGGCTCGATCCCCAAAAGATGGCAGCCTATACTATCTCTGCAGATGAAGTGATCAGCTCACTCCAGAAGCAGAATATTTCCGCAGCACCCGGAAAAGTAGGTGAGACCTCAGGAAAAACTTCCAGTCAGCTGCAATATGTAATCAAATATAAAGGTAAATTTTTCGAACCTAAGCAGTACGAAGAAATTCCTATCCGTGCTGATATAGACGGAACGATCTTAAAACTGAAAGATATTGCAAAAGTGGAATTCGGAGCAATGAATTACGGAATGGTTTCCAAAACAGACGGAAGACCTTCTGCGTCCATTATGATGAAACAACGTCCCGGGTCCAATGCTTCTGAAGTGATTGAAAGTGTCAAAGCCAAAATGGAAGAACTGAAAGTCTCCTCTTTCCCTCCGGGAATGGAGTATAATATGGCTTATGATGTGTCCAGGTTCCTTGACGCATCCATCAGTGCGGTATTGACAACTTTGATCGAAGCATTTATTCTGGTAGGAATTGTGGTATTTATCTTCCTTCAGGACTGGCGCTCAACATTGATTCCCGTACTGGCGGTTCCGGTAGCATTGGTAGGAACTTTTGCCTTTATGAATATGCTTGATTTCTCCGTCAACCTGTTGACCTTATTTGCCCTCGTCCTCGCCATCGGAATTGTGGTGGATAATGCAATTGTCGTCGTGGAAGCCGTTCACGTTAAAATGGAAGAAGGAATGAATGCCATGGATGCCACAGTGAGTGCTACAAAAGAAATAGCGGGAGCGGTCGTAGCAATCACCATTGTAATGTCTGCCGTATTTATTCCCGTAGCATTTCTGGATGGGCCGGTTGGTGTTTTTTACCGTCAGTTTTCACTGACGCTGGCGATCAGTATTGTGATTTCAGGGGTGAATGCCTTAACGCTTACGCCTGCGCTGTGTGCTATTATTTTAAAGCCTCATGCGCATGATAAAAAGAAAACCATTATCGACAGGGCTTTCCAGAGCTTTAATACAGGTTTTGAAAGATTGACTAACGGATATGTAGGTATATTAACAAAATTTGCCACAAGAACAACTGTTACGTTCGGCTTACTTTTCTTATTTATAGCATTAACTTTTGTAACCAGTAAATTCCTTCCGACCGGATTTATTCCGATGGAGGACCAGGGAATGGTGTACGTCAGTGTTACCACACCACAGGGAGCCACGGTGGAGAGAACAGAAAAAGTACTGGACGAAGTGACAGTGATGGCTAAGAAAATTGAAGGTGTGGAAAACGTAACAACACTTGCCGGATACAGTATTGTAACAGAAATTGCAGGTTCCTCCTACGGAATGGCAATGATCAACCTTAAAGACTGGAAACAACGAAGTATTTCAGTGAATGATCTAATTGCTCAACTTTCAGAAAAAACAAAAGGTATTGCCGATGCCCAGATAGAAATCTTTGCTCCACCAACCGTTCCCGGATTTGGAAATACCAGTGGCTTTGAATTGCGTTTACTGGACAGAACCGGCGGAACAATCGAAAATACCGATAAGATCACGAAGGATTTTGTTAAAAAACTGAATGAAGCACCGGAACTCCAAAACAGCTTTACCAGTTTCGATGCTACCTTCCCGCAATATATGATCAATGTAGATTACGATATGGCCGCGAAGAAAGGAATTTCTGTAGACAATGCAATGTCAACACTGCAGACTATGTTAGGTTCCTATTATGCAACAAACTTTATCCGTTTTAGTCAGATGTATAAAGTGATGGTTCAGGCTAGTCCCGAGCACAGGGATACCCCAGAGAGTATTTTGAATTTATATTTAAAGAATGACAAAGGCGAAATGGTCCCTTTTTCAACATTTATCACTATTGAAAAAGTATATGGTCCCGAAGTGCTGACAAGGTACAATATGTATATGTCGGCCATGATCAACGGGGAACCTGCGGAAGGGTATAGTTCCGGTGATGCCATTGCAGCCGTAGAACGCGTAGCTAAAGAGGTACTTCCGAGAGGTTTCGACATAGAATGGTCGGGAATGACAAGAGAAGAAATTTTGTCCGGAAACCAAACCGTTTATATTTTCCTGATCTGTTTATTGTTTGTATACCTTTTGCTGGCGGCGCAGTACGAAAGTTTCCTTCTTCCTATGCCCGTACTCTTAAGCCTGCCAACCGGGATCTTTGGTTCATATATCGCACTGGTATTGGCCGGACTGGATAATAATATCTATGCACAGGTTGCTCTGGTCATGTTGATCGGGCTTTTAGCTAAAAATGCCATCCTGATTGTAGAATTTGCCGTAGCCAGGAATAAACAGGGCTTTGATATCATTCCGGCCGCTATTGAAGGGGCAAGACAGCGTCTTCGTCCTATTCTGATGACTTCTTTTGCATTTGTGGCAGGTCTTATTCCTCTGTGTATTGCATCAGGAGCCGGTGCGATAGGAAACCGGTCGATTGGTACGGCAGCAGCAGGAGGAATGCTGATCGGAACTATTTTCGGATTGGTAGTCATCCCCGGGCTGTATATATTCTTTGCAAAACTTGAAAATAAGAAGAAAAATGAAACGACTAAATCATAGAAATATAGTATTCGGAATTGCTGTCATAAGCCTTAGTTCCTGCGCAGTACCTAAAGTGGCTGATGTAAAAAAAGCCCGGGAGCTGCCGCAGGAAATTCTCAAAAAAGGGAATAGTACAAATTCAGAGGAATTTCAACAACTCAATTTGAAAGCGTATTTTACAGAACCACAATTGTTGGAGCTCTTTGATAAAGTAGTTCAGGCTAACCCTGATTTTCAGATTGCCCAACAGAGAGTAGAAATTGCCAATAGCTTTCTTCAGCGTTCCAAAATGGATCTGTTGCCCTCTTTGGAAGTGGGAGTAGAGGCTTCAGGCAACCGTTACGGAAAATATACCATGGAAGGAGTAGGAAATTATGATACCAATCTTTCTCCTAATATCACTGAGGAACAAAAGATCAACAGAGACTTTACACCCAATTATTGGCTGGGGGCAAGGAGCAGCTGGGAAATTGATGCCTGGGGTAAGTTAAAAAATAAAAAAATTGCAGCTCAAAAGAAATTTCTTGCTTCTGCGGAAGGGCTAAGGCTCTTACAGGTAGAGCTTTTTACTGATATCGCCAATTTATACTATCAACTGGTGGCTTTAGACAACCGTCTTGCCATTTATCAGAAAAATTATAACCTTCAGCAGCGCGCCTTTGAGATTGTTTTGGCCCAGCGTGAAGTCGGAAAAGCAACAGAACTGGCGGTACAGCAGTTTAAAGCTCAGAATAATAACTGGCTGGCTGAAATTGAACACATCAAAGTTGAGATTGTTACCGTTGAGCAAGCCATTACTACCCTCACCGGAAGCTATGGTGGTGATGTAAAACGAGGAAAGACCTTGATGCCTACCAATATGGATGTTTTAAATAAAAATATTAATGTGGAAGCTGTTATTCACTCTCGTCCTGATGTTGCAGCCAATTATTATGTGCTGGAAGCCTCGCAGGCCGACGCCAAAGCGGCAAGAGCTGCCTTCTACCCTAAAATAGACCTTGGTGCCGGTTTCGGGCTGAATTCTTTTTCCGTGGAAACGTTATTCAAACCAAGTTCCTTAGCAGGGCAATTGCTTGGTGGGCTTATGGTGCCCGTCTTTAATAAAGGACAATTGAAATACGAATTTAAAGTAGCAAGCAAAGAACAGGAAATCGCCTTTCTGAACTATCAGAAAAGTATTACCACCGCATTCAATGAATTGCAGTCTATTCTGAAGCAAACTAAAATCTACGAGAGGGTTTTGCAATTAAAATCTGAAGAAGTGGGATTTCTGGATCGGGGAGTAGAAGTCTCTAATGACCTCTATCTGACAGGATATGCGAATTATTTTGAACTGATCAATTCTCAAAAGAGCAAATTAACTGCTGAACTGGATTTATTACAGTTCCAGCATCAGAATACCAGGAATAACGTCCTTTTGTTTAAAGCACTCGGAGGGAAACTGGATTGATTATACTTTTTTACGATGGATGAAGCTGCCTTTTCAGGTGGCTTCTTTTCTTTTTGTGAAATATCATCCGGAATATTTATAACTATATGATTCGGATATAAAAAAGAGACTGCCCACGGGCAGTCTCTTTCTGTATTGTTTACAATAAATCTGCTTTGAATGACAGAAATATTTTATCGGTAAATATTATTTGACAATCTGAATTTCAACAGCTGAAAACCCTTTAGGAGACTTCTCTTTTTCAAAAGATACCTTGTTTCCTTTTTTCACAGGTTCCGCACAGTTGTTGTTGTGGAAGAAGATATTTTCTTTGGAATTATCTTCTGTAATAAAACCATATCCTTTTTCACTCAGGAACGTAACAATTCCTGTTTTTCTTGGATCTTCTTCAATGATAGGAGCTGCACCAAGCTGAATATCTTCAAGGTTGATTTCCTGTCTTTGCTCAGGGGGAGTAGATGTTAATCTTCCGAATTCATCTACGTACATGAATACATCTTCCATGTCCTTCCCTTTGTTGTTGTTCGTTTTACGTTCTTCGCGTCTTAGCGCCTTTTCTTTTTGCTTTTGAATTTTTTTCTTGAAATTTTCCTTTTTAGAAAAAGAATCTGCCATAAATTATTTTTAGTATTTAGTTTCTATAAATTGTTAAGTTCAATCTGGTCTCTTGCAGACCTTTAAAGCCCGTCGATGTTTCCTGTCCTTGGATTTTTTTCCAATCATCCAGAGCTTTAAAATTCCGACAAGTATTGTTCTTAATAGAAGAATAAAAGTTAAAAATATGGCTGCTCAAAAAGCAATGACTGAATGAATTATTCGAGTCGTTACAGAAAACAAAGTAGTGACTTGATTATAATATGCAAATATACAACAATAAAATGAATAATCCTGTTTTAAATGATTGATTATCAGAAAAGGTTATTATTAAGAATTTTATAAATCATTTTATAGTAATGATGATGGAGTATTCAAAAGGATTTACCAAAAAATCCCCAGAAACCTGAGGATTATGAAAAAAATATATTTTTGTATGAATGTGGTGTGCGATACTCGCCAAAGTATCAAATGCTGTGCCTAAAATTCTTTATTGATGGGGGTTTTCAGTGTAAATTTCATTTTATCCTGGTCTCTTAAAATGTATCTGTCTGGTAAATAATACCATAATGATAAAATTGTTTGTGATAAAATTTTGATTTTTATTTTGACCTGATTCAGGAAACGGTAACTGATACTTTAGACAACTTCCGAAAAATTCACCATACTGTAGTGCGTTTTATTGTTCATCTTTGCTGTATTAACATTTAAAAATTACAAAATGTCAACACAAAATGTACAGGGAAAAGTTGTTTTAATTGCCGGTGGAGGCAAGAATCTTGGAGGATTATTAAGTAAAGATTTTGCCGCAAAAGGAGCAAAGCTGGCCATTCATTACAACAGTGAAAGTTCTAAGGCCGAAAGTGAAAAAACTCTTGCAGAAGTTCAGGCATTAGGTGCAGAAGCATTCCTGTTTCAGGGAGACCTCACCAAAGTAGAAAATCTTACAAAGTTTTTTGATGAAACGATTTCCCGTTTTGGAGGAATCGATATAGCTATCAATACCGTAGGTATGGTCTTGAAAAAGCCGTTCACCGATACTACGGAAGCAGAATATGATACCATGTTCAATGTCAATTCAAAATCTGCTTACTTTTTGTTACAGGAAGCCGGCAAAAAACTGAATGACAACGGAAGAATATGTACGATTGTCACTTCATTGCTGGCTGCCTATACCGGATTGTATTCCACCTATGCGGGGGCAAAAGCTCCTGTAGAACACTTCACAAGGGCTGCATCAAAAGAATTTGGTTCAAGGGGTATTTCGGTAACTGCTGTAGCTCCGGGCCCTATGGATACTCCTTTTTCTATGGCCAGGAAACAGACGACGCCGTTGCTTATCATAAATCAGCAGCTGCATTAGGAGGCCTTACCGATATCAAAGACATTGCCCCATTGGTAGAGTTTTTAGTAACCGACGGATGGTGGATCACGGGGCAGACCATCTTTGCCAACGGAGGATATACCACAAGATAGGTAAGAAATACCATAAAAAACTCATTGAAGCCATTTTCAATGAGTTTTTTTTATTTAACAGAAAAGTGGAAATTATGAAGTTTTCATTTTCCCTTTTTCAACTATACTTTTGATGATAAAAAATAAGCCAAGGATAATAAAAGGAATGCTTAAGAGTTGTCCCATATTTAAGCTCATACCATGTTCAAATTCAACCTGATCTACCTTGATAAATTCAATCAGGATACGCATGACGAAAATTAAAAGAATGCTTATCCCAAAGTAAAAGCCTTTTCCGATTTTGACGAAGTTTTTCTTATACATCAAGTAAACAACGGAAAATATGATCAGATAAGAGATCGCTTCATAGAGCTGGGCAGGATGCCTTGGAAGGTCGTCTACCTGTCTGAAGATAAAAGCCCACGGAACATTCGTTGGTACACCTATAATTTCTGAATTCATCAGATTCGCCAATCTGATAAAGGTACCTCCCAATGGTAATACAATAGCGATAGCATCCAGTATGGTCATAAAGGGGATCGCATACTTTCTTGCATACAACAGCAGCATAATAATCAAACCGATACCACCACCATGGCTGGCAAGCCCGGCAAAACCTGTGAAATGATAAGCTCCATCAGGGCCTTTCTGGATGGGTAAAAGTATTTCTAAAGGATGTTGTGAGTAATAATCAAAGTCATAAAAAAACAATGGCCCAGACGTGCTCCTAATAATATTCCGATCAGAGCATATGAAAACAGCGCTTCATGTGCCTGCATACTCAAATTTTCTTTTTATAAACACTTTTTAAAATGTTGAAGCATAAAACAAGGCCTGCAAGAAATAATAGACCGTAATATTTTAAAGGAATTCCCAGAATATTTGCAATTTCGGGATTGACATTCCAGTCAATGTATAATAAACTCATTGTGCAAATATAAGAAAATACGAACTTTCACGTGATAAGACAGTAGATGTCGGGTTCTATGATCTGAATCATAAAGTGTTAACTGTATTTTTTTACCTTCGGTCAGATATGTTCTGCAAGGGTTGCTTTCTAAACCTACCACATTTTTCGTAAAGGCTTTATTTCTGATTGAAAGATAACTGCTGGAAAAAATCAATCTCAATCCGGGTTGTTACAACCTGTTGTAAGCTCAGTAATTTTAAAAAATAATGTTATGATAAAAGATATGTTGAATAGTGTTACCACTGGAGCTTTTGTTAAAGGAAGTGCAGTTCTGGGAATTGCCGCTTTTGCGGTAATGATGATCCGTAATGCACAAAAAGATTCAAAAGAGCTGCAGCTGAAACTTGATGAGCTGATTGCGGCTATTGAAAAAAGTAAGCATGATACCCTGGATGATCCAAAAGACGATATTACGCTCCAAAAAACGTCATATGAGCAAGATCCGGAAACTAAGAGGGACAATGAAGCCAGTCTGACAGAGGAAAGTATAACCTATTACAGATATAAATAATCCATCAGGATACTATTTCTTTTTACTATTCGTCACGTTATTTCATAGGATTTTATGCATGTACAGAAGTTTCTTGCTTCTAAGTCTTCCAAGTTCCTCATTGTACAATTTACTTTCTTTCCCAAACCCGGGTAATTTAAAATGATTCTTGAAGAAACATTTTATAACTTTAATAACAATATCAACGCCGAAACAAGTAAATATGCATCATCAGTTAGAAAAGCATTACGTAAACAGAGTGGGATGGCTCCGTGCGGCTGTATTGGGAGCAAATGACGGGTTATTATCTACAACAAGTATTGTCATTGGTGTTGCCGCAGCAGAACCGGAACGTCATATTATTATTCTTGCCGCATTAGCCGGAATGATTGCCGGGGCAATGTCTATGGCAGCCGGTGAATACGTGTCCGTAAGTTCCCAGGAAGACACCGAAAAAGCAGACCTTATCCGTGAAAAACGTGAATTGGAAGAAATGCCGGAAATAGAACTGCGGGAACTTGCTAAAATTTATGAAAAAAGAGGATGCAGCAAAGAAACGGCATTGCAGGTAGCTACAGAGCTTACAGAACATAATGCCCTGGAGGCCCATGCAAGAGATGAGCTGGGAATCAATGAAATAACACAGGCAAAACCTTTGCAGGCAGCTATTGCTTCATTCGCATCATTTGCTGTAGGAGCCCTATTGCCTTTTACGGTTTCCCTCCTGGCTCCGATTAAACAAATGGTTTATTTTCAATATGGTTTTTCAATTATATTTTTGATGCTTTTAGGAGCTGTATCAGCAAGAACGGGAGGCTCACATATGGGGATCGCCATGGTGAGAATCTGTTTTTGGGGTACTGTAGCAATGGGAATCACAGCACTGGTAGGACATTTTTTTGGCGTTCATGTGGATTAAGTGTTTGTGTTTTTGCTATTGTCTATAATGTAAAAATAGCGACAAATACATGGTTTAAATTATGCAGGTTTTAAAATGTTTTTATTAATTATTATTTAGAATTAATAAAAATAAATACCTTTGCAGCAAAAATAAACTATGAAGAAGCTATTGTGTTCAATACCCTTATTGTCGGGAGTATTGATCGTTGCACAACACAAAAAAGACACAACGGTTCAATCAAAACACATTGAAGAGATTATTGTTTCGGGGGTAAAAAAATATGCCGAGAAAAAATCTGAATATGTTGCCAAAATGCCTCTTAAGAACCTGGAAAACCCGCAGGTTTATACCGTTCTTCCCAAAGAATTAATACAACAGCAGGTAGCGACCGACCTCCAGAGCTCACTGAATCTCCTTCCCGGAGTAAATAACGTATCCGTAAGTGTAGGAAGCGGAGGGGTAGGCCTCGGTCTTACCATGCGCGGATTCAGTTCGAATGCCTCGGCAGGAGCGCTGCGAAATGGTATGGCGACAAACTTTGTCTCTCTATCCGATCCTGTAAACCTTGAAGCTATTGAAGTGATCAAAGGGCCGTCCGGAACCTTATTCGGGTCTGCATTATTGGTAGGCTACGGAGGATTTGTTAACAGAGTAACCAAAAAACCATTACACCATTTCAAAGGTGAAATAGGGTATACTGCGGGAAGCTGGAGCAGCAACCGTGTCACGGTAGATGTGAGTACACCGCTTAATAAGAACAAGACTTTTCTGGCCCGTATCAATGCCGCCTATAATAACGACGGAAGTTTCCAGGACTTCGGAAAATCAAAATCCGTGGCCATTGCGCCTTCTTTTTCCTTTAAAGTAAATGACCGCCTGGATATTAACCTTGATTTTGAATATTTTGATATTAGCCGTAATACTACTTATATGGGGCTGATAACAGGAAAAGATATTGTCTTCAAAGATAAAAGTATCAATGATTTTAATCTGGATAAAAAAATATCATACGCAAGTGATGAAATCCAGAGTAAAGCTAAAATATTCAACACTTTTGCCACGGCAAACTATAAAATATCAGATAACTGGGTTTCTCAAACCAGCTTCTCTTCTGCCAAAACAGAGAATGATGCCCATTATCTTTTCCTGAATTTATCCAACAAAGGAACTATAAGGAGAGATTATTACCATATCCCCAGCACATTTAATCTGAATGAAATTCAGCAAAACTTTATCGGCAATTTCAATATTTCGGAAAAAATTAAAAATAAAATATTGGTAGGATTTGATTATACTACTACCAAAACGACAGATAAAAGAGGGGTAGTACAGGATATTGACCAGCAGATTTATAAAAATAAATTTGGTAATCTGGATAAGTTTGTTCCGGTTATGTTTAATGATGAAAGCTCACCTTATATTTCGCAGGCTGCCTATCAGGATATATTGGGGCGAACAAACTATAGAGGCTATAAGCGTGATTACAGAAACTTCAGTGTGTATGTTTCTGATGTGATCAATGTCTCGGATCGTTTATTTGCGATGGCTTCCCTTAGATATGATCATTTCAACAGTGTTTCCGATAAAGATATTCAAAACTCGTGGTCTCCAAAACTCGGATTGGTTTATCAGGTGATAAAAGATAAGGTGTCTTTGTTTGGAAATTATATGAACGGTTTTAAAAATATAGCGCCAAGCAGCTCATTAGGTGAGATAAGAACTTATAAACCGGAACAGGCAAATCAATGGGAAGGAGGTGTGAAATATGAGTTACTGGACGGTAAGCTTTCCGGAACTCTAAGTTATTATAATATTCAGGTAAAAGATAAAGTACGCAGTACACCTACAGAAAAAGACCCCACCCTTACCATCCAGGATGGAACCCAAAGAAGTCAGGGAGTGGAAATGGATCTGATCACATCCCCATTTCATGGATTTAATATTATTCTGGGATACGGCTATAATGACAGTGTCTATGAAAAAGCAAAAGCAGATGTACAGGGAAGAAGACCGGCCGGACAGGCAAGACACGCCGGAAACTTCTGGTTAAGTTATACCATTCCTTCTGGGAAATACTCAGGTTTTGGTATCGGCGCAGGGGGAAATGCACAATCCCAGTTCTATCTTGTAGACAGTTCTGATGTCGTATCTAAAGGATATGCAAAGTTTGATGCTTCTGTTTTCTATGATCAGTCATCATACAGAATTGCCCTCAAACTAAACAATTTTACCAATCAGCAGTATTACCTTGGCGATTCCTGGACGTATGTGCAGAATCCACGCCAGCTTTTACTTTCATTAAACTATAAATTCTAACTATATAAATAAAACAATTGCTAATGAGAACCGGATTATTATTTATAGTACTATGGGCGGGACTGTTACAGTTCAAAGCACAGGCAACTCAGATTGAAAATATCAGTATAGGAATGAAAATTCCATTGAAATCGGAGTTTCTTCATGAAGAACGTTCCGTTTACGTGTCTCTTCCTGAAGGATATGATCAGTATACCAAAACAAGCTATCCCGTGATTTATGTATTGGATGCTGAAAATAATTTCAACTACCTTTCCTCAGTATATCAGTATTTGAGTAAAGAGCCATTTGGCATTTTACCACAAGCCATTCTGGTAGCGATAGCCAATACAAACCGTACCAGGGATCTGACACCTACAAAAGCTTCGAAAGAAATGAACTTTGCGGGTAAAAAACAGACAATGTTTACAGAAAGCGGAGGCAATGAAGTATTTATGAAGTTTATCAAAGAAGAGCTCTATCCGTTCATTGAAAAGAAATATCGTTCAAATGACTACAAAGTTTTGATAGGTCATTCATTCGGAGGACTTACAGCAGTCAATAACCTTTTGTCAGATCCGTTTTTTAATGCTTATATAGCCAATGACCCAAGCCTTTGGTGGGATAAAGAGCTGATGGTCAGAAAAGCAGAGAACTCGACAAAAGATTTTAAAAATATTAAATTTTTCCTCGCTCAGGCCAATAATGCAGAGGCAAGAAATGTTAAAGACGATGAACATGAAATCGCCATTGGTAAATTCAAAAACCTGCTGGAGCAGCAAAAGCTGAAAAACCTCAGCTGGAAATATGAATTCTATCAAAATGACGACCATGGAACAGTTCCTTTACCCGGTAATAATGACGGACTACGCTTTATATTCAAATCAAATAAATGGAATTTCAGGGAGGCTCTGAAAGATCCTGCACTTATCAACCAGCATTATCAGGCATTTTCCAAAGATTTGAATCATACTTTTAAGCCTACCGAATTATTCTTTAAAAAGATAATTAACATCGCCAAAGAAAGAGGTACACCGGAATCGGTAAAAGCCTTGGAAAGGCTGGAAAAACAATATTATCCATCATGAAAAAAACAAACATGAATGATAAAGCGAAAATTCCAAAGAAAAAAGGAAAATCTCTTTTCAGCAGGATTGTAGCATGGCTTCACTTATGGCCAAGTATTGTTGCAGGAGTGATTCTGGTCGTGGTATCTCTTTCAGGAACCATTATTGTTTATTGCGACGAAATTATGGACTGGAGTGCCGGCAAGGCAAGATACGTCGCTGTTCCCGACAATGCAGAGCGGGTATCTTCTGACGTACTAAAACAGAATTTCAGGAAAGCTAATCCGGGGTACGACATTTCAGAGTTTGTGTTCTTTAAAGATCCGAAAAGAAGCGTCCGTATCAGGGCTTTCAGTCCCGAAGGGCCAAAGTTGGCCATGGTCTACGCAGATCCGTACACAGGTAAAATTCTCAAAAAAGATGAATCACTCCAGTTTTTCTTTGTCATGGCTCATTTTCATGCCTCATTTCTGGCGGGAAAGACAGGAGGTTGGGTGGTAGCCTTCGCTACGATTATTTTTGTGATCAGCACGGTCACGGGGCTTATCTTGTGGTGGCCCAAAAAATGGAATAAAACCACGAGGCAGGCGAGTTTTACGATAAAATGGAAAGCACGATTCAAAAGATTTAATTATGATCTTCACAATGTATACGGCTTTTATTCGCTTCTTGTGTGCTTCATGCTGGGAATGACAGGGCTTATTATTTTCTTTGAACCTCTGATGAATACTACTGTAAAGATGACCAACGGGACTACAGAACATTTAATGGACATTCTACCCAGGCAGGATTCTACGAAAACAGCAAAGGATATTGTTCCGTTCGCTTATGAAGTACTGAACAAAAGTGGTGAAAAAGAAGTCAGTATCTGGAATTTTGAAAGAAAGAAACTGGGAGCCTATATTTTCACTTCAGGAAAAGTAGGACTTAAAAGTATTGAGCATGCCTCTTTGAGTATTTATGATATGTATTCAGGAAAAGAGATACATATCGGAAGAAAATATCTGCAACATGAAAAGACCGAAAATATAGTCTGGCAACTGCATATGGGGCAATGGTGGGGACAGATCGGAAAATTATCTACATTTCTGGCCGGTATCATCGCTACTTCATTACCTATTACCGGGTTCCTGATCTGGTGGGGAAGAAGAAATAAATCCAAAAAGAAAAAAGAAACAAAAAATAATCATAAACACAGAGTATCGGCCCATCAGGGGCAAACTACCTGAAGCTTTATGTCTGATAGAAAAAGGTTATCTCACTGAGGTAACCTTTTCGTTTTACATCTAGTTTGTGATTTTTTTGGAATTTATAAATAATTGATTTACAGACTGTATTATACCTAACAAGTGTTAGTCGTAGAAATACGACACTTTTTCATATTTAGATAAAAATATTCTTCCGGTCAAATATTTACATCTAAATTTGGTGATATAACCAACCATCAATCATCAAATATTAACGATTAAAATTTACCATCATGGCAGAAAGAAATTCAAGAGGAATCTTAAAATTCAACAACGGGGAAGGTCAGAAGCTCTTAAAGCTTAACTACAGCGTATCAAGATCTACAGACGTTTCAGGACGTGTAGCATCAGATCCTTCCAATGCGTTAATCAAAATTACAGTAGAAGCTACAGAAAAAGCAGATATTCTGGAAAGTCTTCTTAACGGAAAGTACAAGCCTACAGTGGGCGAAGTAACTTTCAACAAGTCTCATGAAGAAGGAACTTTAACAACATTGAAATGGCAAAACGGATACGTGATTCAGCATGAAGTGGATTTTGATGCCGTGGATGAAAACAGTATGTACATTTCTTTTGTTATAAGTGCTGAACAGATTGATCTGGGAACCTCTTCTTATCACGGAGCATGGCCTACTGCATAAGAATCTGATCACTTTAAAAACTTACATAAGAAAACAGAATAGTTCATCCGTCAGGACGCTGTTCTGTTTTTTTGTCTCCAATGATCATCAAATCTATGTTTTTAAATGTCTTGTATAAATTGCTGTTATTTTTTAAATATGATGGATATTAATTGGTTTTATATTGTGAAAAATTTATAACTTTATAAAAGGACGCTTATTTTTAGAATTATTTTTAAAAATAAAAACCTTTCAAAAACACCTCATCTCCTATGAATAAAAATACCTCGAATTCTGAAAAGATTTCGGAAAATCATATTCCCGGAATCAACCGCGTGGTGAAACTGGATATTGTGATTGAAGGGAAAATAATCAAGCACTTCAAACACTTCCGTTTACAGCAGAGCGTAAAAAAACACCATGACTTTGAATTGACTCTAGCCCACGATACACTTGATGGAATACAAAACCATGATCTTGAAGAAGCTCAGCAGTTTTTAGGAAAACGCCTAACTGTAGTTTTTAAGTATAAAGATGTAGAAGGCAGCCCTGAAAGAACCTTTGTGGGAGTAATCACAAAAGTGGGCTTCAGCCAGGAACACCATAGTCTGGGAAATATTGTACTAAAAGGACAGAGCCCAACTATTTTATTGGATGCCGCTCCCCATACACAAAGCTTTGGTGGAGAACAGCCTGTCAACATGGGAATTATTGCTGCCGAAGTAATTAAACAGGGGATTGAAAGCAGTAAGTTTGACGTGAAAATAAACGCTAAAGCATCCGCTCAGATTCTGTACAGTGCCCAGTATAACGAAACCCATTACAACTATCTCTGCCGGATGGCAGAAGCTTACGGAGAGCAGTTTTATTATGACGGCGAAGTATTGCACTTCGGAAATATGCCTCCACAGAACAAAGCACTTGAACTTATCTACGGAAGTAATGTCTCTGATATCAATGTTGAGTTGAAAGCTGTGCATATCAAACCTAATTTTTACGGATACAACAGCAGCTCCAATGCTAAACTGACTTCAGGAGAAACGCCCATAAAGCATGTGGGGAATTTGGCACAGACTGCTTATAAAAATAATGACGGAATTTTCAAAACACCGTCTTTACAGGTTGCCCCCATAAAAGCCGCGACTGATATGGATGTGGTTATTTCTCAGACCAGCAAGGCAGGAAGCAGGGCTGTAGAAGTATTTACCGTTTCGGGAGGTAGTACCATTCCGTTTTTATATCCGGGATGTGTTGCTGACATCAATATGAGAAAGAATGATACCAACAAAACAGCTTATTTTACAAAACTTATGATGACGGATATCATTCACGAGGTAGATGCACTGGGACGCTACGCAGGAAGATTTGAGGCTATAGCTTCGGACACCGGATATATTCCTACTCCTGATTTTACCCTTCCTATTGCACAGCCACAAATTGCAACCGTTATTTCCAATACAGATCCGCTGGGCCAGGGAAGAGTAACGGTGAAATTTGACTGGCAGCTGCATGATACCACCAATTTTATCAGGATGATGGCCCCTGATGCGGGAGGAACAGATCAGATTACTCAAAACAGAGGCTATGTAGCAATACCGGAAGTAGGAGATCAGGTTATGGTAGGATTTGTACATAATCATCCGGACCGCCCTTTTGTGATGGGAGGAATGTTTCACGGAGGTGTTGCTTTGGGTGGCGGAGTGAATAATCACTTAAAATCCATACAAACCCGAAGCGGAATCAGGATTCTGATGAATGATGCAGAAGGAAGTGTCAATATTATAGACCCCAGCGGAAACAACTATTATATGGACGGAAAAGGTAATATTGTCGTAACTGCCCCTAAAAATATGACATTCAATGCGGGAGAAGATCTTAACATCAACGTCGGAAAAGACATGAAAACAAGCGTTGGAAATGATAATACCACCCATATTATCAATGATCATAAATTTACCTCAAAAAATTATAAACAAACTGTGAACGAGAATAAAACCATTAATGTGACAGGTGATTTAAAGGAAACAACGTCTACCACAACACATAAAGCAAAAAATGGCGATATCTTGTTACAAAGCTCCGGGGTTGCCAAAATGCTGGGGAAAATAGACGCTAAAGTGAATAAAGGCTAAATGTATGTTGAAAAAAGGACTTATTGCTCTATTGTTATCTTTAGTTTCCGTCATCCTCACTGGTATCATTACATTAAGTGTCATGGATTGTACAGGATATGGTGACGGCGATTGCGGCTGGCTGGCTGTATGGCTCTGCGGTGCTTTTTTGCCCGTATTGTTTTTTCTGCCGTTTATAATAGCAGCTCAGAAGAAGAAAGATGCAATAGGTGATTTTACATTATTTGGTATGTATTCAGGGGGTATCGGTTTTATCATCATATCCGTGATCCTGTTGATTATAGTTCCCCGATTATGCTCCTGAAGACAAACATTGTTGTACTAAAATGGTGTCATAATGACTTTATAAGATTGTAAGAATGAATAAAATATTAAAATATCTACTAAGCTTTTTATTTTTTACCCAGATGTCGTGTCAGGAAAAAAAAAGCTCCTAAAAAAACTGAAACTATGACAAAATATGAATGGACTGAAGCAACTTCTGCTTCCTTAGGATATCCCATGGAAGTATACAAAGGAGGAATTGAATGCGAAGGTGGGGAATGGGTAAGTTTAGGTTTTGGGATAGCTCCCGGTGGTAACCGTTGGGGTACCATCAACAATGGGATGGGAAATGGTTTTAAAAGCCTCCCTTCCCGGTTGGATTTTGTGTGGATGTCTTATATGGAAAACCAGTTTTATATGATTGATACACCTATCGATACCGCTAAAATTAAAGAATACTTTAGTAAAGGATATCAGGTAAAAGTAACTAATGGCAGTGGTGAAACAGAACATTTAAATTATAATAAAATTTGTGTAGGAATGGCTCCGGGAGGAGTAGTTGTCGTTTGGGTAGCCGGTGTTGGAGTTCAGAAAGAAGTGGGAAGGTATCAGGCGAAAAAAGTAACCATTCCGGAATCTGAAATTGCGACATTGGACAGTCATGAAAATCGCTTTTGGAGGAAAGATTATTTGGAAATGGTGCAGACTCGCGAACAGATTATTCCGGCAAGGATAAGGGAAGAAAATAAAGGAAAACCTATTCCTTTCGGCTTGTGGGATCAATATAGAATACGATACAGCTGGAAACCTGTTTTTGAACTTCCGGAAAATGCCGGTCTCAATCCTTTGACAGATGTTGGTATGTCATTACTTAATGGGGAACAGGAACAGCTCGATGCGGCGAAAATTTCTCTAAGTGAAAATGAAATGAGGGCAATACCGAGAAGCATCGGTTTTGATTTTATTGGCGCAGACAAGAAGAAATACGGGGCAGATTGTGATCTGAATGAGAAATCGGCTTTTGAGGCCTTTGCTAAAGTATTTGGTGATGATCCCAAATCAACAAAGGCAAGTCTTTTTATTAAAGTAAATGAGGCATATAGCTTCTTTACCGTCTTATTGAAGGGTGAAAATGGTAAAGAAGCCTTTATAAAGACTGACAAAGTAGAGGTTTTCTAAAAACAAGAACTATGGGAAAAACTTTTGTATACAACACGGGCAATCCTAAAACTCCTGTAGATGAAATGCATCTGGAAATAGGAGTATTCTTTGATGGTACTTTGAATAATTTGAAAAACAGCGAATTAAGAATGAAGTACAGAGATGGAAAGAATAAAATGACAAGTACTGATACAGAGGATCAGATCAGGGAAAAAGAAAAGGCAATCAAAGACACAAGGATCCTGCAGGAAAAAGAATATGAAAGATTGAAAAAGAAAAAGCTGCTGGATGATAATTCTGAATACCACCAGTATCTTAAATACAGTCATCAGGAATGGCTGGACAAACAGGGGGTGGATAACAGTTTCAGCAACGATTATACGAATGTAGCAAGGATGTACCAATGCTGTGAGCAAAATTCATATGGCATTTATGTGGAGGGTATTGGGACGCTCAATAACAATCGGGATGTTGATGACGGTTTCCAGTATGGTTCCGGTAAAACCGGAGTACGGGGGAAAGTAAGGAAAGGGTGTGAAATGGTGGCCGATAGGATTGGCGATTTAAAAAAACAACAACGCGATAAAAAAAAATTGGTTAAAATAATCGTTGATACCTTCGGATTTAGCAGAGGAGCCGCTGCGGCAAGAAATTTTGCCTACGAAATCAACGGAAATAAAAGACCCAAAGATGTTGAGATCAAAAAAATCAGAAAAGTAATAGGATATACCCAGACCTATTCTCCTTATGGTCCGGTATCGGTTCCCGAATATGGAGATTTCTGGATAGATAAAGACAATATTGAGGTAGATCCGAAATATATCAAAGATGGTAAACTTCCAAAATTTGGCTTTTTGGGATACTATCTTTTAAGTAAAAAAATCTTATCAGAACAACAACTTGAAGACTTAGATCTTGATGTTCGTTTTATAGGGGTGTATGATACGGTATCTTCTTATGAAGAGTTTGGTGATATGGGAACATTGAAAAGAGTAGGCTGGCAAGGAATGAAGCATTCTGTTTTGGGACCAAATTATAATTTCGGAGATGATGTAGAGCAGTTACAGCTTAAGAATCCGGGACCTTACTTTAAAGCTGTTCATTTTACTGCAGCCAATGAACATCGGGAAAATTTTTCATTAACGAGATTTCCGGGGAGTATTGAAAAAGAATTTCCCGGAGTGCACTGTGATATTGGTGGTGCTTATGAGAACGGAACGGAAAGAGTGGATGAAATAGAAACTTCCAATCATAAACCCGTATGGTTCCTGAATAAACGCCGGCAACAACTGATTGATGAATGCTGGTTTGATAGTGAGCAGATCGAGATCAATAATAGCTTCCTGAATGTCCTTACCTTCGGAGGAGTATACCGTAAAATTACCGGAACCCGTTTTCTAAGGAAAGAATACAGCTATATCCCGCTGCATTTTATGGAAGAACTTGGTGAAAATCTTTACAATCATCAGTTAATGACAAAAACAGAAATCACCTTTTCCATAGAAAATGATAAATATTTGCCTCATGCAAAAGATCTTTTACACGGGTATGTATTTGAAAATGAGGGTAAATGGGATTTCAAAACAGATGAGGTGGTAGAAAAAGAAAAACAGGAGAAAGCCCTGCAAAGACTGTTGCATCCTGAGCCCGTACAGGAACCTGCTCATGAAGAATCTCCCGAAGAGAAACTGGATGAAAACGGGAATAAAATGAAAACCACAACATTGGAAGAAGTGACGGTTACTGCTTATCATCCCCAAACTCTATTACGAATTATGCGTAAGCAATACCTTCACTGGTCTGCCAACAGAGACTGGATGGGAATGGACCCCAACAATGATTATCAAAGAAGAATATATTAAGAATGACCTACAACATATTGCAGAATCTTCACCGGAAAACATACAGACACGAAACGATTGTTATAGAACAAAAAAATTCGTTCTATACGACCCAAAAGAGCTTTGCAAGGCAGATTGAGATATACTATCTGGGAAAAGCAAAGGAAGAATACAGGTTCCAGGTCCTTGTGGTTGATTTTGATTTTTCTGATGATGAAGATGCAATGGGAAAATTTTTAAAAAAGATCAGTTATTTATTTGATGAAATCGAATGTAAAGTGGATGAAGATGGGAATATTACAGCCATTGACAATCTGCTTTTCCTTCGTCTGAGATGGGTGAAGATTCAGGATGAATTAGTAAAAACACATCAGGGAGAAGCCGTAGAAAGTTACTTCAGTCACATAAGCAGTTTGCTTGAAGATGAAGCAAAACTGATCGATTTTTTAGGAGGATATAATATGTTCGGATTACTCTTTAACGGGCTGCTACAGTCGTTTGAGACTAAGAGAAAAAGAGAAACGACAGAAGGATTTACAGAAATAATGACTCCTGTAAAGGTGGGTGATAAAATGATTTTAAAAATTTCCGCCCAAAATCTGGAGGAAACAGACATTGATCATTTTACAGGACTGTTTGTCTGCAAAGGAGACCTGTATGAAGAAGGTTTTATAGAAATCAAAAAACAGAATTCTCATTTAAAACATTCATTATTATGGATAGGATAAAGGATGGAGGAGTAGGAGAAGCTCCTGAAGTTCAAAATCAGGCTCCGGCTCAGGATAATGATCAACAGAAGGCGGAAAATAAGCAGAAGATGGATGATCAACGGGCGGAAAATGAGGCGAAAGATAAAAAGGATGAAGGTTTATTACTGGCCATAGATGGTGCCAGAATAAAATTCAATGCCCACCTTGGAACCTTTAAAGTGTTGAGCAATGTACCGACAACTCAGGATAAACTTACCGCAACTGTTGTGGAAAAACAAATTCCGAATTTTATTTTTGATGATGGTTTTCAGATGATTTCCATGGCGGACTGGCAGGATTTTGGAACAGTAAAAGTTCAGGACAATTATGTGCTGCTAAAAAAATCTACTTTACCGGGAACAGGAAAAATGCCGGGAAGTATACCGCCTGAAACAGGCAAAATAGAATTTGTAACCTCCGGACAGGTACATGCTCCGGAAAGTATAGATGCGAAGGGAGCACCGGTGCCGGAACAGGAAAAGAAGAAGAGTTCGTGTTCAGATGATTTTACTCTATTACAAATAAAAAAAGTCTGGCCTAATGCTTCCAATACTTCTTGGTTACAAGGTATAGTAGATGAACTAAATAAATCATATATAGTAAAAGGCGAATCTAAAAAATTATATGAAGTATTTGAACTTAATACTTGCCTTAATAGAGCTCATTTTTTTGCACAGGCTTTTGTTGAAAGTAGTGATGATTTATCGGGAGCGTTTAATGGGGAAAGTTTAAACTATTCTGTTGAAGCTTTAAGATCTGGCTACCCCTTTTCCGTATTCAAAAACAATAAAAAATACTATGATTATGCTGATGAAATAGGGCGGAAAAGTGAAGTTGATCCTAAAACTAAAAAGAAAAAAATTGTGCATGCTGCAGATCAGGAGAAAATTGCAAATATTGCTTACGATGATGCGAATCGGGGAAAGGATTATAAGTTAGGAAATGTAAAAGAAGGTGATGGATGGAAATTTAGAGGAAGGGGGCTAATGCAAATTACGGGAAGAAGTAATTACAAGAGTATTCAGGAAATAATTGACTCAAGATTGCCCGATTCCGGAATTGATCTGTCATTAGGTAAATCAATGTTTACAGCAAAGGAAGCTGTTTTTGCTGGATTAGGAGACTGGATTTTAAAGAAGGCTAATACATTGTCTAAAAATGGGGCAACCCATGAAGTAGTGAATTCAATTACAGCAAAAGTAAATTATGCAACTAAATCATATAGTAACAGAAGAGATGCATTTGACAGAACGGTTAAAATATTTAAAGATGAACAATAAATTTTTTTTACTGCTTTTATTATCGGGGATAAGTTGTCACTCTCAAAGTAATCATTTATATTCCTTATTAAAAACAAACGAAATTGTAGCTCAACTGCATAATGATTTTAATAATGATGGTTTGCGTGACGATTTATATGTTTTAACATTAAATAATAAAAAGCAGCCTCAAGACCTTACCAAAAGAAAGCTCATCATTGTTTTCAAAAATAAAAATAATACAGAACTTGTATATGAAAATGATAATATTTTTCCATGTAAGGAATGTAGTGGTAAGTCAGACGGAAATATTGAACAGGTTAAATTTGAAGATAAATTACTCTCATATACGACATCAGTTGCGCCTTTTGCTTCTGATAAATATTCAGTAATCGACTTTAAGCTACAATTCTCAAATAATAATTTTGTTCTTCATCAATATAAAGAAACTTACTTTGCTACAGAATCTGATGATGACGCAACAATAGTACTGGATACAAAGGATTTTCTGAAGGTAAATTTTAATTATTATGATTGGGTAGCCAACAAAAGCTGGTTAGATCATGTCGATATTTCTGCTGATAATATTACTAAGATTAATGATCTTGCTTTTAAGCTCGAAAATGTTAATCCGGAAGTTTCAATTACAGTGCTAAAAAAAATACTTCAAAAATATCCGGATCGGATCGTTGCTTATCTCAATATCGCAAATAGCTATTGGAATGTAGGTGAAAAAGAAAAAGCCATAGAAAATTACAAAACATATTACTCTTTAATGAAATCTCAAAAGAAGGACCTTAATAAAATTCCAAAATATGTCGGGGAAAGAATAAAATAAGAAATTTTTTTCTATCATTTGAGGAGGGAAGTATTTTTAGTCAAAATCATATCTTGTAATTTGACAGAACTATGGTGCTGAATGTATTGTATGATGTTTCAACTGATATAGGAAATGCACAGGAATATATTTATTCTTCTAAATATAAAAATTGTATATTAACTGAAGATGAGACTTTTTATAAAGAGGGAAATGGGAAAATAGAAAATAATATGAAATGCTCAGGAAAAACAGTTATGGATACAACCAATAAGAAAAATATACTGCTATTGATTTTACTGCTTTTCCAAGCAACGTTTGCTCAATCCGGAAAAACGTCTCCTATTATTACAATATCCGGATCCTGTAAGTTAGGATTCAAAACTTATGATAAGGAATTTAACATGTATCAGAATCCTTTTATTTTGAACGACGGAAAAAAATATAGTATAAAAGGATATAATCATGCTAATTACTCCGGTGGAAAGATTCTCAGTATTTCGCCAGATAAAAAATATATAGTCCTTGATTATATTTCGAAAGGATATGTGGATGATGGAATCAATAAAACATTATATGAGAATTATCTATGTGTTATTGTTGATGTTGCCAAAAGAAAAGTGCTTACTGAATTGCAGGGAGACTGTGGTGGTCATTGGAACAAACAAAACAGATGGATAAATGATGGAAAGATAATATTTTGATGAAATTGATTACTGGAATGTACAAGTTAGTAGCTAAGAGTAAATCAGTGAATTTTTCCAGATGAACAATAATTTTTTTTACTGCTTTCATCTTCAGGGCAAGTGATCCGTCTCAAAGTAATCTTTTAGGTTATTTATTAAAATCAAACGAAATCGTAGTCCGGCGGCATAATGATTTTACTTTTTAACCTACATCATATTTTATAATTTAACACTTTCATTACTATGGATAGAGTAAAGAACGAAGGAGTCGGAAATACTCCTGAAACTCAGAATCAGGCAGCTGCTCAGGATATTGAGCAAATGAAGGCCGGCAATAGTAAAAAGATGGAGGAAAAGCGTGCTGAAAATGACGAGAAAGATAAAAAAGAAGAAGGTTTATTATTGGCCATAGACGGGGCTAAGATAAAATTCAATGCTCATCTGGGGACATTTAAAGTTTTAAATGATGTACCGACCACGCAGGATAAGCTTACAGGAACTGTCGTAGAAAAACAAGTTCCCAATTTTATTTTTGATGATGGTTTTATCCTGACACAACCTGCGGAATGGCAAAATTTTGGAACAGTAAAAAGTACAGGACAGCAAAGTTTTGCTGAAACAGTCATTTTTACCGGGAGTAGGTGCTATACCCGGGACACCTCCCGAAACCGGGAAAGTTGAATTCGTAAACTCAGGACAGGTGAATATACCTGACAGTATTGATACAAAAGGAGCTCCGGTACCTCCTGCTCCTGTTCAGGTAAGCATAGGCAGGGTAATCAGAGGAAATCCATATGTCGGAAAAAATGCAACATCCGTGACAGGGCTGCCTGATAGTGTTCCTTTAAATAAGACTTACGAACTTAAAGTTACAGTAACCGGAGCAGGTTCCGTTAATTTATCAATAGTAAACTCAAGTCCAGATAATGGAAATGCCAGTATTACACCTTCTACTATTACAGCTACCACTAAAGTAACTATAAAAGGAACGGCTATGACAAAACCGGGACATGGAGGACAACTTAAGATCGAAGCTAAAGTAGGAAACGCAAGAAAGGCCACTTCCCAGGGTTTCAGCGTGTGCTGCCATCCTATCAATTATACAGACACCTATGTTGGCGAAGTGAATACTTCCACAAGACTGGGAGTAATTGTTCAGGATGGGTGGAGTTCTGATAATGGTGTTTTTGCAGATTTAAAGGAAATTGAAATTAAAGAGGTGGTTGATTATGTAGGTAGAAATGATAATCCCCCTTTTCCTGCCAGAGGCGGGTCAGCTGATAATTCAGGATATCTGGCCGGGGATCAGCTGACTCAGGATACCCATTCAATGGCGAGAGCAAATATTACGTTGGGCAGAGCAGGAATTTCAGAAGCCAATCAATTGTGTATATATAAATGTAAATGTTGTGGAGCTGTTGATATTGTTCATCCGAATTCCGGTTTTAAAAGAATTCATGAAGTATATAATAAAGGAACTGCCAGCGCACCACAATGGAAACATCGCACAAGAAAAATAGGAGCTGCAGTAACAATAGGTGGGTTTATAACCGGTGCAGGAAATGCAAATGTAACAAGTCAGGATCATAATTTGCCTTAAAAATAGTATTATGAAAAACTTATTAATTATCATTATCTTATTCATTAATGCACAGTGTGCTTCACAAAATACTACTAAAATGAACAGTAACAACAATATAAGCGTTAATATTACACCAGGTCAGGGAAAAAATCTGCTTAATGGAGTAGTATCCTCCATCCTGACAATTACTAATAATTCTTCACAGGATATCAGTATTTTATTATTTTACCCTAACCCGAATGATCTCTCTTTTACATCATCATCTCCGTTGATAAAAATAAAAGATAGACAATGGAACGACAGTGAGCGCTCGGCTCCTATTAAAATTGGGGCTGGAAAGTCATACCAGGCAACGTATTTTTTAAACAGATACTTTAATTTTCTTCAAGAAGGAGAAATCAGCATGCAATATAATTTAGATCTGTTTGTTGCAGCAGATGGAGGCTCCCCGAAAAGTTCAGCTTACCATGGTACTTTCAATATTAAAGTTGTTAGGGGCTCAAAAGATGAAGTCTACCAGCAAATCTTATATTATCAGAATAATTTAAAATCTGATCATCCCAGTTTAAAAAGGAAGCTGAAGAAGCCCTTCTTTATTTAGCTGCAGGGAGTGAGAATTAAGTTAGGCTCATTTCAATCGATAAATCCTGCTGTTACCTGGAGGTCATAAAATTTAACGGAAATTATACAAAAGCATATGAAAGTTTATTCTCATTAAATATTGATGCTTTTAATGATACCGTTATCTGGTGTAAGTTCAAATTGGAAAAAATAGTATAAATAAAGTATGAAACTGACAAGAACTACCATGTTATTAGTGCTTTAAAATAAAAGAATACCTTAACCTCCTAATGCTTTGGGAGGTTTTTATTACCATTTACCAAACAAATGAATACGGACATAAATGCTTATAAATATCACTGTTCGATGATATATTTTTTGTATATTTAAACGTTCGATTATTTAATTTCGGATTTTATGTATTCTGCCCCCGATGAGCGGGCTGTGTATATTTTAAGTATCTGCAGCTGGAATTAGCAACTGCTTAATTTACTTTTGTCCTTTTATAACGAGGTTTTTTATACGAAATAAAACCACATGATGAAATGTTTCGTATATCAACATACTACTCATTTTTTGAGTTTTTATGGTTATTAGTTTTTATCTCCAGAGAAATCCGGGGATTTTTTATAGCATGTATCTTATTGTATTTCAGGTTTATTTGTGAACTATTTTTTTGAATGGACCACAAATATAAGAATTTCATTAAACGGTGAGCGTATTGGCACATGTATTGTTAGTATTGATGAGGGTTTTTAAATAAATCCTGTTCAACACCACATCATTTTTCTATAATTAATCACACACTTAAACTTCATTTTTTAATGAAGTTTTTTTATTTTTTTAATTATTTATGGTTTATATATATACTATTTGTTTACTGTGCCTTTGTTTTATGAAAAGGAGTTTTTTATCAATATGCAGTGTAAAGACTTATTTCAAACTATTATTGTGAATCTTATTTATTCATCGAAGAAAAGCCTTAGCTAAAAACTGCTTTTACCTGTGGTGGAGCAGAAATTTTTGAAAATATTCCTAGAGGTTCCGGTTGTTTTGAAACAAATACCTGGATTAACAATAATATTACCTGGACAGCTTCTGACTCAAGAACTGATCAATTTATTAATGGTAAAGCAATTACTATCCGGAATGGTAATTTAATGAGTTCTGTAATTAATGGAGGAATTAAAAGTCTTACTATGACTACATAACTGAAATTTGCTGGAAACCCTGGTGAACTTATGGTAGAAATAGATGATATTCCGGTTGGGACAATACCTTTCAGTTCCATTGCAACTGTGACTACTATTGATAATTTGAATGTAACCGGTGATTTTGTAATTAAAATTTTGAACCCAAATACAGGACAGCGAATTGCAATTGATGATTTGACCTGTACATGTTATTCAACTTTAGGAGTTAATGAAAGCACTAAGTCGGTTCAGGTTCCAATTTATCCTAATCCGATTAAAAATGGTGAGTACCTACATCTTAATACAATAGTAAATGAGGTTAGTATTTACGATAGAGAAGGGAGGCTAATTAAAAGGTCAAATGTGAAAGACAATTCTCTATTGGTTAATAGTCTTTTAAATGGAGTATATTTCATTAAGATAGGTAACTCTATATATAAATTTGTTGTTATATAGCCTTATTTAATAAGTGAAAATAAAATGTAAAGTAAAAAGAATGAAAATAATTTTGATATTTAAAATGTAAAGTGTAACTTTGCACTTAACAAAACAAATAATAACCATGAAAGCGATTAGTAAAACAAAAAAAGTAAACAAAATTTTAATAATTAAATTATGGGTATTGAATCTATTAAGCATAAAGGCTTAAGATTGTTATACGTCGAAGGAGACGTAAGTAAGGTTCAACCACATTTAGTGAAGAAAATAAAAATTATACTATCTGTGATTGATACATTAGAAAAAGTTCCTGAAGACCTTAAAGGTCTTAGACATTTAGAACCTCATAAATTACAAGGCAATTTATCTGAGTTTTGGGCAATATCTGTTTCGGGAAATTATAGAATTATTTTTAAGTTTGACAGTGATACTCAACAAGCCACACATTTGGATCTTATTGATTATCACTAATACATAAAGTATTATGACAATTGAAAGACACAAAAGTATTAATGTCCATGCTGGAGAAGTTCTTAGAGAATTTGTAATTGAGCCAGCAGAGCTAACAGTGGGAGAGGCTTCTACATATTTAGATGTAACAAGAGTTACTCTTTCTAATATTCTTAATGGGAAAAGTGCAATTACTCCAAATATGGCCCTTAGAATAAGTTACGTCTTTGGAGGTACACCAGATTTTTGGCTTCGTTTACAAAGAAAGTATGACCTTATGAAAGCCGAAATAGAATTTGAAGAAAAAGGTTTGAAAAAATTTATCGTAGAAAAGTAGAAATTAATAGCGCTTATTTTAAAATTAAAAATAAATCTGAAAAAAGTTGTTCTAATATTAGAACAACTTTTTTGTTTTAAAATAGTGTATTTATTCTTATAATTAATAAGTTAGAAATATTTCAATTAAAACTTATCAGAATTAATAATGGGAATAGATTTATTAAACAGTTTGTAAATTACTATAATTAAATATTTATGTATTAATTAATTTTCCGACATTTTCAAAATAAATTTAAATACGACATGTTTTGTCGTATTTGGGGTTGAGATTTACATTTTATTTATTTCGCCAATATAATTTAGTTTTTTATATTAACAAATAAAATTCATATAGTCAATTAAAAAAGTTAACTTTGCATCAAATAATGGCTCAATTAGATTACATAAAAGATATTGCTAAATATGGTCTTGAAAATGATCAAGAGCGTTTATTATCTGTATTAAATGATTTAATTGAATTTTCAAAAAAAAATAGAAAACTCAATTTTGCAATTCAACTTCAATCAATACTAAAAGACTCTTTACAATATCAAAAGAGTAATTCTTTAACAAAAATCGGTTCGGAAGTACACTTAAATCGAATTGAAGACAAAGAGATTTCCGAATTAATCTTAGAAAAAATCACTTCGGATTATACTTTAAATAATATAATTGCAAACGAAAATATTTATAATGAATTAAAGTTTTTCATTGAAGAGCATCAGAAAATAAATATCTTACAACAGTTTAACTTGCCGGTATCCAATAAACTACTTTTACATGGACCTTCTGGGTGTGGAAAAACCTTAGCATCTTATGTAATTGCGGGCGAATTAAATAAAATGATGGTTGTTGTTAACTTAGGAGCTATTGTGTCTTCTAAATTAGGTGAAACAAGCAAGAATTTATCAAAGATATTTAAGAAAGCAGCCATTGAAGACTGCATTATCTTTTTGGATGAGTTTGATAGCTTAGGTAAGATTCGAGATTACAATCAAGATCACGGAGAAATGAAACGTGTTGTTAATACTATCTTACAACTATTTGATTATTTACCTCAAAATAGTCTTGTCATTGCGGCGACTAATCAAAAAGATATGTTGGATGAGGCTTTACTTAGAAGATTTGATAATATTATTGCTTTTCAACTTCCCAATGAGCAGGAAGTTAAAAAGCTAGTTGATTTAGTATTACAAAATGGTAATTTTAAATTTGATAGTAAGATTAGCGCAAATAAGATTATTAAATTATGTTTAGGACTATCTTATTATAGCATTCAAAAGACGTTAATTACTGCTGTAAAACGAAGCCTTTTTGCTAGTAAAGAACCAGAAAAAATATTATCTACCAAAGTAAGTACTTCTATTTGGCTTAAGCTTGTTGAGGCTGAAAAGCGATCTTTAAATATCTAATTCATTGATTTCAGAAGTTAGGTCTAATTCAACATGTTGAATTGCCTCTAGTTCATTAAATAATTGTATTTCATCATATAATTTTCCTTTCGGATCTTTAACGGTTTCCTCAATAGTTAATGCAATTGAAAATGGAAACTCTGTAGGATAGCTATCTGGTAGCCCACCAACAATTTGCTTGGATAATTTTGCATGAATTGCTAATTTGAATGTGCTATCCTCTTTAATTAAATCATCAACATTTACACGTAATTCTATTTTTTGAGTGTTAGAGTATGGTAAAGGTTTGGAAACGTATCTTCCGTTTTCAGACCAAGATAATGTTGAACGAAGTTTAGATGTAAAACCAGCATCTTTATCATCGGCTTTTATAATATCATCAGCAGAGTGGTTTTTGAATATTGAAAAAGCCATGTGTATTGGATTATAGGATAGTTGATTATTTCTGAGTGGTAAGAATTTAAAACATAAGGTAGCTGTAATTTTAAATCTCTTTTTTACTACACCAAAATTTTCTTCAATTAAATATTTCGGGAAATTGATAGGATATACTCTTATTTTACCGCTTCTTATTTTATCCTCTAAAATTAAGGTTGCAGTATTTTCATCAGAATAAAGGCTTTTGGAATCGTTGATTAGACCATTTCCTATAACCCTTTTATGGATATTTTTAGCATCAGAAGGGAAAGGTATTAATTTTATTGAAGCACCATTTATTATCAAAGCTTTTATGCTTTCATTGGATAGGTTGGGGTAATTTTTTATAATTCTTGCAGCAAGGTTAGCTACTAATGGTGTAGCGAAACTTGTACCTACCTCTTGCATTATGCCTATATCTGGACGAGCTGATAATAAGGTGAGAGCTGGTTCATCCATCCAATCCAAAGCATTTTGTCTGAAATATCCTACATCGCCACCGCTTTCTATAACATCTGGTTTAAAATAGTTTTTATTGGTTTTCTTAGGGTTATAAATTGCTGATAAATCAATGTGTCCCTTTCTCGTATATAATGTAGGAAATTCCCTTCCTGTAGCAATACCAAGAAACGCTCCATCTTTTAGATTATCTGCAGCTGCTCCAATAGTAATATTATTTAGACTATCAGAAGGAGTTGATAGGTTGGTGTCTTCTCTATGAAAATAAGATAAATCGTAATTGGTGTTATCATAAATACAATTATTGTTATTGCCGGTGCAAATAAAGATTAAACTATTAGTTTCATATGAAAATTTATCTAAGCTATATGTATAGTCTGAAAATGTTTCATTATTTTCCAAAAATTTACCATAGCATGTTGTTAGAGTAAACAATCTAATTTCTGGATATTTTTCTTTTACATCATATAGCATTTTTAATAAATCTACTTCTGAGATATATCCACTTCCTGTTTCACTAATTTTTATTGATAACAATTTTGCATCAGCAATAATATTGCCTTCAAAGTTATTTCTATGATTATATTTTCCTAAAGCGGCTAAACCTGCAACTGCAGTTCCATGTCCCAATCTATTTCTCCCTGCTTGATCAATTAACGGATTTCCTGCAAGAGAAAATGTTGTATCCTTGATAATTATATCTGACAGTGCTGAATCGAAACTAATTCCAGTATCTATAATTCCTATAATTGGTAGGTCTTCATCTTTATTATCAATATTAAAACTGAATTGGCGTTGGACTGTGTTGAATTCTCCAGGGCGAACAGTGGTGAAGGCTGAGCAAGTAGCACTTTCAATGATATCATAATTTTGAATAATTGTTTTAATATCTTCAGCTGTGGGATGGTGTAATTCTATTCTGTTATTAACATTGTCGTATTTATAGTTTAATTCATTATCTTCAAGATAATGAATTAAAGAATTGATTATTTCGTGCTTTACTATTTCATCTAATGGTAGATCTATTAAGGATAATTGTACCATGTCTCCTGTTTGATCTAGTTGAAACTTTAGAATATCCGAAAATCTTAATAGTTGAAAGTTTGAAATATATTTAACGTGGTTATTATATTCTACATTGTGGCTTCCATTCAATTCCTTTTTAATAAATAACGTAATCTGTTCAATAAATTTTTCGAATTTATCTCTATCAATAATTGCAAATAAACCTTTTTTGCAAAATCATAGAAAGCTGTAGCTTCTAAGCCAAAATTATTATAATAATCATCAAAATATTTATCTATAATAAATTGATCCTGAAAAGTAAATACGATATAATCTATATCATGAGGAACTTCTAATTTATAATCTCTATTGCTATATTTTGTGTTTATATCTTCTTGGTATCTTTTTAAATCAGCTCTAAATGACATAGCCAATCTAAAATAATTCTTAGGAGTAATATCTTTTTTTTCCTCTTTTTTGGGATCAAAACCATAATTGTAATTGAATTCTTTTATTTCTGGTTTTTGTTGTTCATTTAAAAATTTTAAATGTGATTTATTCGACATATGGTTATAATTTTATATAAATATATGACAGAATATAGTGAATATCAAATTTTGTGTAAATAAAGAAAAAGAACATTTAAATAATAGCCACCCTTTTGACCACCCTAAAAAGCAAAAACCTCTGAAAATCAAATGATTTCAGAGGTTTTTTGTACCCAGGACCGGGATCGAACCGGTACTCCTAAGAACTGGTGTTTGAGACCAGCGCGTCTACCAATTCCGCCACCTGGGCTTGATGTTGAGTTCAAACGTGATGTTTGTTTCAAATTGGTGTGCAAATATAGGAACTTTTTTCAATGTTCAAAAGCTTTTTTGAATAATTTTTTAAAAATTAAGTTCCAAACCATCGTAGGCAAGATGGATTCCGTCCGGAAGCTCCTTATCTTCAATATCATGCAATCCTAAATGATGACTGATATGAGTGAGAAATAATTTTTTAGGTTGCAGCTCTTCAAAAAGTTTGATAACGTCCGGAAGAATAAAATGAGCCGGATGCGGATCAAATTTCCGGATACAGTTTAAAATTAAAACATCAAGATCTCTTAATTTTTCCTTTTCCGTTTCAGAAATAAAGCCGGCATCTGTGATATAGGCCAGTTTTTTAAACTTATATCCAAAAACGGAAATTTTAAAATGAATGACCTCAATTGGTGTAATGACGGTATCTAATACTTCAAACGGTTTATTTTCAATCTCATGAAGCTCAAAAGCCGGAGCTCCTGGATATCTTACATCCGCAAAAGCATAGGGAAAACGGTTTTTTATCTCATGAGCCACTCTCTGGTAACAATACAGCGGAACATCCTTGCCACTTTTAAAAATAAGCGGTCGCATATCATCCAGCCCGATCACATGGTCATTATGCTCATGGGTAATCAGGGTGATGTCTACCGTATGCTCATGATTGGTAAGCATCTGCTGCCTGAAATCAGGACCACAGTCGATCAGTATTTTTTTATTTTCTTCCGTAGTAATCATCACGGAAGAGCGTAAACGTTTGTCTTTGGGATTTTGAGAAGTACACACTTCACATGTACAGCCTATAACTGGCACACCTTGCGAAGTACCCGTTCCTAAAAATTTCAACTTCATTTTGTTTTGAGGTTGGTTTAATTTTGGTAAATTTACAAAAAATTTCATGTCCTAATGTATCAGAAACTAACTCCCAAACAAAAAGCATTAACAATTAACCTAGATCCTACTATTTATGGTACTTTCGCAGAAATTGGAGCAGGGCAGGAGACTGTTCGGCACTTTTTTAGAGCAGGGGGGCTTCCGGTACGATTGCCAAGGCAATGTCTGCTTATGACAAAGATTTTAGTGATGCTATCTACGGAAAAGAAGTAAAAAACAGGTACGTCACCCAAAACAGACTTCGAAAAATGCTCCGTTATGAGGTAGCTTTGATCGAAGAAAGAATTTCAAGGGATAATAACCCTGATAGAAAGTTTTTTTCTTATGCCAATACGGTTACCACCATCAACTTTGATAAGACGGTAAGAGGCCACGGCTGGGTAGGAATCCGTTTTCAGACCAAAGAAAATGAAGACTACAACGAGATCGTTATTCATGTGAAATTCAAGGAAAACGACGCGACCTTACAACAGGAAACGTTAGGAAATTTAGGGGTAAACCTTATTTTCGGAGCCTTCAACTATTATGACAATCCAAGAACTTTAGTAGAATCCTTATACGACGACGTAGCAAAAGACAATCTGGAGATCGATATGATTGACTTCAGCGGGCCTGCTTTTGCCTATGTTGATAACAGACTGATGTCTCTTCAGCTTGTGAAAAACGGAATGACAGATGCTGTTATTTTCAATTCACAAGGGAGTAATATGCTTCCGGCAGATGTATTGTATAAGAAAAATATTTTTGCAGTAAGAGGAAGTTTCAGACCCGTAACGAAAGTTAATATCGATATGCTTCAGAACGGGATGGATATGTTTTTTAAAGACGCCATCTGTACCCACGAAGAAACTGAAGTCCTTATCGAAATTACCATTTCCAATCTTAGAGCAGATGGGGATATTGATGAGAGAGATTTCCTTGACAGGGTAGATATTTTAGGTAAGTTGGGATATACTGTTATCATTTCAAATTTCTCGGAATACTACAGGCTCATTGACTATTTCGCTTCTTACACGACAGGTGATATAGGGGTGGCGATGGGAGTGAATAACCTGTTGATGGTATTTGACGAGAAATATTATAAAGATTTATCGGGGGGAATCCTGGAAGCATTCGGGAAATTCTTCAGAAACGGAATGCGGGTATACCTGTATCCGTACAAAGATCCTGAAACCCATGAGTTATTAGACTCATCGAATCTTAAAGTAGAAGAAAATCTTAAAGAATTATATAAATATTTCAAACGAAACGAGCGTATTGTGGATATTACCAACTATAATCCGGAGTTTCTTGAAATCTATTCCAGAGAAATATTAAGAAAAATTGCATGTTGCGTTAAAGGCTGGGAAACTCAGGTTCCGGAAGGCGTTGCAGAAATGATTAAAGAACGTGGAATGTTTGGGTATAAAGAAGAGCTTTCCCTAAAACAATTCTCTTAAAAAAATAAATATAATGTCAGAACTAAAGAAAAGACTTTCCTCAATTCTTGAAAGTCCTAAGCATAATACAGAAGAAAAACTTGAAAAAGTTTGCCACCTGCTGGATCAGGAAATTTCTTATTTCAACTGGACAGGTTTTTATTTCAAAAACGGAGATAAGGATGAATTGATCCTTGGTCCTTATGTGGGAGCTCCTACAGACCATACCATTATTCCGTATGGAAAAGGTATTTGCGGTCAGGTTGCAGTTTCCAATGAAACATTTGTGGTGCCTGATGTACACGAAGAAAGCAATTATTTAAGTTGCTCCATCGATACAAAAGCTGAAATTGTAGTTCCCATCTTTAAAGACGGAAAAAATATCGGCCAGATAGATATTGATTCTCATACGATTGATCCTTTTACAGCAGAAGATCGTGAGCTTTTGGAATGGCTTTGTAATGAAGTTTCCAGGATTTTATAATCAGAATCTGACAAAAATATAATAAAAACTCCGGCTCAAAAGCCGGAGTTTTTTATCAATATAGATAAGAACTTTTTACGGATTGTTTGTCGTAATCACAAACATGATTAAAGGTTCCTGACCGGTATTTTCAATGGAATGATAGCCTATCGAATGAATGGCGGTAATATCACCCTTCTGAAGCATTTTTTTGCGTATTGGCCCTTCTTTTCCCATTCTTTCCCGGTATTCTCCGGTTCCGTGTACTACGACATATAATTCCTGCTCGTTTCTTTCATTATGAGTATGAAACCCTGATTCATCACCTTTATTCAGTAAAACCATATAGGCAGCGAGACGGTTATTGGCCAGCTCTTTTTGATCAAACATCTGAATCATATAGACGGTTCCGTGACCACCATACATACTTTCACGTTTATCAATACGTGTAAAGCTTCTTTCGTCCTTTTCAAATGGCATTACATAGAGGTTGATATACTTTGCAACTTCTTGTATAACGTGGTCAAACTCTGCTCCTTCAGACAATATAATAGTTCCGGACATGTGTTTTTTTAATATTATTCAGACCAATTTACCAAAAATTACAGAATAAGACAAGCTGCATTTTTATCAGAAATGTTTTCTATTAAATTAAAGATATCTCAACAGGAATTTCGAATATCTAGCCATTATAAAAATCACATTCTTAGGAATCCAAGTGTATTCCACAACTGTTTGGTATCAGTTGAAATAGTTAAGAGGTTTTGCGGTTAAGATCAATCTGCGCGGAGTCTATCTCTGCCAATAGTTCTTTAAAGTAATTTTCACATTTTGCCATATGCGTTCCGTACCATGAAAAGGCCTCACCATCGACAATCATGATTTTTTTATCAGGATAAAAGACTTTCAGCTCTTCAATATGTTTTTCTTTAAAAGGGAAGGGTTCAGAGGAGAGCATAATGACATCGGCGTCCGCCAGATCTTCTGGGGCAATCACAGGATAACGGGTTTTATCCTTAAAAATATTTTCAAAACCTATTTCGGCTAAAATTTTATGAATAAAAGTATCTGCACCTATTGTCATATAAGGATTTTTCCAGATAAGATAGGCTGCCTTTACCTTTGTTTCAAGTTGAGCCTGGTTGAGAATTTCATAAATTTTAAGATTGAAAAGTTGCGCTCTATCTTCTTTTCCTAAGATTTTTCCAAGGTTTTTAAGCAGGTAATAGTTGTCTTCAATCGTCTCTACGTTAGTCACTATAACCTTACAATCTTCCATTAAGGCCTCCACCTGTTCCTTTACATTTTCCTCCTTATTGGCGAGAATAAGATCCGGTTGCAAAGCTTTTATTTTTTCAATATTGATATTCTTGGTACCGCCTATAATTGTTACATTTTTTACACATTCATGTGGGTGAATACAGAATTTTGTTCTTCCGATAATTTCGTGTTCGCCCGGTCCCAGATCAAATAAGGCCTCCGTAATAGAGGGTACAAGAGATACAATTTTCATATTGGCATGTTAGATGATGCCTAAAATTACAAAAGTTTTCCCGTTAAGAAAAGTCCGGCTACGGTAAAATAAATGATAAGTCCTGTCACATCCACCAAAGTGGCTACAAATGGAGCTGAAGAAGTAGCAGGGTCAAGTTTTAATTTTTTAAGACAAACGGAATCATAGATCCCGATAAAGTACCCCAAAGTACAATGGCGATAAGAGAAACGGAAACACTTAATCCAACATATGCCCAGTACTGGCCGTAATCAAACAGACCTATTTTTTGCCACAACATGATCCTTACAAAACCAATGATTCCTAAAATAGCACCCAGGCATAATCCCGAAATGATTTCCTTCCTCATGACATACCACCAGTCTTTAAGGCTTATTTCCTGAAGAGCCATAGCACGGATAATCAGGGTAGCAGCCTGTGATCCCGAGTTTCCTCCACTGGAAATAATTAAAGGAACAAATAAGGCAAGAACAACCGCTTTTTCAATTTCTTTATCAAAATATCCCATAGCGGAAGCGGTCAGCATTTCAGAAACAAAAAGAATAATCAGCCAGGTGGCTCTTTTCTTAATCATTTCCGTCCATGAAGTTTGGGTATAGGGAAGGTCTAATGCTTCCAACCCCCCGAATTTCTGAATATCCTCGGTGTTTTGTTGCTCAATTTGGTCAAGGATGTCATCTATTGTTACAATTCCTACCAGGACGCCGGCTTCTGTAATGATGGGAAGAGCGCCGCGGTCATACTTTTCAAAATATGTTACCGCATCCTCTTTTGAAGTGGTCGTTGTTATAGCTACGAAATGATTATCTGTAATGTCAGAAACAAGAGTATCCTCTTCTTCCAGCAGTAAAGTTCCGATAGCAAGGTCATCAATGAGTCGGTTCCTTTCGTCTACCACATAAAGATAGTTCATGGTTTCCACTCTTCTTCCGACCTTTTTGATTTGCTGAAGACATCTCTTTACAGTCCATTCCTTACGGATCTGAATATAATAAGGAGTCATCAGACGGGCAATAGAATCTGAGTTGTATCCTAAAAGTTTTAAGGCAATTCTTCTTTCCTGAGGGTTCAGGTGATTGATGGAATATTTGATCAGTTCATCAGGAAAATCCTCGAAAAGTGCAGTCCTGTCATCAGGAGTCATGGCGTTCAGGATTTCCGAAACATCATCACTTCCAATACTTCTGATGGTATCTTCCTGGAAATCAGGGTCAAGATGAGAAAATACTTCCGCTTTATACTCTTTCGGAACTTTCAGGAACGCGAGCAGCCTCTCATCAGCTGGTAATTCGCTGAGAGTTTCGGCAATATCGGCAGGGTTGAAGATAAGTTCGTCTCTAGAATTCAAAACGTGAAATTTTTTAGGATATGCAAAAATAATTCAAATTTTTAAGACTGACGAACAAACTGGGAAAATTAAGGATTAATTAAAGTGCAATGCCATGTAATAATAATAAAAAACACCCGCCGGAGCGGATGTTAAAAAAATTAAATTTTAAAAATTTATGTATGTCTATTTATTCTAAAAAATAGGCTCACATTCTGTAATAGGAGAAGGAAGGCAGAATCCTCCGGTACAACATGTACCCGGATCACACTTTGGTTCAGTGCTTCTGCATTTTTGCATCTGAAGGCTTCCTTTGATTTCTTTTTGTACCTGCCTGCTCAGTTTTTTAAAATTTGAAGTTTTCATGGCTATTGATTTTTAACAATTAAGAATATAATTTTTAATCCTCAAAACATGCATATTCCATACAAACTCCTTTGCAGCACATTCCATAAATACATTGTGAATGTTCTGTACATCTTTTTGGTCCTGCACCTTTAATTTCCTTGGCTGCTTCTCTGCTAAGCTTCTTTAGATTTTTCATATGATTTAGTTTTAATGTTTGACTAAAATAATAAATATTTTTCATGTATTCAACGGTGGGTGAAAATATTTGACTGTAAATCAAATTATTATGGAGTGTATTGCAATACCTGCCATAAAAGTCACTTGTAATAAACAGGTGTTGTTCTTATGCATTTATTCCAGAGGACAAGGGTATAAAACACATCTGTTTCTGCAACATGATCCACCCGGACATTCAAAATGTTCTGTACATCCTCTGATTATTCCGCTTCCTTTCATCTCTTTTTGCTCTTCTCTGCTGAGCTTTTTAAGGTTTTTCATACGATATGGTTTTTGATGAAATGATAATTTAATAAAATGATAAACTGCATCTTACTCTATACAGATAAACTCTTTACACATACCATTGCAGCACCATCCTACTGGACAAGGATCTGTATCGCTGCATCTTTGAAATCCTCCGCCTTTAATCTGCTTTGTCATTTCTCTGCTGAGTTTCTTTAAATTTTTCATATGATTTAGATTTTAATGTTTGTACTAAAATAGTAAATAATTTTTAATTACTCATTGTTTGGTGAAAATATTTAATTGAAAATCAAATTATTGTAGTATGTTTTTTAATTTGTATGACAAAAAAGCACCTGTTAAAAACAGATGCTGAAATGTATTTTTCTAATTGATAGGACACCTTTGTGGACTACAAATTCCCTCACAACACCAACCTACGGTACATGGTCTGGTATTGCTACATCTTGCAAGAGCTCCTCCGTTGATCTGTTTTGCCGCTTGTCTGCTAAGCTTCTTTAAATTTTTCATATGATTTAGTTTTAATATCAGACCAAAATAGTAAAAAATATTCAATTATTCCTTTATTGGTGAAAATATTTACCTGATATACAGTTGGTTGTATTGTTTTTGAAAAAATACTATTTGGCTAAATCCGGGGAGAAGTGTCTATAAATCCGGACACGCAGTAGAAATACAGACTCTGAAACAACATGATCCGCCGGGACATTCAAAAGGATATGTACATTTTTGAAGACCTCTTTCCGCTCCTGAAATCTGTTTCTGTTGATTTCTGTTGAGCTTTTTTAAATTTGAATTTTTCATAATGATGACATATTTTGTAAATCAAATCTAAAAAGTGATTCAACGGGCAGGTGTCGGTTGGATATATTCAGCAGGGTAGAGGCTATCAACGGCAAAAGATGATAACGGGAAGGATGTAAAGTTTAATAGAAAATTGATAGGTAAGGTGAAAACTACTCACAAACCATACGTGATAAATATTATAAATTTTCAGCTGTTAAAGTTCAGTTTCTGCAGGTTTCAGTTTCCTGAGTTTTTTGATGATATCTTTAATGGCTCCATCAGTGCCTATTTTAATCGAATTTACTGTTGATCCCAGTAAACGCATATTTTTTCGGTAGGTATCATAGTCAGATTCGGTAATCAGATTTCCGTCAGCACCGAAAAGCTTCATGCTTACAACTACCTGGTTTGAGAAAACATATTTTCCGATTCCCACTTTGAAATAACGAACTTTGGAAACAATAGCAAAATCAGCATCATTATTGACACAATAATCCGTGATAGTCTGCTTATCTATACTATCAAATGCAACCTGAACTTCTGCCCGGAGCATTTTTTTTTTTCTTCCACTGAAATTATCAGAAACAGCACTGAAAAAGGCGTTGTTGGTAGGCTCTTTTATTTCGTCAATATCAGGCTCTACCTCGGGATTGAAGTATAGAACCTTTCTTATTTTGTCTTCAGCGCTTTTTTGTGCTTTCACCAAAGTAAAGCCCACTGATAAGAAACTAACAACTGCTGTAAAAAATATAATTTTTCTCATTTGTAATTCGAATGCAAAATTACTGCCTTTTCGTTAAATTTTGTAAAATTTATTAAGAAATTTTTAACATTTTTTTCTATCAAATTTGATTTATGAAATCAATAATGTGAGAAGATGTTTGCAGAATCAAAAAATAGTTGTAATTTTGCACCCGTTACATAATAATCATTAAACAATATTGGAATGTACTTAACAACAGACAAAAAGCAGGAAATTTTCGCAAAACACGGAAAATCTGCACAAGACACAGGAAGTGCTGAAGGACAAATTGCTCTTTTCACTTTCAGAATCAACCACCTTTCTGCTCACTTAAAGAGTAACCACAAAGATTTCGCAACTGAAAAATCTTTGGTGAAATTGGTAGGTAAAAGAAAAAGATTACTAGATTACCTTAAGAATAAAGATATCGCAAGATATAGAGCGATCATCGCTGAACTAGGTTTAAGAAAATAATCTACAAAGATTTTCAAAAACAAGGCAACTTCGAAAGAGGTTGCTTTTTTTATTATACCGAAATTATAGCAGTCAACTGTAAATTTACTTCTCTGGAGAAGAGCCCGTAGTTTATATCTTTTTCCCGATCTTCCCTAAATGGGTATTCTGGAAACTATCCGGGTATTTTAAACCATATCCCAATAACCTGTCAAAAGCCGAGTGTGAAAATAAAATGGCTCCTGCCATTTGTAAATAAGGCAGAGATAAGGCCGCACCGGCAAGATAAACAATAATAGCCACACCGAGATGATGAAATAAATTGTAGCAAAAAGCACCTACTTTGTTGTTAACCGTATAACCCAACATGGAAATGTCGGGAGCAAGGAAAAATCCGGCAAACCACCACCAGGAATATTCTGTATGGGCAAAAGCTACAATTCCAAGAACTAAAAATGCCACGTATTCAAGATTTAACTGGATTTTCATAAGGATTATGGTATTTAGGTGATCTGTAGGGTAAGTCGGGATTTTGGGAATAAAGTTACACACTAATGTATACTAAAGGAATTTGAAGCTCTAAAATATTGGAAAATGCAAAGACACAAAGTTTTTTAAGCTTCATTTTTTAAGCGCAAGGGTTTTATCTTCAATAAAATATGTGATCAGCATATTGGTTTGCCACGAATGCACGAATAAAAAAGCGTTTTTCTATCCTATTTGCCTGTGTGGTTAAAAACAACAACAGGCCGTTTCCCGGTGGAAACAGCCTGTTAATATATTTAGTAAATATTATGTAATATTAATGCCCTGATTTGGCCTCCGTACTTTCTACATGACTTAGATATTTTGTGCAATAAGCACCGAAGATAAGAATCACCAGATAACAGAATACAGGAATAATAAATGAATGTTGTACGCCAAACTGATCTGCAAGATACCCCTGGAAAATAGGAACGATAGCCCCTCCCAAAATAGCCATTACCACCAATGAAGAACCCTGACTCGTATATTTTCCTAAGCCTGAAATGGCCAACGTATAAATGTTAGAGAACATAATGGAGTTGAAAATTCCGATTCCCAGAATACTGTACATAGCCAGCTCACCATGATTCACCATGGCTGAAATCAACAATATAACATTGATAGCTGCAAAAATAGATAACGTTCTTGCCGGAGCGGCTTTACCGATGAAAAAGGCAACGAAATTAAGAACAATAAAAACCAGGAAAAAGCTGATCTGGGCAAAGGTAAGATTCACAATGCTGAAAATCACAAGAAAAACTGCTGCAGCTGCCCCCAACATATAAACTGCTTTTTTCCCCTGACTTAATGATTGATTGAGAGAAATAGCTCCCAGGAAACGACCGATCATCGCGCCTCCCCAATATAGGGAAAGATAGTTTTTGCTGATAATTTCGTTAAAACCCATAATTTGGGGCTGTTCAAGGAAACTGATGATAAAACTTCCCACTGCAACTTCTCCGCCTACATAGCAGAACATCGCAAATACTCCGAATTTAAGATGACTGAATTCCAGAGCTCCCCAGCCTTTTACGATTTCTTCTTCTCCTATCTGAAATGACGGAAGCTTTACCCTGGAAATCAATAAAGCAACCAATAAAAGAATTCCCGCAAAAATCAGATAAGGAATTCTGGTCGCTACAGCACTGAATGAGCCATCCGGAGATGAGAAAAATTCAAATATCAGATGTCCTCCCAATACCGGAGCAATTGTTGTTCCGAAGGCATTAAAAGCCTGGGTCATATTTAAACGGCTGGAAGCAGATTCTTCACTACCCAATAAAGAAACATAAGCATTCGCTGTGATTTGTAAGACGGTAAAACCAAGCCCCAGAATAAACAATGCTCCTAAAAACAAAGGATAGTAGGAGAAAGTAGCGGCCGGATAAAACAGGATACAGCCGAAAGCTGCAAGAAAAATTCCAAATAGGATTCCTTTTTTATATCCTAATTTATTGATGGGATCTCCCTTGGAAATAGAGATCAGAAAATAAATAAGCGATCCTATAAAGTAAGCCCCGAAAAAACAGAACTGTACCAGCATGGATTCGAAAAAGGTAAGATTGAAAAGTTGTTTCAGATAGGGGATCAGGATATCATTCATACAGGTAATGAATCCCCACATAAAAAACAGCAGGGTGATGGTAATCAACGGGACCGTGTAATTCCTGCTTTGCGGTTGTACTTCTTTGTTCATAAACATTTATTTATCTGTGGTAAGGATGTATAAGTCCTTATCTTTTTTACTACAGCATTGTATTTTGTGAAGTAGGGCAAATATAGGGATCAACCCCTGTTTTTGCAATTATTTTAAAGGCTTTTATAATGAAATGTATATTTTTTATCATATAAAAACATTATTTCCATTTTTTGAGACAATAATACAAAAACAACATGATTTATCAACAAGATATATTCAAAAAAACGGTTTTTATTTTTATAATAAAGAACCGGTTTTTAAATTAATAATGATAAGTTTTTAAACTTTCATAAAACTGATAGCCAAAATTTTGTATTTTGACAGCCTATTTATGCAATCGAAAAATTTAATATATCATTATTATATAGTACCTTTGCACACGAAATTTAAAGAGTTTAAATATTAATTCATACTCAATACGGAGTATTAAGAAGACAAATTTATGAGTATACCTCAAGCGTTTACAGAGTTGATTACTCTTGCTGATGGCAGAGAAATCACTATTGAAACAGGTAAATTGGCCAAGCAGGCTGATGGATCTGTGGTAGTAAAAATGGGTGGAACAATGCTTTTAGCAACTGTTGTAGCCAATAAAGAAGCAAATCCCGGTGTAGATTTCTTACCATTAACAGTAGATTACAGAGAAAAATTCTACGCAGGCGGAAGAATTCCCGGCAATTTCTTCCGTAGAGAAGCAAGACCATCTGATCAGGAAATTTTAACAATGCGTTTAGTAGACAGAGTACTGCGTCCGCTTTTCCCTGAAGATTTCCACGCGGAAGTACAGGTGATGATTTCCTTAATTTCTTATGACGGAAAAACAATTCCTGATGATTTAGCAGGTTTAGCTGCTTCTGCAGCGATTGCTATTACTGATATTCCTTTCAACGGACCAATGTCTGAAGTAAGAGTTGTAAGATTTGACGGAAAACTTTCTATCAATCCTAGCTATGAAGCACTAAAAGATTCTGAATTGGATATTATGGTTGGAGCTACTAAAGATTCAATCGTAATGGTAGAAGGAGAAATGAAAGAAATTTCTGAGCAGGAAATGTTAGAAGCTATTAATTTCGGTCATGCTGAAATTAAAAAGCAGATTGAAGCTCAGGAAAGACTGGCAGAAAAAGTTGGTAGAGCTTTCCCTAAAAGAGAATATTCCCACGAAACTCACGACGAAGAAATTCGTGAAAAAGTTTGGAAAGAAACTTATGATAAAGTATATGAAGTAGCAAGAACTCCATCCGGAAAAGAGGAGAGAGGTGAAAAATTCAAAGCGGTTCGTGAAGAATTCCTTGCTCAGTATGCTGATAACGAAGAAGAATTGGAAAGAGTAACTCCTTTCGTAAAAGTATATTATCATGATGTAGAGAAAGAAGCGATGCGTCAGATGATCCTTGAAGACAATATCCGTCTTGACGGTCGTGATCCTCAGACGATCCGTCCGATCTGGTCAGAAATTGACTATCTTCCGGGAGCTCACGGTTCTGCAGTGTTTACAAGAGGTGAAACTCAGTCTTTAACGGCAGTAACGTTAGGTTCTGTAAAAGATGCCAACATGGTAGACAGCGTCATCACGCAACACGACGAAAAATTCTTCCTGCATTATAACTTCCCTCCATTCTCAACAGGTGAAGCAAGACCTTTAAGAGGAACTTCAAGAAGAGAAGTTGGACACGGTAACCTTGCTCAAAGAGCATTACAGGCAGTTATTCCTGAAGAAAATCCATATACAATCAGAGTTGTTTCCGATATCCTTGAATCAAACGGTTCGTCTTCAATGGCAACAGTTTGTGCAGGTACCTTAGCATTGATGGATGCCGGAGTACAAATTACAAAACCTGTTTCAGGTATTGCAATGGGATTGATCACGGATGCAAAATCAGGTAAATTCACAGTACTTTCCGATATCTTAGGAGATGAAGATCACCTTGGAGATATGGACTTCAAAGTAACAGGTACTGCAGACGGTATCACAGCTTGTCAGATGGATATTAAAATCCAGGGACTTTCTATGGATATCATGGAAAAAGCTTTGATGCAGGCTAGAGACGGAAGATTACACATCTTAAATAAAATTACTGAAACTATTTCTGAGCCGAGAGCAGATGTGAAGCCTCACGCTCCGAAAATGGTAGTAATGGAGATCTCTAAAGACTTCATCGGTGCGGTAATCGGACCTGGAGGAAAAATCATTCAGCAGATGCAGAAAGATACGGATACCGTTATTGCTATTGAAGAAATTGGTGAGATCGGTCGTATCGAGATTGCAGGAACAGACAGAGAGAAAATCAATGCTGCTGTTGCCAAAATCAACGAAATTACTTTCGTACCGGTTGTAGGTGAAGTATACAAAGGTAAAGTGGTAAAAGTAATGGACTTCGGAGCTTTCGTAGCGATTGCTAAGGGAACTGAAGGACTTCTTCACATCTCTGAAATTGAATGGGCTCGTTTAGACAAAGTTCCTTACGCAGAAGGGGATGAAGTAGAAGTTAAATTTATGGGTTACGATGATCGTAAGAAAATGAAACTTTCCCGTAAAGTTCTTTTACCAAGACCTCCAAGACCAGAAGGAAAACCAAGACCAGAAGGTCAGGGTAAGCCGGACGGACAAAGAAGACCGGACGGACAAAAACCACAGGGTGAAAAACCTGCGGAAAGCCAAACTCCTTCTACAGAAGCATAAGATGAATTCTTAGTATAAAGAAATCCCTCAATACGAGGGATTTCTTGTTTTTATAAGTCATTGCAAACCGAAGGTAAAGCAATCTCAGAAAGTATTTGGCATGACCCACACTGGAATCTTTTTTTTACTATAAAATCTTCTGTACAATGATTAAAAACTGTCGATAGGACTGTTCATTTTTTCTTTTACGGAAACACTTTCAGATGTGCTGGATGCAGGTGTATCTCTGGTGGTTTTAAATAGAAAATCAATCTGTTTTCTGATATCTGGATCAGGTGAGACTTTATAAAATTCATTAAGTAAATCTACTGATGTCGGTTTCTTAGGGTACCGGTTGTTGTTAAGAAAATTTTTGAGAGCCATATTGAGTTTATCTTCACCTAACAGGTCACTCAATCGTACCATAGCAACGGCTCCTTTTGAATATGCGATATGTGGAACATCTCCGGTTGCTTTGTAAATAGCCCTGTTTTCAGAAAGGCCCTTTTCATTATTGTAAATTTGTTGATGTACCAGTATTCTTTCCATCATTTTTTCCCTGCCATACATTTTTTTATACAGCATCATTTCTGTATACATCGCCAGTGTTTCGGTAAGCATTACTGATCCTTCTCTTTCATCCGGATCAATCTGGTTGTTACCCCACCAAAGATGAGAAAGTTCGTGTCCTGCAAGCTCATTGATGACATCCTGCTTCTTATCCGCCTGGATATTGGCGTGAAAAATCATATCCTCGGGCATAAAGATCGCAGAAGGATAAGCTGTAGCGGCAAAACCTCTTGTAAATGAAGAAATTTCTGCAAAACTGATGGTTTTAAAAGGATATTTTGCGAAATTTTGCTGGCAGTAATCTAAAGTAAGCTTTGCATTTTTCAGAAGATGATTTACATTTTCAAAATGTTTTTGGTGATAAAAGATATTGATGGTAATTCCTTTATAGCGCTCACTTTTTATTCTGTAGTTAGCTGAAGAGACTGCGAAACGACAGGGAATTTGATCTGCTTTGTACTTAAAATAAAGACGCCCTGATTTTGTCCATTTCTTTACCAGATCTCCGGTTCCGATGGCGGTTTGATTTTTCTCTGTAGAAATGGTCATATCCAGATTGATGAAGTCTTTTTAAATACCTCAGGATCTTCAGGGCTTTTCATTGGGGTGAGTTTTCCCAGCTGGAAGTGATTTCTCTGTTGTTGATCCTGAACCTCGTTGTGCTTCTGATAACCGAGGGTCGGATAATACCTGCTGATGCGCATAAAAGAACCGTCACCAATGATCGCATTGAAAGACTGATGACCATTGACTGCATACCATTTATAAAATAATTTAAAATTAAGTAGGCCTGTATCATTGGGCTGCATAGGATTTTTTAGCATAATCTCTGCCGTGGCAGCATTGACCTTTATAACTTCATTACCCAATATAAACGTAGCATTTTCCACATGTAAATCAGGATGAAAGTTGATGAGAACTTTATGAACAGGCTGGCCGGTTTGGTTACGCACTGTATATTTTCCGGTAATCTGATAGGCATTTTCTGAAGGATAAAGCTTAATTTCTGTAGTAACATCGGTAATATCAGGTTGTGGCAGATTTTCATATTTACGGTATTTTTTCTCGTATTCAACAGATTCCATCACTATTTTATCCTCATCTTTGGGAAGGTAACCTTTCATGAAATACATTCCTGCGAACAATCCGAAAATTAGCAAAATAGTGATAAGTACAGCATGAAGAAGAATTCGTCTTTTGGAGATAATGAATGTATTGATCGTCCATAAAGAAGCAATTACACCAACTCCAAAGACCAGTCTTTGAGTGAAAGCCAACATATAAGTTCCGTACCCGTTAAAATCACTGTAACTGCCCTTAAAGTCTGAAAAAATTCTCAAAAGAGGATAAGGAAGGATTTTGCCCGAAGCAGGACCTGCCAACACTAAAACAGCGAAAACAGATATTCCCAGGGCAACAAACTTATTCCGGAAATTGTCATTGATTAACAGAATAAAGCCGGAAAATAAGATGAGAGGAAAAGTAGTAAAAAGAAAGACGGGAAGATAAGCGTTCCAGTCAATATAAAAGTACTGATATACCGCCTGAAAAATAATCCCTTGGGCAATCAGAATTCCTGTCAGGAGGAATAGCAGGATACTGATCGCAATTAAATGCCCGGAAAGTTTGTTCTTACGGAGAAAAGCAGTGTTTTCAATCATACAGAATGCTGAAGAATGACTTCTCCAGTACAGATCATTGAGAAAATAAGCGGAAATCAGTAATCCGAATAAAGGAAAATTCTCAGAGATCGTGGTTGCCATAAGACCCGAGCTTGCATATTTTTGAGGAATACGAATGCCTTTTTCAATTTCCGCATACAGCTCCATTCCAATGCAAAAAAGTAAGAGAATCGATATCGCAGGTACGGTAATGCTTTTAAACAGGTAAATGAGATCAATTTTTGCATAAGAAAGTATAGAGGCTATATAAGCTTTTAAACCGAAGTCAGGAACAATAGGTTGATATTTTGAAACCAATGATCTTGATGAAAGATCTGACACTTTCAATATCTTTTTTCCCTTTTTTCCGGCGAAACTGCTGAAAGAAAATAGCCGGATAGACAGGGAGATAAAAATTACGGATATGAGTACGAATAGTATTCTGTTTAATAACAGATATCCTGATAAATGAACAAGCTCTGTGTTCTTTTGAAGAACAGTGGTTGTTCTTGCGTCAAAAAAATAAGAAGAAAGCCCGAACGGATCTACTATTGCAGAAAATTGCTGCGCTTCCAATGATTGTGGAATACTTCCGGTCATAAAAGGTGAATTGGAAAATAGTAAAACAATCATATAAAGTATGTATAGCAATAAACCGGATATAACGACGAATAACTTTTTACGAACACTAAGGGCAATCAGAAAAAGAAAGCTGCAGACTAAAAGGCTGTTGATAAGGCCGAAAATCAATATCGGATAGAGATAGTAGATGATCCTGAACCCTTCCTGCATTTCACTTCCCGTGCGAAGGAGCTGACCAATAATAAACCCGCTCATCATGAGACAGAAACTAATGAAGGTCTTTAGAAAATACATGGTAAATCTTCCGGTTAGATATGTCAGCTTTGACACAGGAAACGAAAAGAGAATCACTGCAAAACGGGTATCATGATCTTTAAAAAGCAATTGCAAAGCATAGACTGTGGCAAATAAAATAATGGAAAGACTCAGCATTCCGGTCATAAAACCGACGGTATAGGGCGAGTTTAAATAAATTCCTTCTCCTACTGAAAGATTGAACCGATTTCCGCAGAAAATACCGAGAGCTATCAGAAGTAAGGCCACAAGATAGGTGAGCCAGTGCTTGGAAGAGCGTCCGGCTTCAAATAAAAATATAGTGTTCATGATTAAGGTTTTAGGGTGAGTGTATGGAAATAAACGTGTTCCAATAAAGGAGTTACGGAACTGAAATCTTTCGGAGATTCTTCAGAAAATACAGTAATATGAAGTTCTCTTTCGAGAAGCTGTCTGCTGATGATTTCATAGCTGGAACTATAGGTTTCCAGTTCGGTTTTGTGAATCGGTTTTGTCCAGATTTTATTTTCCAGCTCTGCGATTAATTTTCCAGGATTTCCTTTTCTGAGAATTTGTCCGTGATTCATCACCGCCATTTCTGAGCAAAGATTTCTGACATCCTCAACAAGATGAGTGGACAGAATAACGATCACATCCTGACTGATATCATTGAGCAATGTATTAAAACGGTTTCGTTCTTCAGGATCCAGTCCTGCAGTAGGTTCATCCACAATAATAATCTTCGGATCTCCCAATAATGCCTGAGCTACGCCGAAACGCTGTTTCATTCCTCCGGAGAAGGTGTGTGCTTCTTTTTAGCAAAATCAGAAAGATTGACCTTCTCAAGCAGGCCCAGAATTTGATTTTTACGATTATTTTTGTCGGTAATACCTTTTAATATGGCTATATGTTCCAATAGATCATAAGCTGATACTTTTGGATACACTCCAAAATCCTGAGGAAGAAATCCAAGATTCTGTTTGATATAATCAGGATTTTTGATAATATCTACCTCATTGAAAAGCAGTGTTCCCGATGTAGGTTTCTGAAGCCCGACAATGGTTTTCATCAGAGAAGACTTTCCGGCTCCGTTGGGACCCAATAAACCGAACATGCCATTGTTGATTTCCAGAGAAATATTTTTAATAGCTTGAAAGCCATTTTTGTAGGTAAGGCTTAGGTTGTTGATGGTTAATGTATTCATAAGGTTGTGTTTGGGGAATAGAATGACCGGCCACCTTTTGGCAGCTCATTTTTAATGGATCTCTTGTGATGTCTGAAACTTAAGGCCGGAAGTTAAAAGGTAAGAGAAGATGATTTAATCTCAAGGTCCTTCTGGGTAAATTACTCTTTAAATTCAAGAATATCTCCGGGCTGGCATTCAAGGATTTTACAGATAGCTTCCAGCGTATCAAAACGGACACCTTTGGCTTTTCCGGTTTTAAGGATAGAAAGGTTTACAGGGGTGATTCCCAGTTTTTCTGCCAATTCTTTACTCTGCATTTTTCGTTTGGCAAGCATCACATCTAAGTTGACTATAATTGGCATTTTATATAAATAGGTCTTGTTCGTTTTGCAAATGTAGCCCTTGCTTAAAGATATTGGCAAGAAACAGACAGAAAATTCCAAGCATAAAGTGAATAAACACCAGGCCCCATATAAAAATTTCCACTTCTACAAAGAAACTCGCGATCATAACTACGGGAACCGGAATGAAAATATTATACAGGTAAAATCTCTTGAGCTTTTGTATATGTTCTCTGGTAAATAGCTTATTCTGAAAAAATACCCTGAAAACTTTAGCGGAAAGCCAGAAAAAGATGCCATAAGAAGCTAAAACCAGGAGAAATGAAAAGAAAATATATGGATAATTGTTCTCAATATTCAGAAAAGGACTTTCTGTAAACGGATAATTGATATGAAGGTATTGCCCGCCTTGGTAAGGGGTAACCGAAAAGTCTGTAGCCAGGCAGAGAATGGAATACACAAATGTTATTAAATATCCAACGGAAAGTAGGGTGCAGATATAAAATAAAATCTTTGAAATAATTTTGGTCTGGTTCATGTCATGATCATTATTTATATTGCAAATGTATAATTAATTATCGTAAAACAATAATTAATTTAAATAAAATATTATTTCAGAAAGATAGACGTATTAAAAAAATATGGGTAAAAGACAGTGTTGAACGTTGTTTTTAAGTAATTTTAATTGATAAAAAAATAAAACCATGGCTTACAATATTGAGTTGGCCGACAGAGTTCGTGAACGGCTGGCGAAAGTTCCTGATATTGAAGTGGAAGAGAAGAAAATGTTCAGTGGTTTATCATTTTTGATTAATGGTAAAATGTGCATTAATATCAGTCATGAAAATCTTATGTGCCGTTATAACCCTGAACTGGAAGATGTGGTCTCGGAACGAAAAGGTTTTCTGCCTATGATCATGAGGGGCAAGCAGCTTCCGGGTTATTGCTACGTAGAGCCTGCCGGATTTCGCCAACCTGATGATTTTGAATATTGGATAAAAATCTGCCTTGATTATAATCCGGTTGCAAAAGCTTCGAAGAAGAAGTAAGTATGAAAAGTCTTTGGATATCCTAGATTGGAATATGAGAGTGGGAGGCCGTCATGGTGACTCTCCACTCTGTTATTCGTTATTGATCTCTGTATAGTTTTTCTCTTATTTGAACCAGAATTTGAGTTGATTCTTGTAAATTGGGCGTATCGGGAAGATCGGATGTAGTATGGTAGGAATCGATGGATTGTATCAGAGCTTCTGCTTTTTGCATCAGCATCTCATACGGAAGATTTCCGGCTTTAATATTGAGCAGTTCTTCACGATTGTCTACCCGAATACTAAGCGAACCGGTTTTAAAAATTTGCTCACACGATTGCAATAAACGGATGGTGTGCATCATGTTTTTACTGTCGTAATTCTGTCCGTGTTCCTGATTTACATGATAACGGTCTTCGTTTCGTTCATGCACCCATTTCCAATATTCTCTGTAATCTTTGCAGTATGTAGAGTAGGCATCAAGATTACAGAAGAGATAAGCTAAGGGTTTTTCAGTTTTTGGAACAGATGATACGCAAACCTGATTAGCCTCTTCATTTTGAACTATTCCTTTGTAGTTTAATGTTTGGGAAGCATCATAAAATAAAGCAAATATTCCCTTGGTATGATCGATATTGACCAATCCGCAAAGATCCTGAGTTTTTCCCTGTTCTGAAAGCCAGTTTTTTAACGGTACGGAGCCTTGTCCCTTAAGAATAAAACAAAAGTCAAGAATAGATTTTCTTTCCTTCTCAATAGGATTTACAATTTTTTTGTTGAGACCTTTCGCTTTTTTTATCTGAGAAATGGCATATCCGGCAAAAGTATCTTTACATAATTTGGATAAAAAATCTTCAGGTTTTAAAAGATCCATTACAGAATTTTTGTATTGAATACAATTCTCAGGGCTCGCCAGAATTTCCAGAATATTGGGATTGTTTTTCTGCAACAGTTCCACAAATCTTCCGATTTCATAATAGATGATATCATTGGTCTCGTTAGAAACCTGCGGAATATAGTTCAGTCCGAAGAAATCTTCTTTTGGCAGATAATATACCCCGCGGATATCGGTATCCGAGGTTTCAGTATCCAGTCCGAAAGCACGGCTTCCGGAAATAGCTTCAAAGAGAATAAGGTTTTTATTTTTTAAGTCTTGTATTGTCATGATTATATCGGAAACAAAATATTATTTGTTTCTCCGGCATTGTATTTTAGTTTGGATCTGAATTACTTATACTCCTTCTGTTGATTGTTCCAGTTCCCGGGCTGTCTGCAGGAATTCTTCCACATCCATTTCCTTAAAAAAAAGTAATCCGTGGGTAGCCCTTAACCGTGGACTGTCATTGTCGTAGAAGTATGGTTTTCCCAATATCAACTGGGCAGCCTGAAGCTGTTCTACCCATGTTTGTATAGAAAGGTGACTGAACTTTCCATTATACCGGTAGCTCGGGAAAGAGGCATTCACCTGGCTCAGGTAACTATTGGTAAAGCTTTCGTCCATTGTGCTCATGGCATTCAGTGATACAGGGAAAATATGAGTGACATCAGCGGCATTGAACTGATACCAGACATTTCGGTACCCCCCATATTTTAAGCTGTGACAGGTCTTTTTCTTTACTCCATTCCCGTACTGCCGCCGCAATAGCCTGCAAAACTTTGTAATGGGTATCCGGACCGCTTCCTTCAGGATCAAATGCCAGACTGATAACGGTCGGATTGATGGCTCTCAATTCTTCCAGGATGGGATATACATCTCTTTCCCTGTTGGGTTTTTCGGTGAAAATAGCACCTGTGTAAAAACCGAGCCTCAGGTGAGATACATTTTTTGTTCTTACCCCAAAATGAGCCCATACCAGTTCTTCCTCATATTCGCGGATCATTCCTTTAAGGGTCTGGATTTTCGGTTCCGGATTCTGGCCGTCATAGCTTGATCTGACCACAGAAATAATCCCATTGATTCTCTCTTCCAGTTCCTGCTGACTTGTAATATTCCAAAGCTCAACAATGTTTCTTACCATTCTGTGAGATACTGCTCTTGACCTCTCTGTTGCATTTTCAGAGGCTATATTGATGAGGTAATGATAGACATCTTTATCCCTTTTATTTTTGTATCCCACTTCAAAAAAGTCTGGATAATTAATCATTTCCACGTCTCCTTTTTGAATGAAAGAGAGGGTATTTCTAAGGATATCCGTTAAAAATTTATTCGTTACAGCCGTGAAACCTGAAGTCAGTACAGAATAATGAGAGGTATTGGTTTCGTTACGGGATTGGTAATGGATATAAGGTAAAAGCCCGAGTGAAATATCATCATGATGCGGCCCTGTGTGATAAAAAACTTCGTGCGTAAGCTGCTCTGTCCCTTTTTTTATTTTATTTTCAATGGAAGTGATGACAGATTGCACCGTATTCTCATCAAGGCCCGGAATGAGCCGGGTATGGGGATCAGATCGCAGGTCCCCGATGGTAAGATGTTCTGCATATTTGTTGAGTTTTTGAGTCAGCTGCATGACAGCTTTATCCGTTTTTTCCTGAGACCAGCTTCCGGATTGATAATAATCGTCAATAAAATCATTCAGCATACTCGCTGCTCCCAACGTGATATAAAACCTGCTGTTGGGCAGTTTGGAAAGAACTGATGCAGGGTATAAATTGGAGGGCGGAAGTTCCAACGCATTTTTTATCATAGGAGCTTTGGCTTCTCCGGCGGCAAAAATAATGGCAACCGCATCTTTGTTATAAGTAATGGTTTCAAGTCCTATCGTGATGACCAGCCGTTCCCGGGAGATTTCAATTCCTCCAAGGTCACCTGCTGCAACGGCTTGTGTTTCAAAATTCGTTGAGGTCAGTCGGGTGGTCGAAAAAGGATCAGAACCTTTGATGTTGAACGCTATATGGCCATCAGGACCTATTCCTCCAAGGAAAAAACCGATTCCACCCAGGTTACGGATCTTCTGTTCGTATTCCGAACACCAGTTATCGATGAGAAAAATAGACTCTTTCTGTAGTTTTTCGAAAGGGGTTTCCGGTTCATAATACCTTAATTCAAGATTGACCTTATGATCAGGAAAAATTTCTTCAAAGCTTTTACCTTCAGCCAGAGGAATTTCATCACAATTGATCAGGATCGCATTTTCTCTTTTCAGCCCCAGGCCTTCGATGTAATATTTATTGACATAATGATAAAAACTATTAGCCTGAGATGATCTGATAGGGTAGAATTCATCGATCTGCACAAAATGAAGCTCGGAGAGTGAAGGTTTAACATTCCCTAAACGATGCTTTTTTCTAAGCTCGGCAATCTCTTCTTTTTCCCAGTTTTCAAGGATATGCTTTGTCCAGAAAATGAAATATTCCGGAGTTTTTCCTGTTGGTAAACTGATGACCCCTTTGGGGTTTAGAGATACCCATTCCAGAAATCTAAGGGCTGTCAGCATCCCCAGATTAGGGAAATTATCGACCGCAATATAAGCGATATGGGTACTGCTGTTTTTCGAAAGATCTGTTACAAATGATTGTTCTACAGGCGTAAAGTTTTTGTTTTCCATATTTATGTTCTTTGATAAGGCTACTTAAAGGTATTGATAAATTTCTGATCCGCAATGGCTGTTATTACCGGTTTGGAATAAATAATTGTTAAGAAAAAGCGGAGAGAGGGGAAACAAAAAAGCTTTACCGGCCTCCTGATCTATTGGATAATTATTTTAATATCTCCCTGAAAATCCTTTCCATCTCAACTTTATCCGCATTACTTCCTCGCAGACTTTTTGATTTATTCTCGTTTTCTTGTATGGTCTTTTCTAAAAAGTCAAACAATTCCCAATCATTAGCATGAAAGTAAGCCTCTCCCTTGGTGGCCTTCAAAGCAACCAGGTGTTCTATTTTACGTCTGGTTGCATCATCTGTTAAGACAAGAAGGTCACTGAACAATACGGGAGGAACTGTTCCTTTGTCTATGATCCACTTTCCTGTTAATGCCGTCCGAAGACAATAAAAGTAACTTTTCAGCTTTACTTCATCGTTTCTGCAGCCTTCAAGATACTTTTTACTCATGCTTACATAATGGTAAGAAACAGCTATCGGAGAAAAACAGGCATCTGTCAATGGTTTGAAAAGTTCTACGAATCTTTCGTTTTTCATATACACAATAGGAGAATAGAACCAGCTTAACAAAGCCGCATTCGATTTCAGGAGAAGATGAAAGGTTTTCCTAAGGTCCCATCCGGAACCATCGAGATCATCTTCCGTCATAAATTCTATAGTTTCATCTTTATCCCAGGGCGAAAGATACCAGTCTTTTTCATGCCTGTATATAAAGCGTATATCATAGTCGCTGTCAGGAGATGCAAAACCCCAGGCCCTGCTCCCTGATTCTACAGCCAAAAGGACTTCTACGCCCTTCGACGTTTCAACTTCTTTTATTTTTTTCAGTATTTTCGGTGTCATTGTTTTCGATTTATAATGCAAAGTAAATAAAGAAGTACGCAGTGTAACTACGTAGTGTTTGTAAACGAAGAAAAGTATAATAGATTGCTTTGAGTTGCAGGATTCAGCAGTAACCGGATTCTAAAGTTCCAGGTTTAAGATGTAAAGCTGCATCGGGTCCAAGTTTTTTGCTGGTTGCTTGTCCCTTATCTCTTCGTCTTTCGTCTATCTGTCTCATACCTTTTTCTTCCCATTACATTGTATAAAACGGCCTATTTCACTAATATTGTACTTTCTCTATTTTAATATTACTAAGTTTATACATCCATGTTATCAAACGAATTACAGCATACAATTGATTTTAAAACGAAACCTTTAGGAGCATTAGGATATCTTGAACACTTAGCCCATAAAATAGGTATGGTCCAGAAGACGACTTCCCCTCAGTTGATAGCTCCCCATATGGTTGTTTTTGCAGCTGATCATGGGATTGCTACAGCAGGTGTGAGTGCTTATCCGCAGGAAGTTACTTACCAAATGGTGATGAATTTTCTGGGTGGCGGGGCAGCCATCAATGTTTTCTGCCGGCAAAACGGTATTGCAATTAAGATTGTAGATGCCGGGGTAAACTTTTATTTTCCTGAAGACCTTGCTTTGATAGATAAAAAAGTCCGGAAATCCAGCCGTAATATATTGGAAGAGCCTGCAATGACGCCTGAAGAATACCTGAAAGCTCTTGAAAATGGAAGGCAGGTCGTGAAAGAGATCGCAGAAACAGGCTGTAATATCATCGGTTTTGGAGAAATGGGCATTGGAAATACTTCTGCTTCTTCACTGATGATGAGCCAGCTGTTTGGTTTACCAGTTGCCAGTTGTATCGGACGAGGTACCGGTTTGAATGATGACCAGTTACACAACAAGGTCAATATTCTTTCCACGGCCATTGAAAAATATCCCGACATAGCAACACCGGATGAAGTTGCCCGGATTTTTGGCGGACTTGAAATCGCACAGATGATGGGCGCTATGGAAGAGGCTTTCGATCAGAATATGCTGATCATGGTGGATGGATTTATTGCTAGTGTTGCCGTTGCCGCTGTCTGGAAAAAGAATTCTGAAGTCCTCAATAATTGTATTTTCTGCCATGTAAGTGATGAAAATGCCCATCTTCAGCTGATAGATTTGTTGGGGCAGAAAGCGTTACTCAACCTGAATTTAAGGCTGGGAGAGGGAACCGGCTGTGCATTAGCCTATCCGCTTATCCGGAGTGCAGTTGGTTTCCTGAATGAAATGTCCAGTTTTGAAGATGCTCATGTTTCCAATAAAGAATAAATGAAGATCCTGAAAAACGAACTGATTTATTTTGCAACGGCTCTGATGTTTTTCACGAGGATTCCGGTGCCATTTACAATTCCTTATTCCAAGGAGATTATGAATAAATCTCAAAAATATTTTGCGTGGGTGGGTATGCTGGTGGGCTTGATCAATACAGTAGTCTTGTATTTTTCAGCTCAGCTTTTTAACCTTGAAATTGGAATTGTCCTCATGATGATCATCAGTGTTTTGCTGACCGGAGCCTTTCACGAAGACGGTTTTACAGATATGTGTGACAGTTTTGGTGGTGGCTACGGAAAAGAAAAGATTCTTACCATTATGAAAGACAGCAGGGTAGGAGCCTATGGAACCATTGGGATTATTCTGCTCTTTGCCCTGAAATTTTTCAGTATTCAGACTTTGGGAACTGCTGATTTGGGTAAAACTTTAGCAATTATTATTCTGGCTCATACGACAAGCCGTTTTATTTCTGGCACCATGATCTACACGCATCAGTATGTAACGGATATAGATGTCAGCAAATCCAAACCGCTGGCCAATAAGCCTTTGGATGGAGTAGCGTTGGCTGTTGGATTTCTAAGTGTTTTGATTTCCTTTGCCTTAATTCCGGACTGGAGACTGGTTTTTGCTTTTGCTCTGGCCTATACCGGTAAAATCTATATGGGATGGTATTTTAAAAAACATATCGGTGGCTATACCGGAGATTGTCTGGGTGCTGTACAACAGGTTTGTGAAGTGTTATTTTATCTGGGAACAATTATCGCATGGAAATTCATCTGATTCGTCATACAGCTGTCGACAATCCTGACAACCTATGTTACGGTTTTGCTGAAATGCCTTTAAAACAAAGCTATGATGAAGACTTTAAAAGCCTTGATCTTGATCATGATTTTGATCTGGTAATTTCAAGTCCGTCACAGCGTTGTTGCCTTATGGCAGAGCATTTTAAGTTTAATTATAAAACTGATGAAAGAATCCGGGAAATGAATTTCGGAAACTGGGAACTGAAAAAATGGACTGAAATTCCTGAGCAGGAAATTAATCCCTGGTATAAAGATTTTGTCAGTATAAAAACTCCGGAAGGAGAAAATTTGCTTGAAATGCAGGCCAGGGTACTCAATTTTTGGAGTGAACTGATAAAAACCCAGAATATTGATAAAATTCTGATCATCACCCATGCCGGAGTTATTCGTCTGGTCATCCAGTCGATACTTCAGTTTCCTCTGGAAAATATGTTTAATATCCGCATTGATTATGGGAAAAAAGGTATTGTGAAACTGGAAGGAGAGGTATTTTCAATTCACACAATAAATGTTTAGAAACATCTATGTTTTAAAATAAAAAAACCGCCCATACCGGCGGTTTCATTTTTATAGAGTATTTTTTAAAACCTTCTGACAGGTCTTACCATCACTTTGTTATAATCTTTTTCGTAATTTGAAAGGTATCCGTTAAATCCGTCTATCAGGGTCGCTTTGTTCAGGCCCGGTACTTCGGTAGAACTCCAGTAATAGTCATTCCATTGAATGGTAGCGATCGTGTAAACATTCTTTGAACTTTTATAAAATGCTTTAAGTTCTTCTACAGATGGTAAAAACCAGCCTGTGATGCCATTCACAGTATAATTGGCACATAGTCTCGCCGCACAGTTGGCTTCGGAACATTGAGAAATAATCCTTGCCGTATTAGCCGGTCCTGATCCCATCACCGACTGTGTCTGATTCACAACGTCGAAAGGACATCCCCATTGTACTTTAACCGAGCCGTTATAAGTAAGATTGGCAGGTGCGGCCTCCAGATATCTCCAGCCATCCGTAGCTTCTCCCTTATCATAGAAAATATATCCGCCTGAAGCTCCTATCGCTCCGGCTGTGGTAAAGGTTTTTTCAGCTGAATAATATACATTAGACCCTTCTTTTACATAGGATTTTACATAATAGGTTGTGTTCGGAAGCAATCCTGTCACTTCCAGCTCATACGGTGAATAATTACCGGGATTGTCAACTTTGACAGTCTGGCCGTTGGCAATATCAACTCCGGTACTGGTTCTGTAGCAAAAACCTTTTTCGTTCGGAAAGAAACTTTCAAGATAATTTACAGAAATCTTTTCTGTAACTAAAGTGGCTGAAGTAGTGTATATCTCTTTAGCCATCTTGAAGGTAATATCCATTTTTGCAGGAGTCATGAACGATACATTATCTCCATAGATGACCTCCCCGTTAAAGGCCTGAACATAAGCTCTTACATAATAAGTGGTCGATTTATCAAAATCTGTACTATAAGTAGCCATCAGCTGATAATCACCTGTAGTATTGGTAAATTCCTCAATGTATTTTGAATTGCCGATCGTCGGATTGATGTTTTTGCTCCAGCAAAACCCACGTTTTGAATAACCAGATCCCGTGGAAGTTACCGTTCCTGCAAATTTGAACTGGGCGTTCGCGATGATGGGAGTGCCTGTGACAACTTTCGGAGCTGCATTGGCTGTATTGTTAGACCCGTTGTCATTATCCCTGCCTCCGTCTGATCCGCATGACGCGAGCGTGAGAACGGCTAACATTACGAATACTATTTTCTTCATGATTAAAAGTTTTTTTGTTTATTATTTAAGGTCGGCAAATGTATAAAAATATCCCCGGCTGAACAAATGCTGATAGATTGTTTGTGAGTTGGTTATGTCGTTTAAAGGATCAATATAAAAACGCCATCCAATAAAATTAAATGGCGCATTTATTATCTGAAAATTTTAGTAAAACTATCTTTTTCAAGATTTTCAAGAGAAAAATCAAAATCGGCTTCTGACTTTTCTGCGGTCACTGTAGCTCCTAATTCTCTGATCAGCTCATTGAAAGACAGAGGCTCATACCATTGCTGATACAAAGCTTCTGTTGCCATAGCTGCCACTTTAGAGTTTCCGGAAACCTGAGCCTGGCCTGAACCGAAATTCAACAGCACAAAGCATTGGTTTTCACCTTTTGGTAGCAGCATTCCTAGAATTGTTTGTCTCTGTACCGACTTACATTTCACTTCAGCAAACAGATGATCAGGGTTCATCATATAGTCTCTTGAAATATCATCTCCTTTTCCCACAACAATTTTATATCCGCAATCCGATGCTCCCGAATAAACATTGTTCATGATCAGCGTAGGAGTATTCAGCCCTCTGTTGGCGTAGAGATATTCCACAGCACCTTTAGGCGCAGAGGTCATATCTCCCGAGTACATTAAACTTCCGTTTCCCTGATTATAGGCGGCATTCCATCCGGTTTTCCCTGAGATATTCAGGCCGGAAAGGTCAAGGTCATAGGCTCCCCATGCATTTTCCCAGTATATTCCCACTGCCAGTTTTTCCCCTGTAAATCTTGTTCCTGTCGGGAAATTTCCTACAAACATTTTCTCAGAGGTGGGGAGCCCGTAGTCTATATTTTCAGGGAAATAGAATTTCTTTCCTGAGAAATCAAATCTGGATTGTAAATAGCGTAGGATAAAGTCATAATTCATCTCATTGACATCCGTGTTTTTTCCGTTTTTTACCCATGATTTCCCGTTTCTTATCCTATAGACGAAAGTATTCTGACCATACATTCTCTGATAACAAGCCGATAATGCTTTAAACAGTGCAAACGGTGTTGCATGTTCCAGCCAGTGTCTATCACTTTCTATCAATAAAGTACTTGTTGCATCATTCAATGGGTTTGAAACCAAAGGCTGATGATATATTTTTGACAGTTTTGAAATCTTATTGACCGTCTTTGACGACCTGTTTTTGTAGGCCAGAAATAAGGGCTTGAATCTATTGAAAATTCCGGCAAGCTTTTCAGTTCCGAATGTTTCAAACAGGTCAGATGGATCAAATTTACTTAATTTGATATTTTCAATCAGTTCCTGATTTTTAATCAAAAGACTGGTATCTGTTGTTTTAAAAATAACATATCTCAGAAATTCGACAGGATTTTCAGGATAGATCTCAAAAAGATCAGCTATTCTTACCATCGCTTCTTTGTTTCTGATATTTTCTTTTCCAGTAAATTCATACTCAAGTTCTTCCGTTAAAATATAGAACAGGTCATCAATGGTTTCTTCAGTTAAAGCTATCCCTGACTGTAATAATGACAGGCATTTTACTGTCATTTCATCAGGAGAATAGGCTTTGATTACTTTAAAAATAAGCTTCGTTCCAGGAACGTTCAACACTTCATCAGGAATGTAGATCTCATCCTGAAAATGACTTCCGTACGTAGAAGAATAGTGAAGAATCTGTTCCATTAACAGTTCAAATCTTGTACTGTTTTTAATTTTCTCCCACGATTTATGGAAGGTTTTATTCAGGTCATTTCCATTTAATTTTTCTTTCGAATAATATTTGATGATCTGTTTTTTTGCCCAAAGTGCATCAGGTTCAATTACAAATCCGTCCTGTGAAATGAAAGGTTTTTCATCAGATTTTTTAGCCAGTACGGCATTAAATAATTTAAGTGTTTTCATGATATAAAAATTAAATAAGTGAGGAGTAGATTTTTTAATAGAAAAATGATATAGGAACTCCTTTTACCTATAATTTTTGAAAAAGCGGGGAGTAGAATCCAAATTGTATAGGAACTCCCTTTGCCTTATTTTTTATTGACAGGATACTTTCATTTTGCAAGGAAGACAGGCTTCCAACCTGCGTCCCACGAGTAAGGGAACTTTATATGCCAATGGCGCACAGTGATTGTTGTTCTGCCTGCTGAGCTCCTGCCCATCCTGTTTGTTTCCGGAAACCTGACAGCTCTCAAAACCTGTCAGGTTTATATATTGAGTTTATGCTTTTCTGAATTTCTTTTTTCTCTTCCACGGTGCATTTTTCTCCACATCGCCGGCCATGATACATCCGTAAGGCATCACTTCATCCAGGACTTCACAAAGTCCGTATTCTTCAATCTGTGCTCTTACGTTTTTAGCACTTTTATAAGCGCTTGGCAACTCAGAAATGTCAATTTCATTAGAATAAAAACGGATATCCAATCCTGCTGTTTCTTCTTCAAAAATTTCTTCCGTCGTTTTATGAGCCATTGATTTTTTATGCTGACTTCTGCTGAAATTTCTTCCCGCTCCGTGTGGGGCAAAACCCAGATTTCTTTCATTGGTTTTTCCCTGAACAATCAGTACAGGCTCTGCCATATTCAACGGAATCAATCTTGGTCCCGTAATATCAGGCATGAATTTATCATCCAGTGGAGTAGCTCCTTTCGCATGGTAAAACAAATCTCCGTCTTTGAAGACAAAATTATGTTCATTCCAGTAACGGTTTTCCTTCTCCATTTCCAGTTTGTTTAGAACGGCATCATGAATAGAAGTATGGTTTTCCTTAGTCCATTGTCTGATCAGTTGCAGCGCTTCCCAGTAGGCTTTTCCTTCATCGGTATCATAGGGGATCCACGCATTTTCTTTCAGGGTTTCAGGAGAGATATCCATTCTGAATCTGTTGGCTGCTTTCATTCCCTTATCATATAATGCAGCACCCGGTGCTCTCGAACCATGATGGGTTACCAGCATCGTGTTTCCCGTATTTTTTGAAGTTCCTACGAATAAGAAGTGATTTCCATCTCCTTGTGTTCCCATATGAGAACGGGCGATACTGATCAGCTTTTCATCATGTAAGAAGTCATTGGCTCTGAATGCGTCCATCAATTCCTGAGACATGGGCATCTGTTCTCCTCTCGGTCTTCCTCCATATCCGAAATGGGTCACAGCGTGAGCCGCATCCAGCACCTCTTTTGGATTGATCTTACCAAAATCAGTCAACATCACGGAACAACAGATATCTGCGCTGTGGAATCCCGGATGAATTGCATTTTGAGCCACCACAACACCTCCTACGGGAATCTGACCTGCAGGTCCTGTTGGACAGGCATCCGGCATAATAGCTCCGTTAATCAAGGTAGGTGTTTTCATCAGGATATTCATCGTATTGATTACTTTTTCTACATTGTCTGTTTCACTTTCATGTTCAGCTCTGATATTGATGATAAAATCTTTAGCTGTTTCATGAAGAGGCATCAGGTCCGGTTGTTTAAACTGTTCAAGGTATTCTTTGATCTTAATTTCATCCAGATTATTTTCGTTGATATAGATAATGGCATCTTTAAACCATTTAGCTGGTCTATATCCTAATTCGATTAAGTGATTTCCATTAAATTCCATTGTTTTGTCATTTTGATAGTGCAAAGTAATTACGTTATTGCGCAATAGTTTTGCGTACATATCTTTTTTTTAATTATTTTTACAAAAATTTAAAAAAAGCAGATTCAGCAGTGGGGAAAATTACTGATCTGCTATATACGTTAAGAAATAAAATCCTACCATTATGATACTATTAGAACAATTAAAACATTTTCCTGAAACCATTCAGTTTAACGATGTGATTGCTTATATTGATGAACATTATCACTTTGTTCCGACAGCTTTTAAAAACGGAAATATCATGAATGAAGCAGGGCAGAACAACGGCTCTTGCAAGATCTTCGGTTTTGCTGCATATGAAGGTATTTCAAAAGAACAGACTCTTTATCTTTTCGGCGATTTTTACAGAGAAGATGTTTTGAAGAACCCGGATGGAACCGATCATCAGAATATCAGAAACTTTATGGAGTTCGGCTGGGAAGGGATTACTTTTGAAGGGGATGCGGTAGTGAAAAAGTAAATTTCCGCAGAAGATCAATTAAAACTAAACATCATGTCATCCAATAAAAACGCGCTGATTCGCTATAAAACACTGGACAAGTGTCTTAAAAACAAGTACAGGAAATATACCCTGGAGGATCTTATTGATGAATGCTCCGAAGCCCTTTTTGAGTTTGAAGGCAAGGAATCCTATGTCAGCAAGAGAACAATTCAGCTTGATCTTCAGAATATGAGGAGTGAAAAATTCGGGTATGAGGCGCCTATTGAAGTATATGAAAGGAAATATTACCGTTACAGTGATCCGGAATACAGCATTCATAATATTTCTGTGAATGAAAGTGATCTGAAAGCAATGAATAATGCGGTTCAGATTTTAAAGCAGTTTAAAGATTTTTCAATGTTCAAGGAGATGAACGGGGTTATTCAAAAACTGGAAGATTCCATTCATTCCACAAATCAGAAATCGATTATTCACCTGGATAAAAATGAACAGCTGAAAGGATTGGAGCATATTGATATTTTGTATGAAAGTATAGCCAACAAAAAGGTATTACAAATTCTATATAAAAGTTTTACTGCAAGAGAATCCAGCGTGTATACAGTTCATCCGCAATTGTTGAAGGAATTCAATAACCGTTGGTTTCTGATCTGTCTCTATAAACAGACAATGTATAATCTAGCTTTAGACAGAATGGAGACTATCGAAGTAGCGGAAAAACACCAGTATATTGATAAAGAGCTGGATGGGGATGTTTATTTTAAAGATATTATAGGTGTTACTGTTTCCGAATCGCTGGCTCCCAGGAATGTTGTTTTTTGGGTAGATGCCCATAACGCACCTTATGTGAAAACAAAGCCATTGCACAGAAGCCAGGAAATCGTAAGTGAAAATGAAGAGGGAACTCTTTTTAAAATCTGCGTTCAGATTAATTTCGAGCTGGAGAGATTATTATTAGGCTTTGGGGACTCTCTGCTTGTTCATAAGCCCAGAAAATTAAGATTGAGAATGGAAGAAAAATTCAAGACAGCAAGTACAAATTACCAAAATCTCATTGTACCTGAAGAAACTGAACCGGGTACAAAAAATGAAGGTTAAACAAAAAAATATTGTCCTTGTGTGGCATTTAAATGATATAGTAAATGTTCCGGATTCCCAAGTTTTTAAGATAAGAAAATTAATCACAAAAAAAGAGACTGTACATAAGGTGACAGTCTCTTTTCAATAATTTTAAATTCTAACTACTTTTACGTTTATGCAGTAATCTGCTTAGGTTCTTTTTCTTTCTTTTCTTCGTTTTTATCTATTTTCTCAGATATTTTTTTTACGATATATTCAATCGCTATTGGGGCTAAAATTGCAATTAATGCTTTAAATATTCTTGATTTCATAGTGCTATTTTGTAGAGACTTATGCAATTTCCAAGCCAAGATAAAAATGTGTGGGGGAATTTTTATCTAAACGAAATCATAAATCCCGTTTTTCCAGCCCAGAACCTTAGAGGAATCTGCTTTAAGCCAGTTTTTTAGAATAGTGGCATATACTTTTCTGAAATCTTCAGTATAAATAAGGTCGCCCTCGTTCAGGTGTTGCAAATCAGGAAGAGCGTTGAGCAGACCTTTTCTTTTGAGATTTCCACTGATAAAAAACATCTGATTGGCAGTGCCATGATCAGTGCCATTGCTTGCGTTTTGCGCAACACGGCGCCCGAACTCGGAAAATGTCATCAGCAGAATATTGTTAAACAATCCATTGCTTTTCATATCTGCAACAAATGATTTTACAGCCTCATCAATATCAGAGAACAACTTCGACTGCCTGTCGCTTTGATTGACATGGGTATCAAAACTTCCGACAGATAAATAGTAAACCTGGGTATTGATATCGGATTTTATTAATGAAGCTACCGTTTTAAAATCTTTTCCCAGTTGGGAATTGGGGTAGGTTTGTTCCGTTTTTTTAGCTTTACTTTTATCAAATATATATCCTGCATTGTTAATGGTTGACTCTAATGTCTGATAAAGGTATGATACCGTTTCATCATCGTGATGATGATCATAAAGGGATTTGAAATATTTTTCCTGGCTGGTTTGGTACAGTCTTTTGGGATCCTTAAAGGCAAATGCTTTATTGTTTTCCCCTTTTAAGGCAAGACTCAGCATATCATCTACTTCCAGTGCCTGTGTAGGATGCTCGCAACGATAACATTCTTCGTCCAGAAATCTTCCCAGCCATCCGGTATCCAGAAATTCGTCGCTTCGGCTTGCTGATTGCCAGATATCCATACTTCTGAAGTGGGATTTGTCCGGATTAGGATAGCCGACATTATTCAGGACAGAGAGTTCACCATTGTCAAAAAGTTCTTTAAAATAAGAAAGAGAAGGATTGATCCCTGCCTCATCTGTCAGAGGTAACGAATTTTGAACGGCAAGGGTTTTCCGTTCTCTGAAGTAAATATCGTTTTTTGCAGGAATAATGGTATTTAACCCGTCATTGCCTCCTGTAAACTGCAGAACAACAAGAATGTTCTGGTTGGTTGATAGCGCATCGTCCAGAGCCATTGCTTTTAAAAAATTAGGCATCATCAATGAAGCCGTTGCCAGTGAACTTATTTTGAGGAATTCTCTTCTTTTGATTAACATAATTTTGTTTTTTTAGGGTAAAGGTGGCACATGTTAAGTTGTGGGTTGCAGGGCTAGTCTATATTTTTACTATTATTTGTTTTTATAAATTTTTACAGAATTAAATAGTAAATAAAAGGTTGTAAAGCGAAACTGCGAGTCACTATTACCTGTTGCCTGCAACCTGAAATCTTCTACCTAACATAACTGATATTCCGGAGTTGACATCAGGTTGATGACAGTCATTTTAATACTCTTGTCGGAAAAATTCTTTACCGTATTAATATCAAGACTTTTAGTTTTTTGAAGTATATAATCTTCACAGTTCTTTTGTGCAAATATTGTATCAACCCGATTCCAGTCTATGGTAATATTGGGATTTTTAAAGCTTTTATTGAGAGCCGTTTCACGGGATTTCATTCCCATATCAATATCATCGTCCTGGCGTGGACTATACTCCAATGGTCGCAGCCCGGACCATATCTGAGGAACCTGAAGCCTCAGCATCAGAGTAGAGCTGTCTATCCATGATTTTCCACTGGGCCATCCCGAAACATTCGGTGGATACAACAACATTTGCCCCAATAGCTTCTGGTATACGATGAGGTTTTCCGGATTCTGGATTTGCATGGGAAGAATTCGCATGATCCCGACCATCAGTTCGACTGGTGACTTGATCCTGTTTCCGATATTCTTTTCATCATAGAACCAGGAACTTGAAAATATCTCCGTCAGAAGTTTTTTTATATTGTAACCTGAATTGTAGAAATTTGTACTCAGTCTATTGACGATTTCATGATCTACGTTTTCATTGACAAAAAACTTATAGATCTTCGTTGTGATGAATTGCGAAGTTGCTTTTTGTTCCAGAATACTATTTAAAATATCTTCACCATTAAAATTTCCCGTTCTGCCTAAAAAATTTTTTACTCCTTCATCATGCAGGTTTTTTTCTTTCCTTAAAGTTTCCTTCCTTATCATAGCTCCAACCGGTAAATGCGCGTGCACCTTCTCTTACATCTTTCTCCGTGTAATTTCCTCTGCCCATGGTGAAAAGTTCCATGACTTCACGGGCAAAGTTTTCATTCGGATGATCTTTCTTATTCTGCTGGTTGTTCAGAAAGTTTAGCATGGCCGGTGACTGGCTCACTTCAAACAGCAGGTCTTTAAAACTACCTAAAGCGTTTTTACGGATCGTATTCAAAAGCTGTTTGTTGAATTTCGGATTGATGACTCTGGAGGCAAAATGCCCGTGCCAGAAAAATGCCATCTTTTCTCTTATTTGTTCCTTACCGTTCACCATCTGATTCAGAAAGTTCAGATTAAGTTCGTTGTTTTGCTCCCTGTTGATGCGCTGCATTTCCTTTTTCCTTTCTGCAGGAGTATTTGCGTTCATATCATCTGTAGTTGGATCTACATCCGGGGTATCATAGCTGATTTCGGTAAATTGATCTTCTTTAAATAATTCGCCAATAAGCGTTTTATTGCTTTTATTTTTCAGCTCCGAAATTTGGTTGATGCCAATCCCGAAACCTGCACGCCAAAGGAGATGTTTGTTTTTTATTAGTGAATCAGCCATCGTGAGAAAATTTATTTTTTTGATGTATTTGTAGTAAAAAGGTTAAAATAATAACGGGTTAAGGTTTGTTAATATTACTGTTGGATGATCAAAATATGGTCTGAAGGAAACATCGGCACTTCAAAAGATCAGTGCAACAGCTACCAACACACCAATGATTATAATGACGAGAAAGGTTCTGATATATCTATTTACAGGATTTACTGGATCTGATATTATAATTTGTATCAGTGATTTTATTCGTGCATTCGTGGCAATACTACAGAAGTACTCATTAAATGAAGCTATTCCTAGTGAGAAGGCATAACAATTACCAACATACTAATGATCATATTATGAAAGGACTTTAGAAACATTCTTATAGACGGGATAAATAACTGATAGGGTGTATTTTGACAAATCGTATCCGGATTTTACTTTGCATTTTTAGACTTAATTCACTTTTTAATATAAGTTTTTGATAATTTTGTTAAACAAACATTTAAAATTTGTTAAAATTAACCTGTTGAAATTCATTGTTTTATGGTTTTATTGAGTGTTAAAATCGAAAATACCACGGTGCTTGGCACGATTTTTACATCTTACCAGTTTAGTAAAATTTAAAAATTAGAGTTATGAAAATGTTTAAACAAGCAATATTGCTGGCTGGAATTTTAACAGCAGGTTTAGCAAGCGCTCAAAGTGCACAAATGAACAATATGCTTAAAGTTGGCGCAAATGTTGGTTTAGCAGTTCCTTCAGATAACCTTTCTGCTGCAGTAGGAGTAGATGTGGCTTACCAGAACCTGATCACTCCAGGATTCGGATTGGGTATCGCAACAGGATATTCTCACTATTTTGGAAAAGAAAATAACGGTTATAAAAATAATGACGTAGGAGTAGTTCCTGTAGCTGCTTTGATCAGAATTTATCCAAAACAAACCGGTTTCTATTTCGGAACAGACTTAGGATATGGTTTTCTGGTAGGAGATAAAACAGTAGCTTCCAATACCAATGTAGAAAGAGCTAGCGGAGGTTTCTACCTTAAGCCGGAAATCGGATACCACAACAGAGACTGGAACTTCTTCGTACAATACCAAAAGGTTTTTGTAGGAACTAAAGGAGATCTTCCGGGTCAGGACTATAATGTGGGGAATATCGGAGTAGGCTTCGGTTATAATATTCCATTAGGAAAGTAGTTAGATTTAATATAAACAATTATTAACCAAACCTTTTCACTTTTGTGAAAAGGTTTTTTTTATCTCTAAAGGATAATTATTATATTTGGTAAAATTTGAGGTTATGATTCTGAATCCAAAATTTCCACTTTATTTACCAGGAGTAGAGAACAGTAATAATGATAACGTTTCTATCATTGGGGCAAGCCTCCGTGAAGATATAACAATCTTAGGCTATTTTGTTTCCGGTGACGGAGGTCTTGAGATAAAAAAACAAAATACGTATGTAACCAAAGAATATACTTCTTTTGCTGATATTTTAAAGAAGTTTATTCAGGATAACCAGCTTGAAAACGTAAAACGTTTGGGAATGGCTGTACCGGGGCCGGTATTTGACGGCAAGAGTACTCCTCCACGATTAGGCTGGCATTTGGATATCGAAGTCTATAAAAGAGATTTCGGGTTTGAAAAAGCAGATATGCTGAACGACCTTGAAGCTTCCGCATACGGAATGGCTCTTCTTGAAGACGACGATCTTGATGCGATCTATACAAGCGGTCATCTCGAAAAAGGCAATGTAGCGATCCTTGCTCCAGGAAACGGACTGGGAGAAGCCGGATATTTCTTTGACGGGAAATACCTGAGACCATTTGCCACAGAAGGCGGACATTCTGAGTTTTCACCAAGAACCAACGTAGAAGTTGAGTTTTATCAGTTCTTAAATAATATCTACGGAATTGTAAGCTGGGAAAATGTATTATCTAAATCCGGTTTATTTAATATCTACAGATTTTTAAGAGATGTGAAAAGACATCCTGAGCCTGAATGGCTGGGTGAGCGTCTTGCCAGCGGTAACTTTGTAGACGAACTTTATAAAGCAGCTGTTGAAGAAAATGTAATGATCTGTAGAATTGCTTTAGATACGTTCCTGGAGTTTTTAGCAAGGGAAGCAAACAACTTGACGTTAAAGTTAAAAGCGACAGGTGGTTTACTCATCGCCGGAGATATTCCTCAGATGCTGAGAGAATATATGGATAAAGCCAAGTTCTATGAAAAGTTTAAGATCAGCGATAAAATGGAAGAGATGTTGAAAAACATTCCGATTTATCTGGTCAAGCAAAATCATACAGCTATAAAAGGAATTGCCCTTTATACAGCTTATTATCAAAATTAAAATACAAACTCCGGATTATTTCCGGAGTTTTTTATGAGATGATATTATTCATAAAAATAATCAATTTTCTTGATATACATCAATGTCATCTATCAAATAAGATGGCTACCTTTGCTTTGTTAAATAAACAAATCTATTCAATGAAAAAAATATTTTTACTGGCAGTATTAGCCGGTGGTTTAGCTTTCGGACAATCAAAAAAAGTGGTAGCTTCTGATATTCACTGGTGGGGATACAAAGTTGCAAAATCTGAGGCAAGCTCTCATGATGGAACGATTAAAGTGAAATCAGGAGATATGGTGATGAAAGGAAACCAATTGGTAGGAGGAAGCTTTGTTCTTGATATGACTTCCATCAACGCTACTGACCTTACAGGTGAATATCAGCAGAAATTAAACGGCCATCTTAAGAATGGTGACTTCTTTGAAGTGGAAAAACACCCTACAGCCACTTTCAAAATTACAGGAGTAAAGAAAAACAACGATAAGATCTACAACTCTTTAGTAACAGGAAATCTTACCGTGAAAGGAAAAACAAATCCGGTTACTTTCCCTGCTAAAATTGCTTACAGCAAAGGAGTAGTGAGTTTAGTATCCAACAAATTCTCTTTCGACAGACAGAAATTTGATGTAGCATACAAATCTACAATGCAGGATGTTTTTGTGAAAGATGATATAGATATGGTAGTAAAGGTAACTGCTCAATAAATTAATCAAAAAATATTGTTAAAAGTGTAGAAGTTCTACACTTTTTTTTATTTTTGTTGAATTGTAAATAAAAAAGAATGAAAAGATTACTATTGTTTGCTTTGGTGTGCGCAAGTATATCATTTGTTTCTGCCCAAAAGAAATTTGATAAAGTGTCTAAAGTGACCTCGTCAGAGATCAGATGGTGGGGATATAAAGTGGTAAAAACTGAAGCTTCATCTCACTCGGGAACCGTAAAATTAAAAAGTGGAAAATTTAATTTTGACCACACTGTTTTGGTAGATGGAGAGTTTGTAATAGATATGAGAAGTATGATGGCGGGCGATGTTTCTGATGAAGATCAGATCAAGCTTACCAATGATCTGAAGAGTACAAACTTCTTT